>CAYVXX010000029.1:0-25259 GCA_964454305.1 uncultured Syntrophales bacterium | reverse complement strand
AGTCTGAAGCTGAAAACCTAAAGTTGACAAGTTCGCAAAAAGTCTGTCATTCCCGCGTAGGCGGGAATCCACAGAGGGTTAAGCACTTGAAAAGACTGGATTCCCGTTCCCCGATCAGAGTCGAGGACAAGCTTCACGGGAACGACAAGATTGTGCATATTTCGATTTTTTACAAGCGCATCAAACTTAAAAATTAAAACTTGAAACTAAAAGTTATGTTTAATCAAAGTGATCTTGCCGACCGCCTTTCAGGGAGGCTTATAGGGAACGAGGTACACTTTTTAAAAGAGGTCGATTCCACAAATATATATGCCTCCAGACTTGCAAGGGCTGGTGCTCCGGAGGGTACGGTTGTCATTGCGGACTGTCAGACGAAAGGGAAGGGGCGTATGGACAGGGTATGGCAGTCTCCTCCCGGGAGTAATATATATACTTCAATTATATTGAGGCCTTCGATAGAAACTGCAATGGCCCCCCGGATAACCCTCGTGGCCGGTGTTGCAGTGGCCAGGGTCCTTTCTGAATATTGCCCGGAAGATGTTACATTAAAATGGCCGAATGATGTTCAGATAGGTGGAAAGAAAATATGCGGTATTCTCACGGAAATGAGGACTTCCGGTGGGAAAGTTGATTTTGTCATAGTTGGAATCGGCATTAATATCATAATGAAAAAAGAGGATTTTCACAAGGAGTTTCGAGATAATTCCACATCCTTGAGTGAGGAGGTGGGGAGAGATATTTCTCGTTTCGATTTTACAATAAGATTGTATGATTCCCTCGAAAAGTGGTATAAAAAATTTTCATCCGAGGGATTCGGCCCGATAAGAGACGAATGGACAAAATATGCCGGAATTATTGGGAAAAACATCAGGGTTGTTTTAAGAGATGATATTCAAGCAGGGAAAGCGGTCGGTATTGATGAGTATGGTGCGCTCCTTATTTTTGATGAAAAGGAGAAGATAAAACGCGTAATAGCAGGTGATGTTTCTTTGGTGGAGAATTGATTATGCTTTTGGTTATTGATGTTGGGAATACAAATACGGTGCTCGGTTTGTATGATGGGGAAAGACTCTTGCATAACTGGAGAATCAGGACGGTTGTTTACCATACGGTTGATGAATACGGAATCAGGATGCTCAATTTATGCAGAACAACCGATGTCGATTTAAAATCAATTGACAGCATTATAATTTCTTGTGTTGTTCCACCCATGTTGAATATTTTGAAGCCGCTTTGTAAAAAATATTTTAATGTAGAACCGCTGATTGTTGGGCCGGGGATCAAGACAGGAATGCCGATCTTTTATGATAATCCAAGGGAAGTAGGTGCGGACAGAATAGTAAACGCCGTTGCCGCTTATGAGAAGTTCAAGAGAGAGCTTATAATCGTGGATTTTGGTACCGCCACCACTTTTGATTATATTTCGGAAAAAGGGGAGTATATGGGGGGATGTATAGCACCGGGCATACTTATATCAAGTGAAGCTCTTTTTGAAGCAGCTTCAAGGCTTCCCAGGGTGGAGTTCATCAGGCCTAAATCCATCATTGCCAAAGATACGGTGAGCAGTATGCAGGCCGGTATCATGTTCGGTTATGCGGGTCTTGTGGATGGGATAGTGGATCGTATAAAGGATGAAGTTAAATCGAATCCTTTCGTTGTGGCAACAGGGGGATTCGCAGAAATAATAGCTCCTGAGACGAAGAGCATAGAGGTGGTCGATGGAATGCTCACTCTGGAAGGACTTAGGATAATTTATTTAAGGAACCAATAAAAAATTTTTGGAATTAACAGTTGCAGACCCGACCAAAGGCAATGGCACATGGAACGCCATCCCGCAGTATTGTAAGGTATAAGAAGGCCATGTTTTTGCATTATTTTGGAGAAGACCGGTCATGCAATTCAGAAATGAATTAAGAAAAAACCCTGGTTTTACCCTCATTGAAATGGCCGTAGTTATGGTCATAGTGGGTGTTATCATTTCCATTATGGCCTCGGTTTTACCCTCCCTGATTCAATCGGCAAAGATCAGAAAGAACAGAGCTGTTCTGGAGAAGGTAGACTATGCCCTACAGGGTTATGTAACGGCCAACGGACGGTTGCCTTATGCCGACAGTGGCACGGATGGTAACGGGGATGCCGATACCTATTTCGGAAATTTCCCCTTTCGTGATCTGGGCCTTTCTTCCGGCGATGATGTATGGGGTAACCGCATGAAATATGGTGTTTATTCTGATTTGACTGCTACCTCTACCAGTACTTTATGCAGTGTCCTGAGTACTGCCAGTTCTTCGGCTTTTGATTCTGCGAAACTTTACGTTACCAAAGAAGACGGCACACAGACAAACGTGGCCTATGTAATTGTGAGTGGCGGACCCAAAGACCTCGATGGGTCAAATGGTTTTTTTGATGGCTACAATGGTGTTGATGATGCTGAATTTGATGATCCTGAAAGGTTTATAACCACCAGTTATGACGATTTCATGGGAAATACCTCGTTCACGATACTTATCGGCAAAAATTGCACCGGTGGCAGCAGCGGTGGTGGTGGCGGCAGCGGAGTTGAAAATTCTTACACTAATGGTTGTACTAACGGTATAGATGATGATGGCGATGGATTGGTAGACTGTTCTGATCCTGATTGCTTTGGTGATCCTGCCTGTCTTGCCGGTGGTGAGAATGTCAAGATTTCTACAGGGAGTGTACCCTCTGGTAACCTGAACAGCGACTATTCAGTTACTTTTACTGCATCTGGCGGGATAACACCCTATGGATGGGAACTGACTGCTAACGGCGGCTTTACGGATTTCTACGTTCATCCCTATACGGGACATTTATCCGGCACCCTTTCTCAATGTCCGGGTACTTATACCATTGGAGTTAAAGTAACTGATTCTACAACAGACCCTGCTCCTACCACAGACACAAAATCATTTACAGTTGAGGTTGCAAAAAACCTGTCTGTCGCCCGTACAAGCGGTTCCGGCACAGATATCACCTGGAACAGTACCACCCAGGAGGAGACCTTTGAAGTCCACGGAGGGCATATCGGAGATATTGACTGGACATTGAATACCGGCGGGGCTTCGGGATTTGCCTATAATAATACGGGAAATACAACTGTCATCAAAAAAGACGGAATAACTACCGCAGGTTCCTATACCTTCACACTGACGGCCACCGATCATGATTGTCCGACTAACACTGCAAATATTATCCTTACGGTTACGGTTACGGAGTCGGGCGCCGGCGCTCCATATACCGAGGGCATGGAATCGGAATGGCGGTTCGATGAATGTACGACATGGGATGGTTCAAGCTATGATGTAGTTGATTCACTTGGGAACAGTAATCATTACGGCAAAGCATCGGGCGGAGTTGTTGCCGTCCATTCAGGCAAAATATGCCGGGCTGCATCATTTGACGGTATCGATGATGAGATTATGAGTGATGTTCTTACCGGTGCTGACATAATGACCTTTAATGATCAGGTTACCCTGGCATGCTGGTTCAAATCGCCGGGCGGCGGTAGCGGTTCTCCCCGGTTGATTGAGTTTTCTGATTCAACCGGCAGTTCAAGTTGGAGTACGGCCCTCTGCTACGATTCGGATGGCTCACTGCGTGCGTGGGTCAGCGATGAAACCTCAGGGACACGCGGCGGTGAGATAGATTATAGCAGTGAACTCTATAATGACAACGAATGGCACCATGTAGTTTATACTTACAGCGCGGCAAATGGCGGAAATCTTTATGTTGATAATGTTTTGAAGAAAACAGCTACAGACGATCCAACCACTAATATTCACAATGCAGAAACTTTTGTTATCGGCGGTTATTATTCCAGTACGGACCATTGCTTCAAGGGGTTAATTGATGAGGTGATGGTGTACCACCGTGAGTTATCCGCAGCTGAAATAAGCGATCTTTACGACCTTACCCGATCTACATGTACGGGCAGTTGTTATACAGATACGGTGGCGGAATACCGCATGGAAAACTATGCATGGAGCGGCACGGCAGGCGAGGTGCTTGATTCCGGTTCGGGTGGCAGCAACGGGGTGGCGGCATCAGGCGGTTCCGGGGTTCTACCCTTGCAGACTACCCCCTCCGGCGGCAAGGTGTGCAGGGCAGGGGTGTTTACTCGAGTCAACGATACCAATGGTGGCTATTTAAACCTGGGTGACCCTGCTGACGGCGACCTTGATCCGGGCACTTATCCATGGACAATTTCTGCCTGGATAAAGTGGGACGGGTCATCGGGAGATAATATCATATTCAACAAGGAAAACCTTTATGAGACGAGGGTAAATGGAGGATATGTCAGTTACGCATGGCAGCCCCACTGGGCGTGGGATGGCGGAACATCCTTTCCCGTAACGGCAAACGAATGGACATATGTAACCACTGTATACGACGGCTCCCAGCAGATTCTTTATAAGAATGGAGTCGAGGTTTATTCCAGAACCCAGGCAGGGGCAATGGGCAGCAATGGAAGTAAGTTGCTGATTGGCGCCCGCGGCGATACTTCTCCCATAAGTTTCTTCGGCGGCATGATTGATGAGGTAAAAATATACAACCGTGCCCTGGCTGAAAATGAGATAAAGGCCGATAAGGATGAAACCAGGGACTGCGCGGCCGACAGCGTCTTTATTACCACGACTTTCCTTAGTAATGGGGTCATAAACAGTGCTTACAGCTACACCGTTGCCGCGACAGGCGGCACAACGCCTTATGGTTGGGAGCTCCTGTCTTCAGGAATTCCCGGCCTGTCTATAGTTCCCAATACCGGAGAATTACATGGAACCATAGATAAATGCGCCGGCACATACAGTATTGCAGTTAGAGTAACAGATGCGGCAAGCAGGACGGATGAACGGACATTTACCCTTACAGTTGCCAACGGCACTCTTACTATTTCCCCATCGGCGCCCAAAACCTTTAATTGTACCACATCTGATTTTTACCGTGATTTCACCGTATCCGGTTCACGTCTTGGCGCCCTTGCAAACTGGGCTGTTACCTGGCTTGGAACCAATCCCGGCGGATTTGAGGTGGTCAAAACCGGAGACGCAACCGCCAGATTCAGAAAGATTTCGACCTCAACGGCCGGGACCGGCTATCAATTCAAACTGACGGCTAACGATAGTACCTGCACGGACAACACGATTGATTCAGGTTATTACACCCTGAACATCAGCGGCGGTGGGGCAAGCACACCATACTATACCGGACATGTGGGTGAGTGGTGGCTGGATGAATCCAGCGGAACAATAGAGGATCATTCAGATCAAAACAACGATGGAACGGCTTATGGTACAGTGACGTATGGGGAGCAGGGAAAGGTATGGACTGCCCTGAAGTTTGACGGGTCGAGCGGTTATGTGAGCGTGCCTGATTCCCCGGAATTGAGACTTGCCGCGCCATTTACGATGGCACTCTGGGTGAAAGTTAATGCCGGTGCTTCCGATTGGGTGCGCCTTGCAGGTAAGGGCAACTCGACAAGCAGGAACTATGGCCTGTGGCTGGATACCGATGGAACCATACTTTTTCAGATTTACTCTGCCGGGGGAAATGGAAGTTGCCAGACGACGGTCACGGTAAACGATGGTGATTGGCATCATGTCGTCGGGGTTTATGATGATGATTCCACCACCACCCCCCCCGCCCCCACCATGAAGGTCTATATCGATAAAGCCGTAAGCGCCTCGACAAGTTATTCACAAACGCCCTATATATCAAGTGACCCGTTTCAGATGGCTTATGCCGGTTTCCATGCGTACCTCAATGGCTGGCTCGATGAGGTCAACCTCTTCAACAGAGCCCTTTCGCCGGTCGACATAACAGATCTTTACAACCAGGCCAGCCTGGTTGCCTACTACAAAATGGATGAGACCGAAGGAGGAACCGCCCCCGGCGGAAAAGATATCAACGATTATTCGGGACAGGCGAATCACGGAACTAATAACGGGGCAAGTTATGGAGCAACAGGGATAATAGGAAACGCCCTTGAGTTTGATGGGACCGATTATGTAAACGTAGGCAATAACGCAGTCCTGACCCCGCCGGATATTTCTATTTCAGCGTGGGTAAAGGCATCTGAATTAGACAGCTGGAATGGGATCATTACCAACAAGCCCGATGCAAATCACGGGATAAATCTGCAGATGGGGACCAGCAATAACGTATCTGCTCTTGTCGGTGATGGCTCTGCATGCACATATGTTAAGACCACCTGGGCGCCTGATGTGGACATATGGTACCATATTGTTATTACCCACAACAGCTTGGATAATAATATTCTTTATGTGAATGGGAGCAGCATAGACCCCCCAGTCACAAGGGCATTAGCATACACTACACCTGTGGATACTATAATAGGAAGGTTCTACACGGGTTCACTTCCCTTTAAGGGCCTTATTGATGAAATCAGAATATATAACAGGGTGTTATCGGCTGCCGAAGTTACCGATCTTTACAGTAGAGGTACGGAGTGAGAGTATAAAATCGTGATTACCTTCCGCCAACCTGGCTTACCAGGTCATAGATCGGAAGGAAGAGACCGCCGATAATGATGGCAAACAGGATCCCCGCTATAATGAGGACAATCGGTTCGATCATCTTTCCGATAGTAGCCACAAGCAGGGAAAGTTTATTTCTGTAGTTCTCCGCAATATTTGCTAATTGCTGGTCGAGAGTTCCGCTTAACTCTCCAACACTTATCATCCTTATAACAAACGGGGGGAAGATTATCGCACTTCTGAATGAGTCCGAGACTCCTTCACCTCTCGTCAATCCGCTTATAACATCGTCCAGTTTTTCCCGGTAAACCTCGTTTTTGATAGATTCTTTCAGTATTCTAATGGATTGCAGGATATCTATGCCGGACCTTAACATGATGCTGAAATACTCGGTGATGAAGGCGAGTGCGGAGGCTGAGATAATGGTGCCTAAAACCGGCAGCCGGAGAAAGAGGGCATCGGCGGTTCTTCTTGCCAATCGGTTTCCTTTATAGGTAATAGTTAAAATAATGATTATCGATACCACTCCGAGTATTATAATTACGAAATAGTCCTGTAGAAAAGCAGAAATATTTAGAAGAATAACAGTAATGGTCGGAAGCGTCACATCCATATCTTTAAAGAGACTGACAATCTTTGGCACGACATAGTAAAACCAGAACAATAGGCCGGCGCCCATAACGATTAACACAAAAGATGGATATAAAAGGGCCTGTTTAGTATCACTCACAATCGTTTGTATCCTCTTCAGGTGTTCGGATGCATCCAGCAACATCTTATCGAGATTACCGGTCTCTTCCCCTATGCGGATAAGATGTATTATTGTTCCGTGGAAGATATATCTGTATTTGTCTGCAGCATCGGAAAAAGTTGCTCCTCCCTGAATTCTTGTAATCATATCTCTTATGTCACCTTCGAAATCCGGCATGTCAGAACCGCTGGCTGCTTCTTCCAGAGCGGTTGTTAAAGTTATTCCGGAGCGGAGCATTAGTGAGATATTGCTCAAGAATTCCGCTTGAAAGGATCGTGTTACCTTCCTGCGGGAAATAACGCTGCTTATCAGTCGAAAAATGAGGGAGGCAACAATGCCTAATTTTTTTACATAAATGGTGGAATTATCATCCCTCTCGAGGTGGTAGGTGACGGACATTATGTCTTCGTATGGAAGCTTGACAATACCGGAGTTTATCTTTCCTGTTGGTTCCATTACTTTGTATCTGAAATAAGCCACTGGTGATAATCCTGATAACCGGTGTAGGGCGGCATTTTATATGCCACCTCATCTAATTGGAGTAAAAATTATTACGCTACCTCGTATGACCCAGGACGCGCACCGCTTCTTCCACTGTTATAATTCCCTGTTTCACCTTGGCCACTGTTGTTTCGAATATATCCACAAAGCCGCGTTCCTTTGCTTTGTCTGTGATTTCCTTCAATTCGACCTCCCTGTCGATCAATATTGACAGCTCTTTATCGACAGTCAGCAATTCATAGACGAGTGTCCTGCCGAAGTATCCGGAATTATTACATACCTCACACCCTTTGCCTCTATAGAGCTTTTCTATGGAAGGATCTTTTAAATATGTCTTTTCCCACTCGGCAGGCTCATACTCCTCCTTACAGGTGTTGCATATTCTGCGAATAAGTCTCTGGCTTATGACGCCAATTAACGAATCTGCAATTAAAAAGGACCTTATTCCAAGGTCACGAAGGCGTGGAATAGCTCCCACGGCGCTGTTGGTATGCATGGTGGAGAGGACCAGATGTCCGGTGGTTGATGCTGTTGTGGCTGTAGCTGCGGTTTCAGAATCACGGATTTCTCCTACCAGGATGACGTCGGGATCGTGCCTTAAAAAGTACCGGATGGCGTTTGCAAAGTTATAGCCCGCCTTTTCATTTACCTGGGTCTGTCGTAACAGTGGCATGCTGAATTCAATGGGATCTTCTACGGTCAGGACATTTTTCTCAAGGAGATTCAAGCTCCTGATACCTGCATAAAGGGTAGTGGATTTACCGGAGCCGGTTGGTCCTGTAAGGAGAATAATGCCAAAGGGCTCATTAAACATATTTTCTACCTTCCGGATATCCTCTTCAAAAAATCCGAGTTGTGCCATTCCCATAAGAGAGCGTTCCATTGGCAATATTCTCAAAACAATATTTTCACCATAAGGGGAGACAACTGTGGAAACCCTGAAATCAAACTCGTTGTTAAGAATCGTGGCTGAAAAACGCCCATCCTGTGGCAGTCTCTGTTCGGCAATATCCATACTTGCCTTCATTTTGATACTTGAGATGATCCTTTTAAAGGGGAGAGGTAGCGATAAAACTGAGCCCATAACACCATCAACCCGGAGTGAAACATTTACTGACATCTCCATTGGCCTGATATGGATATCAGTAGCTCTCATTTTAACTGCTAAATGCAGTATATGACTGATAAGATTATCCATTCCTCTTGCCATCTCCGAATCGCGGGAGAGAAGACGGACCTCTGCTTCGATTAATTTTTCAACCGGATTTTCCATAAAGTAGTAAAACTTATTTATGGTATTGACGATCTTTCTCTTTTCGGCGATATAAAATATGGGTGAGAGTCCTGTTTGCCTGGATATTAATTGACCAACTTTATCATTCGAGGAATTGGACGAAGCTATTTCTATTGATTTGTCCAAAATACGAATGGGGAGAAAGGCATTGTTGAGGCACAGGTTCTTATTGAATCGTTTTAAAATAGCTTCTTCCGGCAAGATTTCATCAAGATCAAGGTATGGAATCCCCTCCTGTTCAGACAGAGCAGTAACTACATCATATTCGGTTGCGAAGCCGAGACGTCCGAGAACCTCGCCTAACTTCTCTCCGGTGATCTTCTGTTCCTGAAGGGCAAAGCTGATGTGTTCATCTGTTATAATGCCACTTTCTTTCAGTAGCTCCCCTATGGGTTTTCTTATCTTGTCATTTATCATTTTGGTTGTTACCTCTTAATTATTGCATAGTAGAAATATAGTTCTTTGGTCAGGAAATCCGGAGACCGGAAGCCCGTTCTCCTCTTGGAAGCGGTTAAGTGCCTTAATTAGCCTTGATTCCACAATTTCATCTAAGGAATACTTGTATAATTTAACTGCTGCAAGAAGTTCTTCCAGCTTTCCGATTTCCTTTCCTTTATAGCCTATGTAAAAATTTGCAATCCTGATAGTTGGTTTCCAGAAAAGGAAGTAGTCCTCCTTTCCGCTTTTTTTAGAAGTTAAGCTTAAGACGGCATAACGGGTTCTTATATTTGCCGGCAGGTAATCAAGCTGTATTAGCTGATATCCGGTATTTTCGTGGATGGAATCAGCAATATCTTTAAATCGGTTTGTTTCCACGGCTTTGAAAAAGCCTCTTTCGTAGTCAGACAGATTATAATATGCCAGGAAATCGGATAATACTGCCGGGATAGGAGTTTTTTCAGGTAAGACCGTTGTTTCCCGGGGCCAACGAATTTTTTTTCTAATCTCGGTGGATATCATTTCCTTATGAATATCTTGATTATTGACTACTGATCTATGGTTACTGGTTCCCGGAAGGCGGCCAACCTCCGGAATCAGGTTTAAATAGAGAGCGCCTCCGGCAGTCAGGAAGCCCAGTATTATTATAATATACAGGCCAATAGCCCTTTTCTTCCTTGTTACTTTAAACTGGTCGAGGTCTCTGATGGCCGCATCCACTATGGATTTGTCTATTTTTGCAGTATTGTAGAGAAAAGTCACGTACAGACACCTGTCCATCAGGATATTAATCATCCTGAAATTTCCCCGGCTATACTTATAGATTTTTTGAAGTGATCCGCGGTCGAATGTAATTTCTCCTTTGTTTCCCGCCATAGTTAATTTAAACAGGATGTAATTTCTTAATTCTTCCTGGTTGAGAGGAAGGGCTTCCTCCTTGATAATGATACGGCTTTTGAGCTGACGAAGCCTGGGTGAGCTTAACTTATCCATCAGTTCAGGCTGACCGATAAGCAGGATCTGCACGAGTTTATCCCTGTCTGTTTCCAGATTGGAGATCATACGAATCAATTCAAGGTTTCTGTAATTGAGATTCTGGGCATCATCAATGATTATAGCGCAGTTTTTGCCGTTTCTGTTTTCTTCCAGCAAGAAATCATTCAAAATCTTCATCTGGTCGGAAAGTTGCGAACTATCAGAATGTAATCCAAAGTCTCTGTTAATTTCTCTCAACAGTTCAACGTTACGGTAAAAGGTATATAAAACAAGAGAGGTTTCAACGCTCTTCTTTTCAAGAATGCTGATTATCTTACGGCTAATGGTAGTTTTTCCGAGTCCAACCTCACCGGTTAAGATTATGAAACCCTTCCTTGTAACTACTCCGTGCACGATCTCGGAGATTATTCGATCAATGTGTTCGGAGAGATAGAAATTCTCATAATCCGGGGCCACAGGAAATGGATTATGTTTTAGCCCAAGATAATCAAGGTGTCTTAATTCTTCATTCATTGTTATCTACTATAATCGCCACAAACCTATATATGTTCTGCCATCCTTGCCGGGATATCCTCTAAACATTCCATCATCTTTACCGGCTTTATTATCAATAAACCGGTCTATTTTTGTAAACATATTTTCCGGGATGCCGTAAAGAATAATTCTATCCGGAAAGCAGAGCAAAAAAATATCTTCTTCAGACCGGCCAATTTTTTTGAAACGATATACATAGGGGCGTTCGGTGTTGGATGCGGGTGGTGATAAACTGTTATTGCGCATCGACCGAACAAGATTTTCCATATATTCTACATGATTACTGCCGGAAAAATAAGGCCATATTTCATTTTTAGCCGAGTAGGACCTCAAAGCAACATCCCATTTTAACAGAAAATCTCTGCAGAACTTTAAGTCCAGGGAGTAATTGATTAAATTGCATCCCCCCCATATCGTCAATGCTATGAGACCTGCATACAGTAAAGCGAACAGCGATTTGTCAACAGCCTTGCCGGAAAGAGCCATTATTCTAACTTTTGAATTAACTCAGGTATCCGGGTATTATGTGGATAAATATCCTTGAGCCTGGATAGTCTGTTTTTTGCCTCGGTCAACTGACCGGTCTTTATTTCCAGGATGGCCATATTGACACCCGCCTCGAGATCATTTTTATTTTTTTGCAATACCTTGTTTAAGAAGGAAGCCGCTAAATCGTAGTTGCCCTGGCGCAAGTGGTAGAAAGCCCTCAATTTCAGCACATAACTGTCTTTTTCACCTTTAAGCCGGGTTAGTTGATCAAGTAACTTCTCTGTCCGGTGGTTGCCGCCTGTAGTTATTGACTTTTGTATCTCTTTGACAAGACTGGTGATTTGTACGTTCTTTTCCACTTTGACCAGATGAAGATGTTTGTCTTGTTTCTTCTTAGCCTCTTCTGGTGATTGAGCCTCTTCCGGCATTTTTTCTAATGGTTTCTTCTCTGTTGGCAGGCTGCGGGAAGTTAGGAAGAGAGGTGCTTTTCCCGGTTTCACGGCCTTGTTGTCCCTGGAAATATCTGATGCTGCTGGTGGTGTAATTTTATCTTTTACCGGAGAGACGTGGATAGTTTCAGTATTCTCTGGAGTGATCCGGCTTTTCTGGCTTTCAGGGAGATAAAGCTTTGCTCCCTTTGTCTCCTCAACAGAAAAATCTTTCGAAGGTGAGGGAGTAAGAGCTGGTTCTTTCTGAATGACATCCTCAACAGAAAAATCTTTCGGGGATGATGGAACAGGAGCCGGTTCTTTCTGAATGACATCCCCCTTTGCCGAAGTTTCCGTTAATTCCCTGGCAGCGACGGTTGGATGCTCTTCACTTACTGCGGGCAGGCGCTTACTTTTTCCCGTGAGATGGCCTGCGATATATATGGTGACCAGACCGGAAAGAAAAATGAAAAGGACAAGAACAAGTATTGCTAAAGGTGAAAAGAGAATTCTGCGAAATGAGTAGACATTATGAAATCTCTTTAATTTTCCAGCCTCTTTCCCGTCTTCAGGTGATTGGAATTTCAGTTTCTTTAATGTTTTAAAGATAACACTCATGGTTGCGCTGTTTGTTGCTCACTCCTTATATGATGGAGACACGGAGAACAATAACAAGTTCGAGACTTTCATCCGTCAAGGACTCAGCTTTGAACAGATATCCTAACAGTGGAATAGAAGAAAAGAATGGAACTCCTTCATTGCTCTTTGTTTTACGTTTACTGATGAGACCGCCAAGTATAACCACATCACCGCTGTTGAGCCCGATTGTGGCGCTTATCTCCTTGATGTTAACCTCCGGGAGGGATATATCCTGGGTACCGACAGTTTGAGGTATGAGACTATCCCTGTCCACATCACTCTTTATAGGATTGATCAGGAGCGTTATCTTTCCGTCAGGTTCGATAAATGAGATAACACCGAGTATAAGCCCGTCAAAGACCGTAGAGACTTCAACCTCGGTGGTGTCTCTGTCAGTGTTTGTGTCTGTATAGGTGGTAGTCTTTATCTTTTTCTTGTATGTGATTGAGGTGCCAACACTGATTACTGCCGGCTGGCCATGTTTGGTACGAATGCTGGGATTGGAAACAATCTTGACATCTCCGAAGGTATTGAGTGCCTTTATAGTGGCATCGGTTGTGAAGGCGCCTGTGATACCACTTAGAACCAGAGCCTTACCTGCCCAGGTAGCCCGGTTAAGTTTTCCGGCGCTGTTTGTCTGATTCCTTACCATATCCCAGTCTATTCCGTAGCTGTATCCATCCGAGAGAGTAACTTCAATAATCCTTGCCTCAATGAGGAGTTGTCTGGACATCATCTCTCTGAAATGGTTTATTAGCGTTGATATAGAGAGAATGACTGCAGGCGTATCTTTTACGTAAAGAGAGCCCGATAACCTGTTAAGGGAGTATTTACCCCCTTTGCTAATAACCTGTTTGACCATATCTTCGACAACATCATAGGGGTTTGGCTTCTTTGCACCCTTCCCTGAAAGCTTAAAGGCTCCCGTTAATCCGGAAGCCGTCGCCGTCTCTCCAGCCCCGAGGACATCACCGCCTACATCAAAGGTTGTGTCCAGATTCGTATCAAGGAAATGCAGCTTGAATATTCTCTCCTCGAATGATTTAATATGGATAACATTTTGATTGATTTCGTAGTAGAGATCAAAAGTGCTTAGCACCTCTTTAAGCACCGTTGCAGCGGAGACCTTCTCGAAATTTAGTGTGACAAGTCTCGTTTCGTCGTTTACGCTTGGATCTATTATGAGATTCATTCCAACGGCTCGTGACAGTGAGTACAGAACTGTTTGAAGATCTTCATCTACCATAGAGAAGGAAACTATATGGTCTTCAAATGGATCGTATACCGGTATGACAGGTTCTACATCAATCTTTCTGGGGGCGGCCTTTTGCAAAGTGTCAGATAAATTTTTCTGAATCTTGCCCAGTTTCTCAGATTCCTCACTTATCTGCTTAGGAATGGAGTCAGGGGATGGTTTCTCAGGTTCAAGGACAGAGGCTGGACCGAAAGCGCATCCTGCGAGAAAGAGGATAAAAATTATTATCAATAATTTCCTTAATGTATGGTATTTCACGGTCTTATTTTCTCCTGTTGTTTTCTGAAGCTCAAATTCTTCATTTAACATTAACAGACTTCTTGTCCTATTTATTCTGTTCCTTTTTTTTCCTGGCCGGCTGTATTCCTTCTGCAATAGATATCCACTCTTTGATTTGACGTTTGCCGATCAAAGCGCGATTTGGTTCAATCTTTATGATTATGGCGCCATCCGGGAGGTGTCCCCCCTCTGTGTAAAAGGTTCCATCAATAACACAGAACCGCTTTTTCCCTGAAGTGAAGGCAAGGCTGAGATTGTAATCCATTCGAGTCGACAAAACGGTTTGTTTGCCTCTTGACGCAACCCTCAACTTTCCCATTGGCTGATAACCGAAGAGAGTTAAGTTTACCGGAGACAGATCTGGTCTTTGGGGTCTTGGAAGATCTGTCATTATCTTTTCTAAATTTTCTATATCCTTTACAAGGGATGAAGCCGGAACAGAAACAACGGGCAGGGACTTTACTCCACTGCTTATGCGAATTGTATCTATTTCTTTTCCATGGTCCTGGGTGGCATATAAGACGGTTATCGACAATGTAAGAAAAATCAGTATAAAAGTTAAGAGCCCGGAATGTTTTCTTTTCATCGAATTTTCTTTCTTATTTTGATCAGGAATTCAGAAGAGCTGATTTCTGTATTGAATTTACTCTCGTCTACAACGTATCCCTTTGCCTTTAAGATCTTTTCAAATGTCTGATATCCCATATAAGCTGTATCGAATGAGATTTCTGCCTTGCCAAAAATCTCTGCCATTACCTCAGCCGTTGAATAGTCCATCTTCAGGATATTAACCTTCATACCGGCTGAGAGGGCGTCGGAGATATCATTAATTACCTCTTTAAAGGACGGGGCATTATGACAGTAGGCAAGATCCTGTACAAAAGCCAGTATTTCTTTATACGGTACCTGAGGAATTTCATGAGAAATCTCCATCCGTATCTCGGACTTCCTTTTGTCCATAATAGTCAGATCTCTTTTCAGTGCATCCACTTTATAATTATACCAGAAGAATCCGGCAAGTAGCAGAATGGCTCCCAAAAAGAATATACCATTGAGGTAAGGGGCGAATCTTTGAGCATAATAAAAGATCTTTTCTCTTCCGGGTGCAATCCCATCTGTTCCAGACATCATTCCTGCAGCCTTCAGAAAGGAGAGTCGGTGTTCTTCCCCGCCATAGGATATTATTTCATCTTCTATGGAATAGAATTCACTTTTCATTTCCTCAGGCCACTCAGGCACCACTTTATTTTTCAGCCAGGAAAGATTAAATGCTCTGGTTACTTTGATTCGGTTTTCTGTTTCTGCTGCTTTGATATCTTTCCTGACAGTATCCCAGAGAGCGAAAACCTGATCCTCACTTTCATCAAAGGCAACACATCGGTTGGCATAGTAGACCCTCTTTTTTGTACCAATGATCAGATCGGCAAAGCGGTTGTGCTGGAAGATGACAGCTACCGGTTCCTGAGGCCGCAGTTTTTTTAAAACAGAATAGAGAACCGAAAAGAGAGGAAACAAGGCGACAGAGTCTTCATGTTCTCTGATCCAGTCGAAGTATTGGTAGCGGATTCTCGTTGGGAGAGCTGTAAAAAAGATATCTGTAGTATTTTTACCTTTCTTCTTTTTCCAGTGGGTAATAATAGAAACAGGTTCGTCAAATTCACCCGTTTCCTGCAATCGTCTTATTACTGTAATTTCCGCATACTTTGCCGGAGCTTCAACAGTCATAGCTCCTGAGATGGATCCCTTCATGTCTGAAACAAGCCACATATCTCCCTTAATCTCATCGAGGTCATGGATTTGCTCAAGTCTTCTTTCTGAGAAGCTGAAGGTTTCTCCATCGAGTTCTATCGCGTATTGTTTTAAATTTTCAAACATCACTCATGCCTGATTACAATTGCTCCTTTAAGTGTCAGGAGGATGTCCCCATCTTTGGTAGATTTTGAATCAGCAGAGATGGAGGATGATTTATTGGGAGCCGTATTTTTGTTGGATCCAATGTCGGTCTTTATGTGGAGTATCATGGGTTTAAAATAATAGGATGAGGTGCTTGCGGTTTGTAATAATATTTGTTCAACTTCCGGGAAGGTAGCGGGCTGTTCAATTTCTACATTATAGTATGCCCACCTGTTTTTTTCTAATCCTGAGGATATGGCGTAGTTGACAAAGTTGCTGACACGGGTCATTATCCTTTTTTTGCGTTCCATTTCCTTCTTTTGATGCTTGAGCAGACGTACCTCCCTTGTTGATACCTTCAACTTTTTCTGACTTATGATGTGATTATTGTGGGCTGTCAGAGAGAAGTAGGCGCTTATAAGAAAAAAGATTGCCACTATAGCCGTGGTTATGTAGGATTTCATGATCTTGATTTTGAACACCACCTTTGCAAGATGACCATGGAAGTGAATCTCCCCGCCCACAGGGCGGGCTTCACGGTAAGGAATCGGAGATAGTGAACTGTTGCGAACAATATGTTTGTTTTATATTGCGCCCCTTACCCTGTCTACAAGGCGGGGCTTGCGGGTGCGTTCCCGGTCAAAGCTTAGAACTCTAATCTCAGTATGGCCGCAGCATTAGCAACCGGCGCAGTTTCAGCGCTGGGCCAGGCAACATTTGTCTGCGGAGCGTTGTAGTTCGCCGCATAGCGGAGGTCTCCGGCTGTTCCATCATTTATATCATCAATTAATCTGTCCCATGCAATACCGAGGTCATTTGGAATACCTCTTATGCGAATAAAGTTTCCTATATTGACATTATAGGCGAAAGCAAGTGTGAGGGTGCGCTGAACTCCCAGTGAGTCGGCGTAGGTTCTTACTAAACTCGAGCCGGTCGGTCCCTGAACAGGTGGTGTTAAACCGATGGCCTTTAGTTGGGCTTCAAGATTGGCAGCGGTTGCCAATGGGTCGCATTGCCCATCTCGATTAGCATTATCATTGGAGGCTTCGTCGCCGAGTATCCAGCCGGTGCGATCATAATAATTATTATACGCCAGCTGCCAGCTTCTGACATATTTAGTGTATAGTTTCTTTTGCTCCGCACTTTTGATAATATCTTTCCCCTTGACAATCGCGCCGATAATGATACCGATTATAATCAGAACGATGGCCATCTCAATCAGAGTAAAACCTTTTTCACTTTTGCAGAAACCTGTCTTGTTTTGATTTTTTTCGTTCATAGTACCTAATGCCCTCCTTGACATGAAGCTGATCTCTTGTCATCCTGAACTTGTTTCAGCATCTTATTATTTTAGACCCTGAATGATCCTGAACCAAGTTCAGGATATGATTCAGGGTAATAAAAAAGACTTTTCACAAACTTGCTAAGTTTAATATAGGAAAAGTCGTATGTCAAGAATATTATTGGAAAAACCCTCAGAACGTTTCTTCTTTCCATTTTTTCAAATCGGAAAGTGCTCGTGCTGCAAAATATTCCCCCTTTTCTTTTTTAGGCACCTTCTTGGAAAGTGGAGGAAAAAGGCCAAAATTTACATTCATAGGCTGAAAAGTTTTGATGCCGGCATTTGAAATATAATGGAGGAGAGCGCCAATAGCAGTTGTTTTTGGCGGGATGGCGGTTAAATCTTTTCCCTTCAGATAACGATGTATATTTATTCCTGCGATAAGACCCATAGCTGCAGATTCTACGTAGCCCTCAACACCGGTAATCTGTCCGGCAAAAAAGATATTATCATTTGACCGGAACTGGAGAGTATTTTTTAGCAGGGCAGGGGAGTTTATAAAGGTGTTTCGGTGAATGCTTCCATATCTTGCAAATTCTGCTTTTTTTAAGCCGGGTATCATCCTGAATATCCGTTTCTGTTCCGGCCAGGTCAACTTTGTCTGGAATCCCACCATGTTGAAGAGAGTACCTTCCCTGTTTTCCTGGCGTAGCTGGACAGCGGCATAAGGCTGTTCCCCTGTTTTGGGATTTATCAAACCCACCGGCTTCATTGGTCCAAAGGCAAGAGTGTTTATTCCTCTCTTTGCCATTACCTCAATCGGAAGACATCCCTCAAAGTACTTTAAATCTTCAAAGTTTCTAAGGGGTACCTCCTTGCCTTCTGTAAGTGCCTTATAAAACCGTTCATATTCGTCTCTGGTGAGGGAACAGTTCAGGTAATCACCATCTCCGTTGTCATATCTTGAGGCCCTGAATACCAGTGTGTGATCGATTGAATCTCCGTCTATTATAGGTGAAATTGCATCATAGAAGTAGAGATGTTCACAGCCGGTCATTTCTGAAATGCTCTTCGCCAGTGATTCGGAAGTAAGGGGTCCGCTTGCAACAATAACGGGGGAGTCTCCGGGAATTGCCGTAATTTCTTTCCGGTTGATTTTCAGCCTTTTGCATTCATTTAGCTTTTGCTCGATATATTGTGAGAAAAGCGTCCTGTCTACAGCGAGCGCCTTGCCTGCCGGTACGGCGGTAGCATCGGCTGACTTAATAATAATAGAATCCAGTAAACGCATCTCTTCCTTGAGAAGACCTACTGCGTTTCGTGTGATATTGGAACGGAGCGAATTGCTGCAGACAAGCTCGGCGAGGAGTGGTGATTTATGGGCGGGAGTATATACCTCTGGCTTCATTTCGTAGAGCAGAACATCAAGCCCGCGTTTCAATAATTGCCATGCGGCCTCGCATCCTGCAAGACCGCCACCTATGATGATTACAGGTTTCGAGTCTAAAGTTTCAAGTTTCAAGTTTCAATCATCCAGCCAGTAGGGTGGCCTTTTGTATGCCACCGAAACGGTCGGGTATAAAACCCGACTCTACTTCTTTCTCTCTTTATACCCGCAATCCTTGTCGAGGCATGTCTTAAAATATCCTTTACCTCGACTATATTTTTCGACAATAAACGGGGCTCCGCACTGGGGGCATTTTTCTGGTATAGGTTTGTCCCAGAGGGCATAGGTACAGTCCGGATAGTTTGAACAACTAAAAAATATCTTCCCCTTTTTCGTCCGTTTTTCAGAGAGGTACCCTGTGCACCCTTCTTCCGGACACATAACTCCTATACTTATCGGCATGGTATTTTTACACTCAGGATAGCCGGAACAGCCAAGGAACCTGCCGAATCTGCCCTCTTTTATAAGCATTTTTTTGCCACATTCGCTACAGACAGTATCGGTTGCTTGTGCTTCCGTCTGGTTAATCCTTCCCTTTTCATCCTTGGTGAAATTGGTTGTGTTGTCGCAACTGGTACATTTCAGGAACCTGCCGAATCTGCCCCATTTTATGACCATAGGGCTTTCGCATTTATCGCAGATGATATCGGTTGGTGTCTCTTCCTTCTTAACATTTCTCATCTCGGTTTTGGCTTTTTTCAGTTCTTTCTCAAAGGGGGTGTAAAAATCCCGCAGGGTTTCAATCCTTGTTAACTTTCCTTCTTCTATCAAGTCGAGTTGATCTTCCATGGATGCGGTAAAGTCAATGTCCAGTATCTTTGGAAAGTTTTTTACCAGGAGTTCTGTGACCAGAATTCCAAGTTCAGTTGGGTGAAATCTTCTGTTTTCCAGTCTGACATAATCTCTCTCCTGAATGGTACTCAATATGGCTGCATAAGTAGATGGTCTTCCTATCCCATTTTCTTCAAGCTCCCTGACGAGCGTGGCCTCTGAAAACCTTGGTGGCGGCTGGGTGAACTTTTGTTCCGGTGTGAGAGAGAGAAGCAACAGGGTTTCATTTTCCCGAACCTCGGGAAGAATCTTGCCGGAGCCGTTTTCCTCGTCTGCGTCGTCTTTGGTTTCATTATAGATAACGGTGAATCCGGCAAATTTCATAACGGCCCCTTGCGCCCTGAAGAGATAATTTCCTGCAGATATGTCAATGGTTGTCTGGTCAAAAATCGCAGGATTCATCTGACTCGCCATAAAACGGTTCCAGATGAGCTGATAGAGACGAAACTGGTCATTGCTTAAATACTGTTTGATATCCTTCGGTTTGTGGAGCATTGATGCGGGCCTTATCGCCTCGTGGGCATCCTGGGACTTCCGTGGAGACTTAAAGACCCTCGGCTTTGCCGGAAGAAAGTCTTTACCGTAATTCTCGTTTATATAAGCTCTCGCCTCGGCGATAGCCTCTGCCGATATTCGAAAAGAATCGGTCCTCATGTAGGTAATAAGACCTACGGGTCCCTCTTTCCCGAGTTCTATCCCCTCGTATAATTTCTGGGCGATACTCATAGTCTTCTTTGCCGTAAAATTGAGTCTCCTTGATGCTTCCTGCTGAAGTTTGCTTGTTGTAAATGGGGGAGGGGATTGTCTTTTGGTTTTCTTCTTTTCTATTTTACTTACGACAAAGGGAGCTGATTCAAGATCTTTCAGTATTGCATTTGCCTGTGCTTCATTTTTTACTTTTGCCTTTTTTGCACTGACCTTTATAAGGCGTGCTTCGAATTGGGGTGGATTTGAACCCTCTAACAGGGCGGTAATATTCCAGTACTCTTCCGGCACAAACTTTAGTATCTCTTCTTCCCTGTCGCATATCATCCTTACCGCTACTGATTGAACGCGTCCCGCGGAAAGCCCCCATTTTACCTTTTCCCATAATATCGGGCTGATCTGGTATCCGACAAGCCTGTCCAGTACACGCCGTGTCTTCTGTGCTTCATATTTGTCGTAATCGAGTTTCAGGGGATTCTTGATTGCGTTGAGTACGGTGTTTTTGGTCAGGTCGTTAAAGAGAACGCGATAGATATTTTTATTTTTAGCATCTATCTCCTCGAATATATGCCAGGCTATGGCCTCTCCTTCTCTGTCAGGATCCGGGGCAAGAAATATGTCGCTTACGTTCTTCGCTGCTTTTTTGAGTTCGGAGACCACCTTTTTTTTCTTTTCTATGACCGTGTAGGTTGTTTCGAAATCATTTTCGATATCGATGCCTAATGTTTTGGGGGGGAGGTCTTTTACGTGTCCCACAGAAGCCCGAACGTCGAAATCGGACCCGAGATATTTTTTGATCGTCTTGACCTTGGTTGGTGATTCAACAATTATAAGCTTATCCGGCATAGCTATCCTTTCAGTTTAAACATTTTTCCGGGCATTTGTTCAATGTATCCTTCGAGCTCCAGAGTTAAGAGGATATTTAGAATGTCACCGGCTTTAAATCCCGTTTTGGCGATTATCGTGTCTACATTTTTAGGTTTTCCGGAGATAGATTTTAACACGGTGCGCTGTGTATCATCCAAATTTTTCATGTTTTGCGGTTTGATACTGCCTGGTCTTTCCCTGGTCTCTTTGACTTTGGCTTTTAGCCTTGAGCCTTCAATCTGCGGTGTTATCTCTTCCAGAATATCGTGGACACTCTCGATGAGTTTTGCGCCCTCTCTTATCAGTTTATGGGTTCCCCTGGAACCGGGTGAATCAATGCTTCCCGGCACCGCAAACACCTCTCTCCCCTGCTCTAATGCGAGCCTGGCGGTTATCAGGGAACCGCTCTTATCGCCAGCCTCTATGACAACGACACCGAGAGACATACCGCTTATGATTCTGTTTCTTGCCGGAAAATTTGGTCCGCTGGGTGGAGTAGAAAAGGGGAATTCGGTAATAACAGCCCCGTTTTCGGAAATTTTTTCAAGGAGCTTTTTGTTTTCCAGTGGGTAAACTATATCAATACCGCACCCTAAAACAGCTATTGTTCTCCCCTTTCCGGTGAGTGCCCCTGTGTGTGCCGCTGAATCTATTCCCCTGGCCATCCCGCTGACAATGGTAATTCCGTGCAGGGCAAGCTCTTGACAGAGTCGCTGCGTGGAAAATTTACCGTAGGTGGTGGCCATTCTGGAACCGACAACAGCAACATTTATATCATCTTCTCTCAGCGTTCCTTTAACATAGAGAAATGGTGGGAAATCATATATATTAAGAAGACTTTTTGGGTATAAAAAATTGCTGGCCGTTATTATCGAAACTTTCGTTTTGTCAGCCAGTTCGAGTTCTTTGTCTACTTTTTGCCAGTCATTAAAACCCTTGATGTTGAGAGCTATCTTTCTGGTGATGCCTGGAATAGCCTTGAGAGCGTCAGTCGGCGCATTGAATGCGTTTTCGGGAGAACCGAAGACGTCAATTAAGTTTTTAAATCCCACATTTCCAACGCCATCAATGAGCTTTAAGGCAATCCAATATTTTATATCGCTTTCCATTTCGCAGGGAAGATATATCGGATAATCGGCGAGTGTCAATAAAAATCTTTGCGTTCTTTACGTTTTTGAGTTAGAAATTCAAGTTCCGAGTTCAGAAAAAATAGTTCCGGGTTCCGAGTTTAAAGTTCCGAGTTTTTTAACTCCGAACTCTGAACTTTAATAGGTATCACAATGCTTAGACGAATTTTTATACTTTTAGTTATTTTGCTGGTTCTCTGCCCGTGCGGTGTTATGGGGGCGGATAATCCCGGTTCTGCGGGGTTGAAGGAGATAAGACTTGAAGAAGGAAAAAATCTTCTGGAAGTAGGTTCAAAGTGTTCTTTCAGGGCGATTGGTCAGTATTCAGACGGTACGGAAAGGGATGTCACTGATGAAGCGGAGTGGATATCAGTAAATGATAGGGTAGGGCGGTTTGCTGATAAGGGGGTACTTGTCGGAGGGGCAGTGGGGAGCACTCTTGTCTTTGCAAGTTTGAACAGAATTAGAAGCAGCAGCCTCAGGGTTCAGATAGAGCCCGCAACCCGGCCCGTATTAAAAGTCCAGCCCCTTAAGATACCTCTCGGAAATATCGAAAAGGACAGGAGTAAAGAGTTTACCATAACGGTCAATAATATCGGCAATGGAGATCTTAAGTGGGAGATCAGGACCAGCTCTTCGTGGTTAGTAGTAAACAGCGATCTTTCTCAGGAAGCTTATGACCTGTGGCGGAAGACATCGATGAAAAATATACCTGAGCCCGTTGATATGAATGGCGACGGGAAGATGGATTACTTCCCACCGAAAGTTGGACTGCTTTCTTACACGGCCTGGATGGCAGAGAGAAGAGAGCTGCAGGACGGGTTAACCAGAAGAAATGCTGCCGATACCATTACCATCACGGCATATACACTTGGTCTTTCAGATGGGGAGTATAAGGGAAAAATTTTTGTGACATCTAATGCGGAAAGACAGGAAATCGAGATTTCCATGAAAGTGGTTTCCCTTGAATATATAACCATCGCTCCAGTTTCTATCAAGGCGAGAGCAGGGCAGAGGAGGAAATTCAGGGCGGTAGGGGTCTGGTCTGATGGAAGCAAGACGGATTTGTCGGGGTTTTTAGACGGCCGGTGGGTAATTTCCGACCCTTCTGTCGGGAAGTTTTTGTATGGTAATCCCGTTTTTATTGCGGGAAAGACAGGAAAGACAGAAATCAAAAAGATCAGGGGAGATATAGTAAGTGATATTGCACTGGTAGAGGTTGAAGAAGGTATTTCCATCCCGGTGCTTGCTGTTTCTCCCAGAGAGATAGACCTTGGTGCAATCGGCCCCGGAGAAAGCGCTAAGGGGACTTTTTCTTTGAAAAATTTTGGTTCGGGATTTCTCGATTGGTCGATCGATGGACTTTCCGAATGGTCTCTGAGCGGTGAAGAAGGCCTGTCCGGTATTGTGCGCAATACCCCCGGCCATATCAGGGTTTATCTGAGGTCTTTAAAAGGAGAGGGTAAAGAGGAGTGGGAGAAACCTGAAGAAGATGCGTCTTCTCTATATCCCGTCCAGTTGAAACTCGAATCTGAAGGCAATTTTGTAACCTATGTAAAGAATCTTCCAATCGGGAGATATAGAGAGATGATAACATTGTCCTCTGATGGTGGAATGAGACGGATTTTTCTGAGATTTGAGGTTACACAGGTAAAATCGGTTCCATCCATAAAAGTGGGACCGCTCGGGATAGATTCAGGTCTTGTCGCGTCCGGCAAACAGCTGGTTAAGAGGGTCGAACTGACGAATCAAGGCAGAGATGTCCTGAAATGGAAGGCGAGTCTGCAGGGAAACCGTAGAACTTTTGCCGGTGTGCCCCTGAAAAAAGGACTATATGTTTCACTGTTGAATCCGAATGTTCGTGATAGTGAAAAGTATGCGGTTCCGGGACATTTGAAGGATTCAGTTGATATTTCCGGCGTGTGGTCTGAAGATAGAGGATATCCTTACAGTTATGGCGAAGAAGATATATTAAAATATAAATTTTCAGGAACAGGTATTGCTCTATTTATCTGGAAAGATTTTGAAGGAGGATATCTGACAACGTATGTTGACGATGAATTGATGAAGGAGATTGATTGTTATTCCGAGAAAAATGAAAGAACAGAATCTCTGGTGGTGGAAGGTCTTGAAGATGTACCGCATGTCCTGAAACTTGTCAGTGAAGAAGGACGTGTGGTAATCGAAGGTGTGAGGGTTTACAGCAGTAATATTATTAAGGGAAATTATGCCTGGATAGAGATCTTTCCGGATATAGGTACGACAACCAGTGAAACAGATTATGTCAATGTTATGATCAACTCCAGGGGATTGAAGCCGGGATATTATAGCGAGAATATACTGTTCAGCTCTAATGGGGGGACGGAAATTGTTGAAGTGACACTTCAGGTTTCTGAGGACAAAGCTTCGGAAATAATAGATATTTATCGTTATGTCAGGGGGTACGATTATCTCTTTACGGTAGATCCCCAGCTTGAAGGTCTCGATGCCCTGAAGGGATATAAAAAACAGGGGATTGCCTTCAGGCTTTTCAATAAGGATACACCGGGGACAACGGAGTTCTTCAGATGGTACAACTCATCAAAGAAAAGTCACTTTTATTCTGTCGACAGAGAAGGGAAGGGGAAATCCCTAACAGGATACGTTTTGGAAGAATCGATAGGGAACATCGCAACGACCAAGCTTTCAGAAACAAAGGAGCTGTATCGCTGGTTTAACCTCTCTTCCGGAGTTTACTTTTATACAACCGATCCAAAAGGAGAGGGATGCTCCAGAAGGGGTTACAAGTATGATGGAATAGCCGGTTATGTGAGATAAGTTCCCGAAGTTTCAAATGTCTAAAGTGAGCTGAAATTAAAATGATTGCAATCTTCAACTTAGGTGCTTAAATTGACTTGACAAAACCTCTTAAAGGGTTTAGTTAGGATGGTCTTTTCGGGGAATAGACTATTATGCGCCTGTAGCTCAGCTGGATAGAGCAACGGACTT
>CAYVXX010000028.1:0-26662 GCA_964454305.1 uncultured Syntrophales bacterium | reverse complement strand
AATATTACCAACTGAAAGACGGAAACCCGGAAGTTACGGGTAGGCTGCTACGATACGCTGCACTGATCCTGGCCGCACGAGAAGCCGGGTGGAACACCACAAGGGGCAAGGGATACAGAGTCGCGGGGCCAGAACAATATGAGGACTGGCAGAACATACGAAAAATAAGGGCTGACAACCTGGCAAGAGACAATATCGGATCCAAAAAGCGAGCAGTTATGGCCTACTGGGGCGAAGTTAAGGAACTGAAAGAAGATGATCTCGGGTTTCGCAGGATCGCAAAATATTTAGGCAAATACCGGAGACTAAAGGTATCTCCGTCGTACCTGCAACAACTATGGACGGAAATTGAAACACAGAAAAAGGAGAAATAATTGTGATAACATACCATTGGAAAAACGTGCACATCGAAATAACAGAAACCCGGGTTCTGCAGAGGCATGAAGACAGATACGGTACCGGTAGAGATATCTCTGTTCGTAATGTTGAGGTAGGTATCTGGTTCTGGAAATACTATGTTAACGGCTTAACGAGATTGGCTTTTATCAAATCAGTTCTGCAAGCGTTTTTACATAATCGCATGGGAGATATACCTGCAGAAGATTTCGTTATTGAATTTTTACGATTAAAAAGAACACAGAAGAATGGGAAACAGTTTGTTAAATTTGAGCTTTGCGGAATTGACGGAAGCGTAGACAAAGAAGAATATTTCAACTACCAGGAAGTGGTAATGCTCGATATTGCCCTCGGCAAGGCTGTTAATTTTCTTTCTCCGTAACACAGCAATGTGCAAATATTTTCGATACCCCTAATGTCCACTTTTGGGGGTTTTGTGGTCGTTTTTGCGGGGTTTATGGTCTTTTTGGGGCATTTTGTGTCCATCTAATACTTTCGCCCCGTCTGATTTCTGACTGATATTGTTTACACTCTGCGATGGCTTTTTCCGGGGTTCTCTGCTGTTCCTTCTTTCCTTTTTATACCCTAAGTTGTGAAATAGCTTGATATTTTAATTGTTTTGTGACAAAAAGCCTTCTGAAAACCACATATACAGGAAACACAATGAAGAAGAAAATGGAGGTAATCGAAGGCAAATTTAAAAAGGGCGTCTGGGGACATGATCGAGAAGCTTATACCGATGAAGATATTGAATTCTTCAACGAGTTTCTCAGAACCGTTGCCAAGCACCGCCCTCAGGCTGCCAAGGTGATGTGGGATGTACCGACCAAAGACAAACGGCCCAAGCTCCACCTCTTAAAATAACCCGCTACAAATTTCTTCTACTACAGAAATATCAAACAACAGCCCCCAAAAATAAAGGCCAAACCCGTTTTTAGGGTTTTCTATATTGTGGCACTCTTTTATTTACATGGCCTATACCACCCAAGAAGGAGGACGCGGTGAGAACAATAGCAATCATAATCGCCATCCTGTTGATGTCATCTGCATGCTACGCTGATGAAATATATGTAGAGGGAAAAACCAGTGATGGAACAACCATCTCCGGATACCTGGAAACAGACGATTACGATTATGCGGAAGGATACCTTAAATCCGAAAATGGCAACGAGTTTTTCGTGGAAGGAGAGGTTCAAGACGACAGGGTCTTGATTGAGAGTCCTGACAAATCCGCGGCTTACGAAGTTTACATTGACGAGCATTAAAAGATGGCCGCTATTTACTGCCCAACCCCCAGCGCCTCTCTGCGTTTAAGGCATCAAGTCATAAATACCCTGACTGCCCCCGATGATAAGTGTATATTCTAAAAGTTTATTATGAACTCAATTTCTGCGGCAAATCGGCACCTGGTCTTCCAGACGTCTTCCACACCATACCGTTCAACCAATTCCACAGTATTTGCCCTGAAAGCATCTTTCATCCCTTCGGGAATATCCAAAACATCAAGATATTCCCCCAAGAGTAAAAGAGGATCATCAATCCAATTATCCGGGACTGGTACATTGTAGTCATGCACCACTTCGTCATCATAGCGATCGATTATACTCATCACGCCCGAATAGTTGCTCAAGGCATTTTGAAAATGTTTTTTCTTGTCGTCATCTTCCATTTGAATTTCTCTTTCATTCACTGCCCAAAACCCAGCAGATTCATGACACCAAGCTCTTCCCTGCATTCAGGGCAGAGGTCGTTTATATCCGCAACACCGATATCTTGTAGAAAAATATCCCCCACCTCTGTTGCGGGACTAACATCCAGGACATCTTCTTCATCAAATTCTCTGTAACAGTTCTTGCAAAATTTCATAAGTAGGCAATCCAATTCATCTACGCTATATGGATTGTGCCTTAATCTCCTGTCAGGCATTTTTGTGCAGCTACTATCGGCTCACCATAGAATATCGGATCAACTTTTTCGACGATGTCTGCCGGGACATCGAAGAAGTGACGTTTATTTTCTATAGGTACGCATGCGCACTTTGCCCCGTTATCCATACCTATCTGCAAAGGTTCATTCAGTGATGGAATGGGTTTCACATTTCCCTGGATACTGATATCTCCAAGTATTAAAGTCGCTGAACGTATCATTTTCTTTTTTAGGGCGGAGTAAAGGGCAACAAAGAATGCGGCTCCAATTTCGCAATCAATATTGGTATGCAAAAGGTCAACTCCTTCAACATGAAAATCGGATGTGTCAAACTCTCGCCCAACACCGAATTCAACCTTATGGCCATTCAGATAATCAAAGGCGCGTTTCAGAGAATCCTTCATTGATCGATTCATACTACCGGAAAATTTTAATTTACTTGTTCCCGGTGCAATCCCCACCTCTATGCGATAGAGAGCGGCCTTACCATCATGACTTACGAATGTTGTATATACCGTTCCCGGGGCGAGGGAATCCTGAGAAATTAAATCACGGCCACCCTCTTCAGGGACACCGATAAATGACTCCTCATGCGTATCATTATCAATAAATGAAAAACTTGTCCTGCTGTATTCAAAAGACAGCATCTTCTTGAGTTGCTCTTTGACTCTGCGCCGTCCTTCAAGAGATATGCTTAAATATTCTTCAACTTCTTCCTTTGTATAATTCCCGTCAGGATGCAGAAGTTTCACATACCCGGAAACAGCTTTTCTTACAGCCTTCGTGTCCCTTGCATTCAAATGATTTCCCAATGAGAAGTATTTATCCAGGGCTTCGGTATAATTGTATTTTCTCAGTTCCTGAAATGCCTCGGCAATATAGTCCACAACAAACCCATAGTGATTTGTAAATAACTCATTCGACATTTTGGGAACTTCCCAACCTGGAAAATAGAAATGGAACCTGTCAATCAGAGCAGGGTCTCTCATCTTATCCGGAAGCGGCTGAAATAAATTGCTTGACTTAACCAGTACTTCGACAGGCTGATTTATATTGCCAAGAAAGCAAACACTGGCCTTTGCAGTGATTTCCTCCTTGCCTCGTGAAAACGATCCCGCTTCAAGGTAATCCTTCATAATATCTATGACATCACGTTCCCTCATATCCATACCCGCAACCTCATCAAAGGCAACGACATCCCATGTACCTACCAAGCCAATTTTCCCCTTGCCGCTCATTGAATAAAACAGATTTGGTACGGTGGTTTTTCCACCGGAAACAAGGATAGTATAAGGGCTGATTTCTCGATAAACAAATGATTTGCCAGTTCCTCTGGGGCCAAGTTCGACAAAGTTGAAATTTGTCTCAACCATCGGGATCAACCGGGACAGGAAAAGCAATTTCAATCTTTTGTCGAATTTCGATGATTCCATTCCGATAGACCGGAGGAGAAAATCTATCCATTCATCAGTCGTAAACTGTTTTCTACCTTCTTTATATTCTTCATGATCGTAGTGAGATAATTGAATCGGATCGAGCTTTTTAATCCAGAACGGACTCCTTTTGCCTGATGGTTCATCATCGTACCGGTATTCCATTTCAACCTGTGCCCAGATGCCGCCTTCCAGAAGGCGCTCATGTTTTAGGATAAGGTTATCCGGAATATGGATATGGTTTTCTGTGAAATTGAAAAGTTCCGCCCAGTATTTGTCTTCCTTGGCAACAAGACGTACTTTCACTTTGTCGATAAATGTATAGGACCCTCTTTCTTTAACCCAGGACTGTGCTTTGTTGGCTTCATCAGGATTAATAAAATTTTCGGAAAGTGTCTGATTTACTATATTCAGTCCAGCATCAATGGCCATGGAATCATCTGTCGCACAGTATTTACCGAGCAGGTATTCAAGAACATACACGGGAACATTGGCTCCCACCTTAACTTTCCTTACAAGGTCTTTTCTGACAACCTTGCCAGCAAATATTTGATTAGCCTTTTTATCCAATTCCGCCATGACATACACCCCGATAATTAAAATGTAAGTACAATTTCCAATTGTTCAGATTTTGCAAGTTCTTTCCCTGTTTCTTGATCAAGGATAGAGACTACTATATCCTTTTCTTTTATCCCCTCATCAACCATGAGCGTTACAAAGTTCTCTTTATCTTTTTCAAGTATTACTTCTGAAGTCCCCGTTTCATGACCATAAACAGCGGTTGCAACCTTACCGACCTCTTTGTTTCCTGCTTTCACAGCTATTCGTACCCGATGCTTTTCATCACCAAAGAAACCTGTCCAGCCGTATTCTACCTTAACGGTAAAAAAGCGTGACGTAATCTTTGAACGGTCAACTGCTATTTTGTATACATTTTGTTTCTGAATGGTCTTTTCAATTTCACCGGCATTTACAGTAATCACCGGTATCAAAAGTTCCTCAAGAGATAATCCGCCATGAAAGTAAGCCCGTCCTCCGCCCTTTACCTTAAAGCCGCCCAATCCTTTAGGAAAGGCAAATTCAAGATCGCTATTAACACCTAACCGGGATGATGGAATACGAACATAGGACTCTTCATCCTTCCCACCATAACCTGCCCAAAACCTCCTGTGCAGGGCTATCGTTTTACCGCCAGGGGGATCAATTTTCATGGAATCCGCTAATTCTTCACCGAATAAATATCCATGATCAGCTGTAATTACAAAATACTCAATACCCAGATGATAAAGATTTCTGAATGCTCTAACCAACTCATCCAGAACATCATTCATGATTTTTCTGGCAAGCTGGACATTATCACCTTCACCTATTTCGTCAATCTCCTGAGATGTTACTATTACAAGTTGACTGTCGTTTATTTTCTCTTTTACCTTTTTACCGGGTTTAGTAAGCTGCTCTAACTTCAGATCGACTACATCTTCATCGACTGAATTTTTTATCCAATCAATTCTGTTTTGCCTGTTTTTGAATATATAGTCATTTATTTGAACTTGAATAGAACCATCTCCCGATTGAGCGATTGTAATTCCCTTTTCCGCTTCAGGAAGTAAAGACACCATGCCAATCGGGGTAATAGTGGGAATACCGGCAATCGCGTATTTTATCTGTCTATCCTTAAATTCACTCAGGGAATCAAACAATTCTTTCCCCATTTCATAGCGAAGCGCGTCAACAAGAATATATGCGGTCTTATGTATCTTAACGTTTTCTGTAATGTAAGTTTTGAATATGTCTTTTTGAAGCGGCAAGTTTTTAAAATCATACTTATTCTTCGAGGATTCATCGATAAAAACCGTGGTCATATCACCAATTGCTTCAGAATATTCCGCTCGGGCTGTTGCAATAAGTTTAGAGATAAAGGTGCCATTATCACCTGAAATTCCTTCATCATAATTCGCATATTGTTTTTCAAGGAGTCGATGGAAATAGTCCAGCTTGTACCAGCCGGAAGCATCAGCGGTTCCCTCAATATACCGATCTATCAGGGCACTATGATCAAAAGGTTTGCTTTTGAGCTCGTTCATGATTTCCTGAGCTTTTTCAATCAGACATGCTGCCGTATCCAGAAGATTCCAGCGTATCAAACCAGTCGGATCTGCCATGATCCAGAAAGAAGTTTTCCGGTTCTCTATTAATTTAATCGCCGCTGTGAAGTTGTTTGAAATGATTAATTCGCATGCGTGCTCGCATATCCATTTATCAATGCAGGTAAAGGTGTCGCATGATGCGATTTCTTTCGGATCGATTTTCAGATCGCAAATAGAAAAAACTTCTTCAATGTCTATAGATAATCTTTCATAAGATTTTTTTAGATCAATCCTGTTTCGCCAAGTCGATGCAAGCATTCGGCAGGGATCGATATGCGCTTGTTTGGCAGCTTTTGGAGCATGTTCAAAAGTGCCATGAATTCCTTTATCGACAACATAAGAAAGAAATTCCGTCAGAAGGACGTACCGGATAAAATCCTTTCTTATTTCTTCCGGTTTTGTAGCAGTTGTTTCAAGTCCGTAGGCAACATTGAAAAGCATAACCAGTTCTTCAATGCCCATTTTTTCTACCAGTAGAGAATCAAATTCATCTGATGAAGCAAATCTGAGAGCAACATCCTGAGAATCGGTGGTTCCAAAGATAAGAACGATTGCCCCTTTACCAACCTCTTTGCCTTTTTCTGCAATTTTATCGAGGTCTTCAAGGTTAAGCGACCCTTGAGCAACGCCCTTGCATATCTCATCCACATTATCGGCTGTTAGAATGTCCGACAATGCTCCCCTGGCAATGACCTCCAATCGAGTATTCGCACCCGAGACAGCTCCCGGTTCCATTGCCTGTCCTGCCGCCTCGGCTTCGATCAGAGGTGATGCCCCCTTCTTTCGTTCACAGGGCACATAGATCAAACATTTTCCGAATTCATTCCCTGAAAGATAACCGTCAATTTCTTTTCGTAATTTAAAGTAACTCCCCTCGTAACGGTAAAGCGGGATATTACCAAAATCCAGTTTCTGGAGATAAGCTTCATACGTATGTTCCGGATCATACCAGACAATAATTCCCTTATCCTTGATCCGGGACATGATTAAGCTTTCCAGATAGTTCGTTACTTTTCCCATCTTGTTACCTTTACTCAAACAGTACCTTTTTGCCCTCGGTTAAATATTTAAGTGCTACTTTCTTGATTTCTTCAAGCAAATCATTTAACTCATCTTCCGTCTCGATGGAGGATGTCAGGTACCGGGAAATCTTTATTCGCTCAATTTTCACCTCGGGTCTGATCAGCTCCTCAATCTTGTGGAATGCATTCTTCCTTAAGGTTTCGACTATTACAATATCAGATTCGATCTTTGACAATAGCGATTGGCAGTCGGCACACACAACAGAATCCGACTTCATGTGAGCGTTTTCGCATGCTCTGATCGTTAATGGGGCAAGAATCGATGTGCTGCTATCCTCAGGAAGGTTACCCCATTCAGGATGCCCTTTAATAAATTCCATTGCTCCGTTAACTAACTCAAAACGCCGTTTATGCTGTTCTCTATACGCTTTTTCATAAAACCTTGAGATTACTTTTTCACACTTTACGATATCTGAGATTCTATCATAAAAGTCTGCTGCCTTGAGCGCCTCCGATAGCTGTGCAGCAGCGATATCAATCTCCTCAGTTATGTCAGCAAAGCTTTTGATCGCCGTGTACTTCTGGTCGAGTGTCAACATTGCCTTTTTAAGTCCCGAAATCGAAGGCTCGGCAACTGCATCTGCAATTTTTTTGACTCTTTTTCTCACCTCGACAAAGGTTTTTCCTTCGCTTGCCAATACCTTCACGCAATCATCAACACCGCTTGCTGACACAGCCTGAAGCCATTCCCGCTGCTCCGACAGAAATTCACTGCACGGTAGAGAAAGCGCATCCACCGTAGCTTTTACAGGAAGTAGTTGTTCCAGATCAAGTGCGGCGATCTGTTTAAAAGCAACGGCAATGGTTCCCTTCTCCACATTGATTTCTTCGCCCGTAATTGTCTCATAATTTTTTTCCGCATCGGTAAGTACTTTCAATGTGACATCGGTAATATAGGGGACGAACGACGCAGCCCTGAAAGCAGTGTTATTGATAAAAGGCTGACGACAATTGGGATTATTATGATCGCTGTATTTCTGACCCTGATACGTCACTTCGATTTCCCCTGCCCGGAGCAGCACAGCAAGAACGAGCCGGAGGATATCACGCTCCCAGCCATAGCCAATACCCCCGAAATGGGATTCCAAACCCTTTCCGGTGACCTTTTCTCCATAGGAATGCATTTTATTGAGATAATCCGTAATCTCCCGGGCGATTTCTGCAGAGAGATTCGGGACAAATTTAGCCCCCTCTTTTATAACCAGATTCAAACCGGCATCTCCCTCATAGAAAACCGCCGGTAACCCCCTAAGATTGGCTGCAGTCAGGATCTGTTCCGCTTCTTTTCCGGTCAGTTTCCGCGCGCCCATCTCAAGTTTCGGGTAAAGATCAGGCACAGCAAAATCAAACAATCCTTTTGTCATCCCGGACAAATCCTTCCCAAGTGAGGAAATATCTTTTTCAATACCCTGAAAGTATGCAACACCGCTTTGCAGGGCGTTGGTTATTTTCCCTTTCAGGTTTCTTGCGATTCTGTCTCTCCTGGTTTTTTCATCGGTCAGGCAACTTGTTTCCTCAAGCGTCAATTTTCCCTGTGCCGCCTGTCTCTCTCCCGAGGCCACCATTTCCTGCGACCGATACAACTCTTCTATGTTCCGGTGAATCTCTTCAGAAAACATAATAACCCAGAATATCCTGTTCTTTCCGTCATCGCCTCTGCTGATCTCTCGTGCTTCTTTTGCCTCTTCTTTAAATGCATCGGCATCGTCAGCGACTGAAATAGAAACCTGGATATCCCCCTCGTCTCCCAGTTTGTCGCCGTCAACTGCGACCCCAACCCTGAAATTCCTCAGGTTTTTATAACGATAGGTGCTCATCCGGTGATCTGAAAATATCTCTTTCAGAACGTTTTTCTTTATCCTGTTTCGGTCAGCAGGTTTGGCAGTCATTCCCCTGCGGGTAGTCTCCCAGTCCTTTTCCTGTGCCGTCTGCAGCTTATACCCGTCAGCAACCTGACGGGCAAACTGTGCCTTCTCCAGATCGTTCAACGCCTGCTGCACCTCTTTGAGACATGAATCGCCATCAATACGATCATACAGAACAGCAGCAATATTTTCAGGCGTTCGGGGCAGATCTCGGACAACATCCAGAAGGCAGATCGCTTTGGCAACCCTTGCATAGAAAGGTTTGCCGGCAAATGTCTTTGAGATGTCCGAAATATCCTTTCTCTTTTCACTTGAAAGATTACCGTCCACAAGATCATATACCTTGTCGAGGGTTACCAATGCCCCAACTTCTTCGTCCCCAAGCTTTACCTTATTGGAAATCAGCATTTCCTGGGCCTGCTTGATAATCGTCCTGTTGGACCCGCCTATGTGTCTTTGTGCTCCCGGCTGACTGCGTATGCCGGACATAATGTCAATGCAGAGATCTATCTGGTAGGGCAGATATGGATAGATATCGATAAATTCATCTTCGGACAATGAAATTGCTCGGCTTGTTCTTTCGAGTTTCGTGTATGATGCCAATCGGCCCTGATTATTCTGATACAGATCTGCCAGTAATTTGCGTGCCTCCGGCCTTTTCTGCAGGACCCGTCTTCGTGCCACTTCCGCTATATCAGTAGGGGCGAGATCAACCGGTACCGGGAAACGATCCTGCAGGCGCGCAAGCTCAATCTTCTTTGAATCGAGTGCATCAACGACTTCATTCAGTTTTTCCTGAGATGTAACCACAATCCAGGTAGGAGCAATAGCCTGCTTCGCCTTGACCCTGTTTTTGCCTTCCCTGCCGAAGGCCTGGATGATGGCCTGAAGATCCAGCATCTTATCGACGCTTCTCGATACATATTGGCCCACTTCATCGATAATAAAGATAAGCGCTTTCCCCGGTTGCCGACGTGCCATAAGCTCAAAGGAAAGTTCAGCCAGCCTGTTTGCCGAAATATCGGCCCGTCCTTTAAAATCTCCGTTTTCATCCTTTACACCCAGAGACCTAACCCACGAGTCTGCCTGCGAATAGATCTTTGGGTCCATCTTGTGAAGGATTGCGCTCGCTTCATTTAAAGAGCGGCCGATTTTACGCCGTTTTCTCCATGGTTTTTTGAATTCCTTTTCAAATAGATTCTCGAATTCTTCGAGCAGTCCGTCTGATTCCAGTCCCCTTTCCAGATCTGCAAGGTCAAAATCCTCGGAGTAATCCAGCTCACGAAGCAGAGCCTTATACATAACTTCGGTAATTCGCTCGCTGGCTGTCCGTATTCCGCGATCCATGGACACATCAAAGATAACCGCATGCGTAGGAATGCTTGTGTTAATTACCTTCAGCCGATCAGTGATTTTTTTGTCATTCACCTGGGCGGAAAATAAATCCGAGGCTTTTTCTCCAAGGACTTCCCGGTTGGCAAGGATATACCCGAGATTCTTTGCGAAGGAGGACTTGCCTGAACCGAAAAAGCCTGAAACCCAGACTCCTATGCCCTCCGTCAGGGACGTTCTGGCTGCATTGTAGGCTTCAAGAACTTGCAAATAATTGTCCTTAATAGAATCGGTAACGATGTATTCTTCCAGCTCGTTTTTCACCGTTTCCTGGTCTGCCTGATCTACCTTGATTACCTCTTCTATTTTCCGGTGAATATCTTTCTGAAATAGATCCTTGATTTTCATTGTGACACCCGTTTTTCTCAACAATGTTGTTTGATAAATTCATTTACCCATGAGGCCACTTCATCCAGATTGTCTTTTGAAACAACTGCCCAAATCATGCGTATGGGATTCTTGCCCTTCAGAATTTTCGCCGGGTAACGGCTCTGTTTCTCAAATGCAAGTGAAAAATCATTTTTAAACATCCTTATTGCTTTTCCCCTGTCGGCGCCTGCCAGACTATGGAACTGTAGACTATTTTCTGTTGCGGAAATGAGATCCATTTTATTTCGTATGTCCGCTCCATCTCTTAAATAATCGATGATCAGTCCAATCTTTGCCCCTATCATTGCCCATTCAGCAATAGACCTGTTCTGGCTCTTTCTGACGTAAAGACTCTGAAAGTCATTTATCAATTTTATCAGCTCTTCATCCCTCTCCATGTCAACATACGAGAACCTCTCCATTTGAATCAGCATATCAGAAAAGATGTCTTCCATACTTGCCGACAATTCACGATGCTTTGCCTCCGATTTCGCACAGGTAATAAAAGCCCTTTTTACCTCATCAAAGTCAATATTACTGTTGTTAAATTCGACCAGCGACGCGATATCATATATCTGTTTTATCTGCTCATCTGATCTTGACTGCGGAATACCAATGGTATTGGGTCCCAACGTCGTCAACTTGTCTCCCAGCAACGTATTCAATGGGAGTATCTGATAGGTTCTGTCGGTCTCTAACGCAAAGATAGCAGGGGACGAGATTGCATGTATTGGAAGATCATCTTCAGAGATATGGAATTCTATCTTAATTTCTTGTGAACCTGGTATCCCTCCGAATAACTCACTTTCGGTACACACTGACGGAACAACCATATAATAGGTGAACATTGGCAGATCCGTCTTGGGTTCCTTTGGGCTATGCTCCCTCGCCTTGAAAAGATTTTTTTTCCCGTTAAATTTCGTCTCGATTATTCTCAGAGCATCTTCGATTTCCCCTTTTGTTACAGAGCAAACCATATCAATATCTACGCTGGTCCGCTGATATTCAACAGGCAGGTAAAACTGCGCCGCCGCGCCGCCCTTTAACACAACCCTCTCTTTCAGGATATTCTGGATTTGCAGGAACATCTCCAGATCCCAGAGAAAGAGTTCCATTCTGGCCAGGTTATTGAATTTCAACTCTTCAAGGCGCTCTATCAGAGTTGCACGTTCGAAGCTTTCTTCCCGATGTATCAGAACATTCTCGTTAAAATTCATTTATCTTTCCTGTTTCTTCAATATAGTGGCAAATTCGCGGGCATTTTTTGTTATGTAATCTTGATCGACAATATATCGAATATCATAGTGAATGTTACGCCGGGATGCTGCCTTAATAAGACGGTTCGTATTCAGGGATGTGCGTCGTTTCATGTTCAGGTAAATTCTTGCCAACTCCTGAAGGGAAAGGGGATATTTCCTTCTTGTCACTTCGTAATAGAGATCGACAAACGCCTTTTCAAATGAGGCAAGGCCATTTTCAGAATAGGCAAATTCATTTGTCGGATAAAGCAGCGTAAGTTCCCTGATGGAGGGAATGTCCCGGATCGCAGCGTACTCCCTGCTGTTTTTAGAAATAACCACGTCAACGTTATTCTTCGAAAGTATCTCATAAACCTCATCTATACTGTACTTGTCAGCAAAGAGCAGCACAGGATAGGTCTCAGGCACATGTTCCATAAAGACGGACAGGATATCCAGGCCAGATATAAAAAACTGATACCCGCTTTCTTCCAGGATGTCCAAAACAGTGCGGGCAAGGTGTGAGAGTATCGGCTGAACAGCTTCTTCTTTCTTCTCTAAGGAATATAAGCCCTTTCCGACCTTGTGGATATAATCATTCCTGGATAGGTTCCACAATGTCCAATAAATGGTAGAACGCTTTCCTCCCAGAACCGATTCCGCGTCAGAAACGGTAAATACATCCTTACCGCTGAGCTTATCCCTGATAATAGCCGCTTTTTTCTCTAAGTTTACCGGTTTTCGTTCCATGTCATTACCTCACGGCCCCATTGTACATAAAAAGGCATACATGTCAATAAAAAGTCGCAAAGATGATATTTGCGACTATTTATTGTGTGGCGGGTAATTTAACATTCGATTTACCTTCCTTTGTTCACATCTCCAGGCCATGCGCTATCATTAACGACTTGTCCGTTTTACATTTTTCTCTGACCCGTTCAGGCCAGTATTTCATGGCAATGTGAGCCCAGTCGTATTTTTCATCTTTGAGTTCTTGCCAGTACTTCTTCGGTTCTGACCATGGAATGATCTCATGGAGCGGCGCCATATTCAGGATGACACCATCATTGATATCGGGATCATATCCCATATCGGAAACACCCCTGATATTCTTTTGAAACTCTGCCAACTCATCAATAAAGATTTCGAGCTTTTCAATCTCCTTCTCCAGGGTCCGTTTGTCCTTTCCCTCCGGAAGATCAAAAAGTCGGCCCTTGAGTTCCGCCAGATGGTTTTTCTCAAGAGAAATTTTTGGTTCAACATATTTTTCTCTGATTAAAAACAGAGAATCGCCGGTCAGCCTTTCATGAAAGAGATAGATGCCATACGATTTCTTTGCGGACTGGAGCAGCCAGTAAACGGGACGCTTTCTATACATTGGAATGTGCCACTTGGTAAAAAACTCCCGCTCAAAAAACTTCCTCAAATCTCCACCAAGGACAGAAATTACATCTTTGCAATCCTTTTCACCGAGCAGCACAGTGAGGGCTTCCTCCACCCGGGCAGGAAGGTCATCGGGATGTCCCGGATCAAGAACCATGATGCCGTCATCATCGACAAGTTTATTCAGCTTCTCGAAATCCGCATCAATAAGAACCTCCCCATCCTCATCGATACCTGAGCCCAGTTCACCTTTTCTTCCGGGCTTGAACCGGCCGAGAACAACCCCAGTCGCATAGGACACCCATTGAACGGCCAGTTCATATCGCTCTTCCTGACGCTCCAGCCTGTTTTGCACAATGTAGCCACAGACTGTGTCGGGATGAAAGCCGGACGCAAGGCATAATTCTTCAAAGGTGAGAAAGCGTTTTCGGCGTCCTCTTCCCTTTGAAGGTTCTACCACAGGATCATCGTCATCAATTTTCTGACTCGATTGGCGGATTACTTCGTCGGGAACATGTTTTTCGAGATACAAGCGCTCAATTATCTGTAATCGAGGGTCTGTAAGATCATCCACCTTTGGAAATTTGCCGGTGAGTGTGCCGAATTCTGATTCTATCTGTTCGATATCAATATCTGAAATCTCATAAAGTTTGTACACTGATTCAGAAATTTTTGCCTCAATAACTACTAAACCTTTTTCAACTTTTAATTTATCAAAAATACCGGAGTTCCAGCTTTGGGGGGCAACAAAATCCCAGCTTGTTTCATTAGTAATGATTAATTCCTTTTTCAGCTTTATACAGCTTATGACATGCGGAGAAATTTCTCTATTAGCATTATCTAAAGGGAACGGAATGCGTGAAATATCTCCCACCTCTTTATGGACTGTAGGATTTAAAAGGTTCAAAATAAAAATTGATAACTTTGAATTAAGTATTCCTAAATATTGTAGAACATATTCGTCGCTGTTGGGGAATATACCATTGCCTGCATGATCACATATAAAGCCATAGGGTAAGAGACGCAAATTTAAATCACTTATCGTCAAATATGTATAAGTAATTCCTTGTTTAAAATAATATTTCTGGTTCTGTGGCCGTGCTACTAGTCGTCCATTTTTATGGTAGTTATTTTTTATTTCAAAACCATTTTTATACCAATTAACAATATATTCTTGATTGCCATACCATCGATTAAAAGAGCCTCCCTTCATGCAAGGAAACCATTTGAAAAAGCCGTCTTCAGTTTCTAATAGTGACTTGCAATTATACTTTATTAATGAAGTACCCGCTTCCCACCAAAGCCTCAAAAATCTGAAATTATCTCCTGTAGATAGGCCTGTGCAAGCTTTTGCGTATGTACTTAATGGCTTAAAAGTTTGAAATATGTTCAAAAGTCGATCACTCACCCAATAAACAAACGGCCAGCCTGGTATGGCTTTTAATTTTTCCTGCTGCAGGACAAATACATGCAGGTCTGAAAAAGAATCTCTGTTGTCCAGGTAATCTTCTAAAGCGTTGCAAAACGCTGTGTGCTTTTCTTCTTCATTTTCTTTAACCAACCTGAAATAGATTCCAGATTTAGTATCGCCTTGAACTCCCGGCACCTTGCCAAGAGAATACATTGAAAAACCCTGGGCGGTCTTGTTGGCGACATCAAATTCCGCTCTCGTTCCCAAGTGTGCCATGGTTTCTATTTCTGTATTGTTTATTATCTCCTTCCTGATTTCCTCATGCGAAGATGTAAACATGAAGGAATGAATCGTGACCATTCCGCAGAATCCGTAATCTTCAGAGATTAAATCAAGACAGCGGTCTATAAAAACAGTGTAAAGGTCCCCTGCTTTTCGGGGATACAGTTTTGTTAGATCATTTCTGATCACTTCCTTCATATTCCTTCTGCCGGAATAAGGAGGATTACAGACGACCACATCATGCTTCTTTATGAGGGCATCAATCAGGTTCAACCCCTTCATTGATTCGTTTGCAACAAAGGCGCCCTCAGCTCCTTTATGGCTTGCAAGGAATGAATGAAATGCGGTGTGAATTTCCTGGCTCACTTTATCCCAGGCAATCTTTCTCTCTGTGAACAAATCAAATTCAAGCTGCTCCGCCCTTTTTTCAAGTCCGGGCAACGACCCCTGCCGGCGGTATCCCAGCGCAACTTTTTCCCTGTCCACAAAATCGCTGACAACGGTCTCGATTTTCAGTAGGGAACCAAGATAGTACGCCTTGTTGAGAACGGGCAGGATTTCCTTGAGCAGTTTTTTTGTGACATCATGCGAAGTGTCAAGACCGTCTATGAATGTGTTAATAGTCGCTTCTGAGAATTCGGGGATGTCAGTACAGGTCAGGTTGAGCTTTTTGATAGTCACACCACCATTTTTAGATCTCGCCTTGATGAAGAGAGAAAGCGCCGATAGCTGTATGGCTCGCAGGTCCAGGTCAATGCCATAGAGGTTGTTTTCGATTATGCTCGCCGGAACTTGTTCTTTATCGTTCAGTGAGGGTTGCCCCGGCCAGCCATCTCTGCCGGCATTTTTCATTTCCTCCAGGTACATCTCATAGAAAAGGTCAAAGGCGACCATACCGAAGTGCATGGTGCCGCATGCCGGGTCAAGAAGCGTAATCTCCCTGACTGGTTTCATGGGAATTGTTTGTTTGTCATTGTCGTTGGGAACGTAATATTTCATTGTTCCCATAAGGGTTGAATCGGGATGCATCCGCAACCACAGCCGCCCCAGCGTATTTTCAACGAGGTACCGGACGATCCACTTCGGAGTGAATATCTGTGTCGCCGAGGGGATATCGCGCAGGTCCATCTTCTTTTTCTGTGTATATATTTTGTTAAAGACTCTGTCTTTATCTGCCTCAATGAAATATTGATAGACCCAGCCGATAGTTTCATCTTCCTGCCAGATATCCATGATGGTTTCATCATTGAGAAGATCGAATAATTCTTTCAGAACACGCGGACGGGGGAACAGTCTGCTTGGCAGGTTTTCCGGATCAAAGAGAACTTTTATTTCTTTCGCAAGCTCTCCCGATTGCCACAACAGGAAGTTCCGATAGGCTTCGTCAATTTTTCCTTCGTTATAACGTCTTTCATCTTCAGGATTATCGACCAGATAAAACTTAAAGGCATTGGAGTCCGCTCCACGGGAGATCGTCTGCCTGATGATCTTCTTTGCCTCCATCATCTTGAAGGCGACAAACCGGTTCAAATGGGTAAAAGCAATCTCCTTAACAAGCTTGTCGACAGCTTCCTTTCCTTTGAACCCCGTCTTTGCTTCTTCCCTGAAAAAGTTCTCAAGCTGTTTTCTCGTCTCCTGCTTGTCCGCATCTTTTAATTCCGGGAGTGAGGAAATATCCTCAAACGAACCATGAGCATGTAGACCGAATGTACCCTCCAGAGACTCGCGGGCTTCCTGAATCAAGAGAGCGCGGGCGGATTGAACCATTTTTTTGATAAGATTGCGTTTGTCGGTATTCATCAGTTTTCCTTTTTAATAGATCTTTACCCGATAGCTTCCCATCGGCACTCTGTCCGACATATCCATAAACCGCAGCCCCGTCGTTCCCTCCATGGCGCCCGGGTAGAACAACACCGTGGGAACAAGTGTCTTCCCCTGCATTTGCCCGAGTAGCTGAGAAATCTGGTATATACTGGGCGCAAGAGCCGCCGCCCTTGTCAGAAAAGCAATGTTATGCCGTGGATCGAGCTCCGAAAGTTTTTCCGCAAGCAAATCCGGCAACGGGGTGAAGTCTTCATCTGTTAGATATTTATGTACGGTCTGCTGCGCCCGGTCAAACCCGAATTCTTTTTCTTCCTCCGCGAGAGAATCGATATCGTCGTTCTCTTCAATAGCGGCCCATAACAGTTCCGCTAATGAAATGATCTTCACGCTTTTTCCGACGTTTCCCAGCCGTGTTGCCAGAAGGGACGCTTCTTTTCGCATAAAAAATTCATCGGCGGGATCATACCTGAACAGGGCAAATGGCAGGTCATGGTATGCACTGATTCTTATGGGGTCAGCTTTCAGATCATCTTCTAATATGGAAAGACGTTCATTAAACGATGGCATCCACAACCTCCTTTGTTGATTTGTAGGGATACTCTATTCGGATAATGTTTCCGGCAGAGCGATAATCGAGCATCTTCTGCTGATGCGCTTCAAGAAAAAGGCGCTCAACGGTTCTCGAATCCAGCAGAAAGAGCCGCCACTCGGGATGATTCAACACTTTTTCTCCCGCGTGGACTTTTTCGTTTAAATTATAGGCAATGTAGACAAAGGCTTTAATTGGCAGGTACACCGGCGCAACTTTCTTTTTAACATTGCCCTCCAGTATCATAAAATCCCGCAGCGTGGTGAGAATATTGCGTGCCACACGATTACAGACATTGTCGGTCCACTCCTTTGTGGTTTTCCCTTCGTCCGAAAGTTTCCTGATGTATCGCTGCGCCTCTTTCGTAGTGAGATAAGACTCGCCCCTTCTGTGAAGGTCAAAAAGATACTCGGTTACGAACTCATAAATAATGGGATCGGCTTGTGCTGTGTGATAATAAAGAATCCTGTTGATTACAGTATCGTCGTGTCCCTTTCGTACAAGAGTGCGCAGAGCCCCATCCCGCGCATCGCCAAATAGATAACGTTCCTTGAAAGCAACCAGAAACTGCTTCACATATGACCGGGCAGGACGCCCAAAGATATTTTCCTCAATCGCTTTATTGATATTCTCGTCAACGGAAAGATCCTCATCCCAATTGGATAAAAATATCTTTGTATCATTTAACAGAGCCGGTGCCCGGATGATTTTTGATGTGAAAGGGTTTTTATTGTGCTTTTGTACGACAGCTTCAGACGGATTCACTTTTTCGTTTCCTTTTCTTTCTGGAACTCAGAATAAGTATCCTCATCAACCTTTTGGCAAAAATCAAGAAGATTTTGATAAATAAAACACCTGAAGTAGTGCTCAAAAGAAAGCCCTTTAATGATGGTAGACTCATCACTATAGATTTTTCCATTTTTATCAAAATAGTATTCAAAAATTTTCTTTCCTTTTTCTCGTTGGTATTCGGGATCAAAGAAAATATAATACCATTGAATGCACCCTTTGTTTTTGATAACGTTCTTCACGAACCTTATCAAAACCTTAAACCCAAGAAATTGGAATCTTACAAAACTCCCGTTTTTATTTTGAATACAAACTTTCCCCATTTCTTCTGGTAAGTCGAGCAGGATATCTATCAATCGTTTAAATCCGCTTCTTGCCTTACGCTCCAGAGCGGAGTAAGTCGAAGTATATTTTTCCAACTCAAATATCATCTCGTCTGTATTTGTATACGTAAACATATGCACCTCCCCCGATTAGCAGAATGTTACGAAAAACTTCGACAAACAATTTTCCATAAATACTCTGCCGCTTCCTCTGGAGATAGAAGCTTGTCTCTATCCAATCCGAACATTCCCATCCCCATGGGTTTCAACTTTAGATCTCCGCCTTGGTCTTCAACAGAAATGGACTCGTTCATTGAGCCATCACCCTCAACATCTAAATGACTTCCATGAAGAAATGCGATTTCATTTCCACCAAGCAACCCTCCAATCCATATTTTGAATTGTTCTACCTGTGTGCCTCTATCATATATGGTGAAAATTACTTTTCTCGATGTAACCCTATCCGTTTCATGTTCGATATGGGGATAGCGTTTGTGTGTTTCCTCAGCAAAATGATTTATGCATTTGACAATTTCCTCAAATGATTTCCTGAGAAATTGATTTTTCTCCTTATCTGAAAACTCTTTTCTAATTTTTGGAATGTAGGCCTTAGTAGGGGCACTATCTGCATTCTGTGTCGTTTCTTGCAGTGGAATCTTACCAGTTTTTCTCAGAAAAGTGTCCACGACCTTGTATGGCTCGCCGCTACCAACTTTGAGATATTTTATAGTTCCGGGAAGTCCTGGCACATCTCCTTCAAAACCACTAAGTTTAACAGGAAGAATATAAGCTTTCCCTTTTTCTTCAATTAACCTTTTGATTGCGTGTTGACGTTCAAAAATGGTCCACATTTTTTTCAGATAATTTTCAGAAAGAATCATAATGCAATATTTGCTTGCTTTAGAATAAATCTCACCAAATTTTGCACCCAGATCCTCGCCCCACAATTCCGCAGCATAGAAATCATCATAGAAGACCTCTACGCCATTTTTACGAAGACCCGTCGCAACAGCCTCAGCAAACTCTCTATCTTCACCGGCGAATGATAATGCTACCTCGTATTTGTAGTTCATAGCTTCCGAGTTAAGTCCTTTTGTTTTCCTCTATACAGTTAATGCAACGATTTTTTATCCAAATTAAATATTTCAGCAGCTGTTATCTTTAGAGTAGTTTGAAAATCAAATTCTCCTTTAATTAGAAGACTCTCAAGCGGGTTTAGTATAAGAAATGTAGACCACTCAGTTTCAGGATTCTCATCGTCAAGCACACCAACGAGATAGTACTTATCCGGATCTTCCGCGGCAGCTTGTAACTCTCGACTTGTTACAACAATCCGCCCATTTCGAGTGAATGTTTTAACCTCCAACTTGATTTCCTTATTACTCATAGCACACAAAAAATCATATCCACATCTGTCGGCTCTTTTATCAGCGATTAGAGTTAAACCTCCCCATCCACCTGGTAGTTTCAATCGTCTTTTAATCTCTTCTTCCCCTCTTTTTCCCCGTTCCTTTTGTTCAGGTGTAATTGCATCTGAAACAAACGATAATCTATCCTTGGTAATATTTGCGGAAGTTACCTGTGGTTGTTGCTTTCCTGGAGCACTAATCATCAATGAATCCAAAAAGCTAATCGTTTCATTACTCAACCCTTCTTGATGCCTTTTTATTCTGTCTTTCAGCCTCAAACCATAATCAGGCGATATACTTTTGCTTCTCATATCGATAGTCTGGACAGGGGGTGGCGGTGTGGATATTGTTCGTGACTGTTCGATGGCTTCTCCTGTCGTCAAATCCCATGCCATGTCCTGTGATTCCTTAGAAACACCCAGTTGGTAATATAAAAATTCTTCCATTTTGTCGCGTTGTCCCTGGTAAAACTGGTATCGAGATGCGATCCGTGGAAAAAATCCTTCCAATTCATCTCCCCTGATTCCATCCAAAAAAACAGGGCTTAGCGCTTCACCCAGAGCATCAGCATCAAAGGTGGAAAATGAGGCTGATTCATTACTTGTCACATACAAGGTATAGTGGAATTCTTCAATTGCTCCAGCACCTTTAACACGCTTTCGTTGCAGATAAAATTTGGGGAATTCAACAGTTTTCTCAATAGACTCATCATCTCTAAGAGTTAAAGAGACAGTTAAGGGGCTTGCTTTTTTAACATCGAAGCGTTCCCTCAATCGCCTTGAAACTAATTCTTCATGTTTCGATTTGTCTGATTTTACTCGAATAAGCGCGAGAAAGTATGGTGTTAACCCATTTATGATCTCATCATATATATCTCCAGCACGTACAGAATCCTTTTCGGCTATAAATTTCTCAATGACAGTGTCACCCGAAATCAATCGGACAATGCCTAATTGGTCAAACAAATTCCCATACCATCGGTCCGCATCAAAAAGGGGAAGTACACCTAAAAATGCCCTTTCTATTGCAGATCCCGGATCAGCATAGTAAAGGGGTAAAGACTTGAATTCAACTTTTTCAGGGCATCTTATGGCAAACTTTATGTCTTGAGAAAAATCTATTGAATCCTCTGATCTATTAAGCACCCGATATATATCTTGTATAGCACCGCGTACTAATCTCCACCGTCCAGGTACATTAAGGATTTCTCTTTGACCCCATTCTGTTGAAAGTCTGTTACCAATATCACGGAGTGCTCTTACAAGAACGGGTATATCAGCTGAAGATGCATCATTTAGAACATCAACACCAAGCGCCTGAAGCTTTGCCATTTCATCAAAGCTATCGACAGTGACGTAGGGTAATAGTTTGTCTCCGATCTCGTCTTCGTGCCTTCCTGTTGAAATCAATCGACTCTTTGATTGTCTTAAGTAACACTCAGATAAGCTTGCAGGTCCATGCTGAGAAGTAGGCAGCCAACGATAATGGTGTAATTGTTTTTCGAGATATTTCTCAAAAGAAATAGAATGTCCTTTTCCACCGTAACAAAAAACAGAGTCTTCCTCTTCAGGAATAGAAATTCCCGATATAAATGACCAAAGCCTGTGTTCCCAATTAAGGTTCCCAGTCTGAAATTCTTGGATGGCTTTTTGAGAGCAGATATTCAAGCCTTCAATTAAAGCAAGCGCCTGAAGTGCCTTTTTGGTGTCGTGTTCACAATAGCACAGATTTTCTGTAATTTCTTCCCAAAGACCTTCTTTTTGCAAAGTTTTTATTACTGCAATATTTTCATCATGCTGACGTTCGCCAGTAAAATTTCTTTTCTGAAGATGATCAAACGCATCGGATTCAAATGGAACTTCTTTTCCACTTGCCACTATGCGAGCATACCGGAGCACTTTTGGTTTGTCGGATACACCAATCTTATAAAAGAATTCCCTCCACTCAGTATCAGAAAAGCCGCTTTTCTCTACAAGTGCACTTAGGTACTCTTCATTGATACGTGTCAAACCTTCCAACTTGAATAGACAATTATCATCTTTTAACCATGAATCAGGCCAGTAAGTTAAAAAAGCAGGACATAGATCTTGAGTCTTTAAGACATCGTTGAATTTAATAGACTTTACCACTGGAAAAGGGAATCGTCCTATGTTTTGCCAAAATGATGGATCATGAATTGTCTTTGATGAATCTATGGTCTTTTTTATAAATGTCCATGCATCTATAAGCTCTTCAATGCTAAGTTGCATTGATCCTTCAAATAATTGCTGTGTGATGCTTCGAATTGCCTTGGGCAATAAATCAGAAGCATCAAAGCGAGAAATTCCGAATTTGTTTAAAACCCAACTGCTGACATTATCATCACCTTCTCTAAGGAGTTTTGTTAATTTATGATCCAAAAAAACGAATACATTTGAAAAACATTGGGGAACATTAAACAAAGCACCACCATCAAAAGGAGGTAAACAAATAACAATGCCCTTATCACCCGATGATGGTTCTATGATATTTGAATCCGAACAGGGAATAATTTTATGATCTTTAAAAAAATCATAATCGTAATCGGAGATTTCTGCATCGTCAGCCATGTAGGTATAACAATCATACCACCACTCAACAGAAATTTTTTTATTTGAAAGCATTTCAATAAAGGTCAATAACAATTCAGGTTCGGCCTTTTGGACATCTGCCAACTTCATAAAATCCCTTGTCCCTTTACCATCGATTTCAGGCAACAAAAATGCTTTTCTTGTTTCGTCATACTGGCTTATTACATCTGAGAATTTCTCATCCCAGAAACCATCTTCGTCTATGGAATGTGGAAGTATAACCTCATCACGGCTCAATATTCCTAATCGTGTCGGGATGAAAGGCATGGTCCGACTTTGAAGTTCCTTTGAAAAAAAAGAAAAGAAAGTTTCGGCAGCATATGTACTCGCGTACGTTGTTGAAGCAAGCGTTGAAAATACAGCATCTTCATCATATCTTTGTAAAAGTTGGGTTAAGAATTCATTCGCTGCTTTTTTTGCTGCCAAACCAAGCAACCATTTATTGTAGTCATCATTAGGCATAAGCCGCTTTCGATCAGGTGTGACATAAAAATCTGCATGAATAATGAACCCAATTGCTGTTTTTTCCTCTGTTGGAAAGTAAACATGAAAGTATGATTCATCGTTTGGAACTGGTTGTCCATTTTCAATCTGAACAGATAGAGTTATAGACACCTCTTTCATTTCTTTAATCGCTTTAGGTGTTTCTGGCAAATTGCGAATACCCTGCGGAATACTGTCACTAAAAGTCATCTGGAAAAGAATATTACTCTGTTCATGACCATTGATCTCAGTTATTACTGTCATTTCTCTAAACTTTTGCTTCTTTACATTTTCCTCCGGTATCGTAACTGAACCAATCCTATCTTTCTGTTCATAAATTTCAACTTTTGTTATTGAAGCAAGAAATGGAAGCAAGACACTAATTTCTTTCTCTAAGAATCCTAATAACCGTTTAATCCCTCCCTTATCGGCTAATATTGGGACAGGGCCAAGCTCATGCACGACTTTTTGTTGGATGTCTGGATCAGTAGAAGGAAACCAAAACATTGTTGTAAATCCATCGCCATACGCACCTCGAACAAGTGACTCAAAAATGATAGAGGCTGCGCCTAAACTCTGTTTTTTTACAAATCCAGGTATGGACATTATCGGACAACATATCTGCCCATGTTTCGTCCACTCTGTATAGTCGGAACGTAAAGATGGATTTTTTTTGAGCGTTTCATTTATGTGACCATTATTCAAAGCCCAGGAAAATTTAGCTGCAAAATAGTTTTGTGAATCAATTTTAATAAGATAAGGTGCAGGGGTAATATCCAATACAGACCTAAATCCAAGCCCTTTGTGTCCAATGCACTGATCCGGGTCCTTATCGCTCCAACCGTCTGAAAGGTTGCTAAAATTTTTAATAGTGAACCAACTACCATCATGAACAAAAGCCATGCCTTCACGTGAAAGAATGAAAATAGCTTTTGATGCCCCTGAATCATCAGCATTTTGTAATAATTCATAAGGCGCTCTATTTCGGTAAAGCTCCCGCAGATCACGCTCGCGCTGAGCCTGAAGACGCAGAATTCTTAAACCATCGAGATTATACTGTGGACGCAACTTCTCATTCCTGAGTTTTTCAAAACTGGATTGATCCAATTGCATACTCTGTATTTGCGGAATTTTAATTTTCATCCAGACAACCCTTGCTATTTTCGGTACGTCAGCCTTCTATAACTACTGTTTGCCCATTATGAGCAATAATTTTTTCCCTGAGAACAGATTCGATATATTATCGTTTTACTTTAATATATTATAAACAAAAAACCCCATCTCTATTTAAGAGAAACGGGGTCTTGTGTGATTATCTGCCATCTTCAGGACCTTTCTTTTGTGTTAAAGAAAAGATCGTTTGTTGTTTAATGAATAGTACCTGCTATTATTTCGTTAAGACTTTTGTATAGTTAACAGAAAAGGCTGGAATGTCAAGGAAAACTGAACCCAAAGTCGAGGACGCAAAGATTATGTAAGTCTATGCATTTCTACCTGAATGTGTGGTTTCCATTTGTTTTCAATTTTTCTGCAGCGGGAATGGAAGTACTCTTTGTGTTTTTTCTGCGGTATGAGTAAAAAGAGGACACGTGGAGTTCTGAAAGAATACACGATTTCAGCACCCATATTTTTAGATAGTTTCAGGATGAGTTTCTTTATATATTGATCTCTCTTGATCCGTGGGAAGTGCTGATAAATCAGAAGTGAATGTCCATCTGAATATGAAGTAGTAAGTTCCCGCAAGTAAATATATTTCGCAGATCCTTTGTGGCCGTATGGCTTTGATTCTACTTCTATCCCATTATCGGGATCGAAAAAGAGGAGATTGCAGCCGCTGGCTTTATTTCCCAGCACTTCAAAATAGCGAATTCTGCTTATTACATCATCTGGAACAAATTCAGAGTGAAAATAGGCCGCAGTTAATATGGCGGGACTTTCTGCCATTTGAACATTTCGCATTTCTTTGGTTACAATAAGATTTTTCAGTGCATCATAAAGCCCCGGAGCATATTGTCGCCACTTCTCCGGTTTATTTAGATATGAGGTTAATCTTCCGTCCGTCCTGCCATCATCTGGAGTCAGCATCCAGCATATTGCCGTCTTCATTTCATTCTGATGTGAGAGTAATCGAAGCAGGCCATACTTCATGTAATCATTAATATCGCCAAAGTACTGATTCTTCATTATATTAGCTTTGTTGGTAATCTTATCTCTTGAAGTCGGGGCATATCATTTCCATATACGCAAGGGATTAAACTTAACTCTTTGCGACTTGAAAAATTTCTCGATAGCTTTCTTTTGGGAAAAAGGGACCATGACACAGCCACTGGCAAATTTCTCTCCCTGTATTTCTGTGAGCACACCAGGGTATTTGTAGTTCTCACGCATCCTGGGATAAAAGGCCCTGTTGAACTTCGCCTTTGCTTTCTGATCCAGATTGGCAAGATCAAAGGTATAAACAAGAAATGGCCTGAGCTTAAGAAGTGTAGAAACATCAAGATCAAGTGGCTCGCGCAGGAAGAGAATCTTTCCCTCAAGAAAGAGATTCTGCAAGAGGCCGGAGTCAGTTTCAGCCAACTCTTTTTCAGTCCTGATAACCGGCTGAATACTGCGTCCAATCTCAAGAGAGATTATTGCGTCCTGTAATTCCTCGATAGTTTCTTTTTTAGTTGTGACCAGCATCAGATCAATATCTGATCTTGGCCCATAGTCTCCCCTGGCGAAGCTGCCATAGAGAATTATTGCCTTTAAGTCCTTAATGGCTGATAGTCGCGTGACAATCTTTTTATATAAGCTTTTATTCTTCAATTTCCTCACCGAATATTTTTTCAAAATATTTCAAAATTTTATCCAAGCTTTTCATCGCTCTTTTCGCTCTTTCACCATTGATGCCATCGTAACCGAGATCACCATACGCAAACCATACCTTTTTCATGGCTGCATTTATCTCTTTGGGGTATCTGTCTCCCGAAAACTGATGCCTCTCCAGATGAGTCCCAAAATGCATGTTTTTCTTAGCTGCATCGGCCTCAATAAGCTGCTCAACAACCTTTGTGGCAAGATCACCGACTACCGTATGTTGTTCTTTTTCGAAGGCGCTTCTTACTGCTTCCATTTTTTCCCGTACCATGCGAATGTGTTTTTCATATTCACCCATTCTTCTTATCCTCCCCTTTGTTGATTATCATAACGAAAAAGGTACAAAAATACAAGCTTTTCGTTATGATAATGAACGAGTATATGGTAAGGTCATTCATGATGTCAAAGGGGGTAAGTTTTACGATGTTAACCTCTCTAACACGTAAACAATCTCATTTTGACACTTGAATGAATACTCTTGTTTGAGTTCCTCAATCATTGTTCTAACATTGGCAGGCTTCAAAACAGAACCCTCTCACTGGTCCGCAGTTTCAATATGTTCCCCGGATTGGTGAACAGTACGGCTCTGTAGACTTAGGTATTGCCAATGCCCCTCTGAGTATTGTATCTCTCAATTCCTGATTGCACGGAATCTTGTAAAACAAACTTACTTATTTCATCCTTGTTTTTACGTGAAGCGGATTCAAATTCCGGACGTTTTCTCTTGTATCTGTCAACTCCTAACGCTTCGATCCTGTACCCCATGTATTCCAGGATCTTCAACTTTTTTATAAGGCTTCAGCATTTTTTGAGATTTTCTTATAGAAGCAAGTGCGCATGTCCCGATTCCAAG
>CAYVXX010000027.1:0-26820 GCA_964454305.1 uncultured Syntrophales bacterium | reverse complement strand
CATTGTTGTGGGAAGTGAGGTCGGATGAAAAATAGTGTGAGCCGTTGTTTTTCGACACAAAATAGAGATAGTCAACGGAAGCGGGATAGAGGACGGCAAGCAAAGATTCCATGCCGGGATTTGAAATCGGGCCGGGCGGCAATCCGTCTATCTTGTATGTGTTGTACGGTGTCTTCTCCCTCAGATCCTTCCTTTTTATGTTTCCGTCAAAATCTTTGATTCCGTAGATGACCGTCGGATCGCTCTGCAGTTTTATCCCCCTTTTTAATCTGTTGCGGAAGACGGCGGCTATCAATTCCCTCTCTTCCTTTGGCCCGCCTTCTTTTTCGACAATGGATGCCAGTGTGACAAATCCTCCGGTGGTAAATCCGAGCTCTTTTGCTCGTTTAATCATATACGGTGTAACCTTCTGCCTGAACCGGCTCACCATATGCTTAATGATTTTTTTGGCGCCCATCGACTTGGTAAATTTGTAAGTATCCGGAAACAGGTATCCTTCAACACTGCTTCCCTTAATCCCCAGCGATGAGACAAACTCGGGGTCTGAAGCCGTTTCGATAAAAGTTTCCTCATTGACGAGCTCGATCGAGGCGAGACGGGCGGCTATCTCGTGGATATTGAACCCCTCGGGAATAGGCACCTGATACCCCTTGATTTCACCCTTTATCAATTTATTGATGATATCTGACGGGGACATGGAACTGCTCAGCTCGTATTCGCCCGCCCTGATATTTGTCGGGGCGTCTTTTAGACGTGCCAGCAGATAAAACGATGTTTTGCATTTTATTAAATCTTTTTTCTCAAGAATATCGATGATATTAGAAAAGTTGGCCCCCTTTGGAATCTCTATCGTCACGGTTGTGTTGAGGCTGTCGATGGGGGTTCCCGCGTAATGTAAAAAGATAGCATAGAAAATAAAGGCGACAACGATACAGATGATTGCTATAGGAATTTTATTTTTACTTATAAACCGCATATATCTTCCCAATAAACGAGTCTGCTCAAAGTTGTCCGTAACGGGTATATTCCACCGGAGAGAAAGAGGATTTTACATCTCAGGCCCCATTTTTTGATCTTAGATGATCGAGATATCTCTCAAGAATAAAACAGGCGGCGAGCTTGTCGACAACTTTTTTTCTCTTTTTCCTGCTCATATTCGCTTCGATCAGTATCTCTTCCGCATCCTTTGTTGAAAGGGTTTCGTCCCACTTAATTACAGGAAGCGAAAATTTTGATTCAAGGATTTTGGCGAATTTGGAGACCTTTTCGCACTCAATTCCCTCTGTCCCGTCTAACCTTTTAGGGAATCCAATGACTATTTTTTCAACGTTATATTCGCTTATAAAACTTGATATCTCCTCAAGGTCGCTTTTGAGGGATTTTCTTTCAATCGTAGCGAGGCCCTGAGCGGTTAATCCCAGCTCATCGCATATTGCAACGCCTATCCTTTTAGTGCCATGATCAAGACAGAGTATTCTCATAACCACGTGGTATTAGCATGGCGGCGGACTATTGGCAATATCTTTCTCCAGCCGGTTTTTCCTGTTGTGTATGTGTGGGGATTTTGTTATCGTCCGATAAGTTAAGAAATCGGGGATATTGAGTGGGGTTGTTCGCGTATGAAACATATAATTCTGGGTACCGCCGGACATATCGATCACGGGAAAACGGCGCTTATTAAGGCCATTACAGGTGTAAATACGGACCGGCTGAAGGAAGAGCAGGAGAGGGGAATCACGATCGAACTCGGCTTTGCCTCACATACGCTGGAAAACGGGCAGAGGATAGGAATCGTAGACGTTCCGGGCCATGAAAAGTTTGTGAAAAACATGGTTGCCGGAGCCGGCGGAATAGATCTGGTTGTCCTCGTCATAGCGGCGGATGAGGGGGTAATGCCCCAGACAAGAGAGCACCTCGATATATGCACGCTTCTCGGAATAAAAATAGGCATCGTTGCCCTCACCAAGATTGACCTTGTTGAGGGGGAATGGATCGATCTCGTCACGGATGATGTCCGGGAGTTCCTGGAAGGAACGTTTATGGAGGAGTCCCCTATTGTGCCCCTTTCGGCTGTCACCGGTGAAGGCCTTCCGGAATTTCTTTCCGTATTGGAGGAGATGGCCTCTGAAATCCCCGCACGCGCCGATGCAGATCTTTTCAGACTCCCGGTTGACAGGGTGTTTACCATGAAGGGATTCGGGACGGTCGTGACCGGTACTCTGGTGTCGGGGCGGGTGAATGTGGGAGAGGCGGTTGAGATACTGCCCCGGCGGGCGACGGCAAAGATCAGGGGAATTCAGGTTCATAATGACGCCGTAACGGTGGCCGAAGCCGGACAGAGAACGGCGATAAATCTCCAGGGTGTCGAAAAATCGCAGGTACTGAGGGGGAATATCCTTGCTCATCCGGGCACCTATGTGCCGTCAAACCGGTTTGATATCCTCTTCACATATCTATCCGGTACTGACAAAAAATTGAAGAACAGGACGCTTGTCAGGTTTCACTCGGGGACCAGTGAAATAATCTCGAGAATCATTCTTATTGGGAAGGATGAAATGGAGCCGGGAGAGACCGGTTATGCCCAGGTTATCCTTGCCGCTCCGACGGTGACGATGGCAGGGGACAGGTTTGTCATGAGGAGCTATTCCCCTGTAAGGACGATTGGGGGCGGTGAAATCCTTGATCCTCTTCCTCAAAAACACAAACGATTTTCTGACAGTATAATGAATGATTTTGACGTACTGTGTGACGGGACCGATCCGGAAAGAGTCAGTATCATTCTGAATCGCGCCGGCCTTGCCGGCATCTCCTCTCAGGAGATTATATTGAGGACCGGCATCAAGTTGAAGGCCTTAAACAAAATTCTTGAAGAGATGTTTTCAAAGAGGGAGGCGGTTCTCCTGAACAGGGGTGAACAGAGGGTGGTCTCCTCTTCCGTTTACGGAACGCTCCGGGAAAAAATTCTTTCAGAAATAGAAAAATACCACGATAAATTCCCCCTTAAAGAAGGATTGTCAAAGGAAGAGCTTCGGACAACGCTTGGCCCTCTCGTCGATCCGGGATTTTTCAATATGGTCATCAAGAATCTGGCAAAGGACGAGAATATCGTTATAGACAGAGAAAATGTCAGGATTTCCGGGCATGCGGTTAACCTGAAAGGCGACCTGGAGGAACTTAGAAAAGAGATCGAGAAGCTCTATCTCGAGTTAAAACTCACACCGCCGTCTACTAAAGAAACAGTAGAGAAGTTTGCCGACAGAAGAGACCAGGCCAGAAATATCCTGAAAGTCATGTTAAACGAAGGAGTGCTTGTAAAGGTGAGTGAGGAGATGTATTTTCATAAAGATGTGCTCGGCAATCTCAGGGAAGATTATAGGACATTTCTTTTGAAGGAGGGAGAGTCTACGCCTGCGAGTTTCAGAGATATGACAGGCCTGTCTCGAAAATTCATCATACCGCTTATGGAATATTTTGATGCAACGAAGCTCACCATAAGGGTGGCTGACCACCGGGTGCTGAGAGAACGGAAGGAAAAATGACAATCGAGCAGTTCGATATTCGAATGTATGATGGGGAAAAACTCTCAAGCGAGGTTTCCGACATCATAAGGGAGATTCCCGTTGAAATCATTCTCAATGATAAGAGAATTGTCACTATAGCCTGTACGGGGATTCATTTGAAAGAGCTGGCGGTGGGATTTCTCAGATCGGAAGGGATGATTGAATCACTGGAGGATATAGAAGAAATAGCCGTTTCCGATGAAAAGGGAAGGGTACGTATCTCTACGAAAAAAGTAGACGAACCTTCTATTTCAATGAAAACAATTGCTTCCAGCGGCTCCCGGGGAAGTAGAATAGATGAAATTTCAATGAGGGCGCTGGAGTCAGATATTACCCTTTCAACGGATCATGTCTTGAAATTGATGAAAGGTCTTCTTGAATCGTCAAAAATCCACAGCGCAACTCATGGAACCCACTGTTCCGCACTGGCTGATGGAGACGGTATTCTCGTTTCAAGGGAAGACATAGGGAGGCACAACACCGTCGATATGCTCGGAGGATATTTGCTTCTTGCGGGTATCGATAGTTCCGATAAGATCATCGTAACGACAGGCCGTGTCTCCTCGGAGATTGTAGCCAAGGTATGGAAAATGGGCATACCGGTAATAATATCTCATTCGGCCCCTACCTCAAGGGCGATTACCTTATCAGAAGATGCGGGAATCACCGTCATAGGATATGTGAAAGGCAGGAAGATGAGAGTCTATTCGCATGGGGGAAGGGTGATAGTTAAATAGGGAGGATATCTTTGTGAAGAATATCTACATGAAGGATATAGATGTCGGGGATAAGGTAAACGACACCTTCCTCGTCGTGGAGAAGAATATGGCTATTTCCCAGAAAGGGTCGCCCTATCTTAACCTTTCTCTCAGAGACAAAACAGGCGAGATAGAGGGGAGGATATGGGATAACGCTGTTGCATTGAACAAGCTATTCGGCAGGGGAGACGTTGTTGATGTCAAATCCCGGGCGGTAAGTTATAGAAACTCGATTCAGCTTTCTATTTCAGATCTGAAGAAAGTCGACAGTGACGAAGTGGATCTAAGCAACTTTTTGCCCGCCTCCGAACTGGATGTTGACAGGATGTTTGAAGACCTGATGGAATTTGTCGAAAAGGTTGACACCCCGTCTCTGAAAGAGTTGCTGTATGCATTTTTCAAAGATGAAGATATAGCAGATCGATTTAAAAAGGCCCCGGCAGCCAAGGGGCTCCACCACTGTTATATCAGCGGTCTTCTGGAACACACCCTTTCGGTAACACGCTTGATCGATAAGGTCGCAGACCACTATGAAGGCGTTAACAGAGATCTTCTCATTGCCGGCGGTATCCTTCATGATATCGGCAAAATCCGCGAACTATCCTTTGACAGCTTAATAGACTATACCGATGACGGGAGACTCATAGGGCATATAGTGATAGGCATAGAAATGCTGGATACAAAAATGGCCAACATTGAAGATTTTCCGGAACAGCTTGCCATGGAGCTGAAACACACAATGCTGAGTCATCACGGGATACTTGAATACGGGTCTCCAAAGCGTCCCAAAACTCTGGAGGCGCTGATCATACACTATATGGATGACCTCGATGCCAAAATGAACGCCTTTCAGAAATTTATAGAGAACTCCGATGATGATTCGGATTGGACCCCATTTCACAGATTGTTTGAAAGGTTTATCTATAAGGGGAAGTGATTAAAAGACCCTGGCTGCGGTCATCAATACTGTCTCTCTCCAAAGATGAGCGTTCCTATCCTTACTATGGTAGCTCCTTCTTCTACCGCTACCTGATAGTCGCCTGACATGCCCATGGAAAGCTCACACATCTCGACATTGGGTATCTTTTCCTCGGCAATTCTGTCCCGGAGTTTCCTCAGATTCACAAAATAGGGTCTGGCATCTTCGGGATTATCAAACCAGGGGGGCATGGTCATAAGCCCCTGAATGGAGAGATTCTCAAGGGCGGAAATATCCTTTACAAGATTTAAGGCGTCCTCTTTTTTGACTCCGCTTTTGGTCTCTTCACCACTTATATTTACCTCTATGAGAATTTTGGTTATGCATTCCGCCATCTTTGCTCTTTTATCCAGTTCTCCGGCCAGTTTAATTCTGTCGATTGAGTGGATCATGTCGAAGAGGCGCACCGCATATTTGGACTTTTTGGACTGGAGGTGTCCTATCATGTGCCACTCTACGTGCTTTCCCATCTTTTCTATCTTTCTCCCCGCCTCCTGGACATAATTTTCACCGATTATGTCAACCCCGGCCTCAATGGCCTCCATGATCCTCTCATCTGCGACGGTCTTTGTCACTGCCATGAGCCTTATATCGGATGCCTTTCGTCCGGATTTCATGGCGGCTCGGGCAATATTATCCCTTGTCTTTTTTATGTTATCTTTTACCGTGGGCATAATTTTATCCTTTAGAAAATCGTATCGCTCCGATCTCTTTGAGCGTTTCCATAACCTCGCATAGGGGAAGGCCAATAACGTTTGTGTATGATCCGTGAATCTCCTTTATGAAAAAAGCGCCAATACCCTGTACTGCATATCCTCCCGCCTTGTCATACGGCTCTTTTTTTCTCACATACCAATCAATCTCATCTTCAGAGATTTCCTTGAAAACGACGGAGGACCCAACCGTATTTTTGACAATGATACCTGTATTTTTTCTTATCAGGCAAAAACCGGTAATAACTTTGTGCTTTCTGCCGCTGAGCTTGCGGAGCATTTCCTTTGCCTCATCAGCAACTGCAGGTTTGCCGAGCACCTCGCCGTTTATGATAACGATAGTATCGGCCCCCAGCACCCAGGCATCCGGATTGTGGATGGAGACAGACACCGCCTTTTGTTCTGAAAGTCTTAAAACGTGCTCTTCCGGAGTTTCGCCGTTCAAAAATATCTCCGTCGTATTGCTCGGCTTTATTTCAAAATCCAACCCGACGAGTCTCAGCAGCTCTTTTCGGCGGGGAGAAGCAGATGCTAATATCAGTTTTGATGACGATAATTCGTAATTGTTCCCGGTCTCAGGCATAATATATTATATCCAATAAAGATTCTGAAATAAATTCAGAATGACAAAGAAAAGGAATGTCATCCTGAACTTGTTTCAGGATCAGTTTCAAGATCGACCTGCGGTTTACATCTTTGAAGCCACCACCTTGCAGGCGGTGAAGCCTTCCCTAATTTATGTATTACTCGTTTTTCGTTCAAAAACAGAGATGATCTCTGCGGTAAAAAGTATCATGGAAGCAAGATAGAATACCCAGAGGACAATATATATAAGCGCGTTAAGGGGTCCGTACACAAAGTTTGCCGGATTGCCGCCGGATGAGAGATAGAGGCCGAACAGGTGCTTCGCAATTTCAAGGAGGACTGAACAGATTATCCCACCCATAAGCGCATGTGAAAAGTAAATCTTCCTGTTGGGAATAAATTTGAATATTAGTGTGAAGAAAACAATAACAACAGAGATGGGGATGATATACCGGATCAGCGTGGTATTTACTATAAGATTACTGATGTTAATTCCAAATATAACCATTCCGGTCTTTTCTATAATCACTGCTGCTATATTTATCAAAATGGAAGAAAGAATGACAATAACTCCGACGGGTATAACAGCCATAGCTATCAGTATTGATTTGAAAAAGAAGCGGCCTTTTTTATCTACACGGAAGATGATGGTAAAGGCGACATCCAGAGAAGAGAATATCATCGTGGAAATCCATAAGAGAAACGCAAATCCGACCCAACCCAAAACTCCGCCGGTTTCTGACAGATTTTTTATTCCCAAAAGCAGCCTGTCTTCCATGTAGGGATGAATCTGTCTTACAAATTCCACAACGGTGGTATATGCACTTTCGGAAGAGCCGAGAATAAGTCCGCTGGCAAAAAGAATGAAAAAAATAATTGGGATGACTGACAGAATAGAATAAAACGCTATGGCAGCCGACAAGTTAAGGCAATTATCGCTAAAAAATGCTCGAAACGCTTCAAATAGAACATCTCGTGAGAGCTTGCCGTAATATTTTAGAGAATTTCCGACATTTCCTGATATTTCTTGTCCCACTCAGACCCCTTGTTTGGAAGACGCTGTTCAGTACTCACTCTCCCTTGCCGGATATTCATTGTCTCTTGTCTCGCCGTTTGCGATTTTCTCACTGATGACTTCCCTGTAAACGTCAAAAAGGTCAGGAAAGAATGAACCTTTCATACCTTCCATTATCGTAAGCGCCTCGGCATAAGGCATTGCATTTCTGTAGACTCTTTTGGTTGTAAGCGCACTGTACACATCTGCTATTGTCATAATTCTTGAAAAGAAAGGGATTTCCTCTCCTTTTAATCCATCGGGATACCCTGTTCCATCGTACTTTTCATGGTGGGATCTTACAATTTTTGCAAGAGATTTCATCCCCGGGATTTCAATAAAATAAGCCTCGCTCCAGGTCGGGTGTTTTTTTATAAATTCATATTCTTCGGGGGTGAGGGCCCTGGGGGCATTCAATATCTCATGAGGCACATGAATTTTTCCGACATCATGGAGTTCGCATCCGAGTTTTAACATTTTATGCTCCCCGCGTGACAAGTTCAACTTTTTAGCAATCTCCAACGCCATGTCTCTCGCATGAAAACTGTGACGCAGTGTATAATAATCTTTTTTGTCAAGGGATATATTTATATGCATTATTGTACGGATCTGACGCTCAACACTGATTAAGGAAAATTTGTGAACAATTGTTTCTAAGGTTTTAACAACTCTCGTATTATATCTGGTGCCCGACCCTCTTTTTATGATTTCCATCGCCTCTTCAGGAGGAATATTCCTGTAATCAGGATGGATGAGTTCCTCATAATCATTTGCAACTTTTAAAATCTGCGCCTCAATTGGCATATCCCGGAAATTTTTACGCCCGAGAAACTCAATAAAGGACACCCTTTCTGCAAGTTCTTTATTGGGATGGAGAATTTCTACTGCATACTTATAAATTTTAGAAAACTCTTCTTTCTCTTCAGGTGAAAGCATCTCACCCCTTCGCTCTTTTTCAAGCAAATTTTTACTTAATGAAACCTTTCCAATCTCATGCAAAAGGCCTGCATATGCGAGTTCATCAGCTATTTGAGGACACAGAACTTTGCACATCTCTTTTGCAAGGATTGCAGTTTCCTTGCAGTGTTCAACCTGCTCTCTGCCCATTGATGCATTTAGCTTGTTCAGATTATCGAGTTCTGGAAAATCAAGATAAAAAGGCTCATGAGACTTTAATTTTTCTTTAAAATCGTTTGTTATAAACTGCTCATCTTCAAAGAATGAAACACGGGAATCAAGTAAATTTTTCATATCAAGTAGAAGATCAGGGGTTTCTTTTACAAGATGCAGGAAATCATCCCGTATAAGCTGAAGTGTTTCAACTGAATCGACTGCTTTAATGGTAGCAGCTCTCGGTTCGTCAATTAAGAGGGCCATTTCTCCGAATCCCTCGGGGGGGGCAAGTTCTGCCAGTATAATTTCCCCTTCAGGACTCTCTTTTATAACTCTTACATGACCTTCTTTTAAAATATAGAAACTGTCTCCCGGTTCGCCTTCTTTGATAATGATATCGTGTGGATTAAAAAGGAGGACTTTAAATTTAGATGCGATCTCTTTTATATGATCAGGTTGCAGTGAGAAAAAAAGCGGATTCGATGATATTAATTCCGCAATATCGGTCTCTTTAGTTGTCATTGTCAGTACCCTCCCTCGAACCTACAGCGCTACTTATATGGAATATGTTTTTCCTTTTCCCGGTTACAAGGCTTTTCTTCCGGAGTTCTTAAGTTATAGCCTGTGCATCTCTTCTCTGTATTCCTGTGTTATCCAGTCTTTTATTACCATAAATTCTCTGTGTTTACCGATATCGTATAATGTATAGTCGTAATTATTGTGCAAATACTAATAAATTCTAATTAAGTCTACGGAATGTGTCAATGAAAATAAGACACCTTGATCGATAAATCGGGTAATATATTGTCACCTGGGACCTCAAAAATAACCGTAGTTGGCGATATTACCGGCATCTATTGCTGCAGTAAGAGTTTTTTATTGAATGTTTGCTGTTTTTTTGTTTTAGTTCTTTTATGTAAGGCTTTCAAAATACAAAGAACATTCCGGGCGGTGGATATAGGGGGTGAGATTGAAGAAAAAAATTGGCGTGATAGTTTTTGCTGCCCTTATTCTGGGTGTCGGTTTTCTGGTTTACTCGGGTCAGCGTAAGGCGAAACTTGACGAATTATACTATTCCGGAACGATGGAGGCGACGAATTCTGAACTTGCTTTTCAAGTTGGTGGAAGAGTTGTAAATATATCTGTCAGGGAAGGGGAGTCTGTAGAAAATGAACAGATTCTTGCGGAACTGGATCAATCTGAATACCGGGCCCGCCATGAACAGGCCAGTGCGAATCTGGACAGATCTGAAAAAAAGCTGCGACAGCTGGAGATGGTTTTAGAAATATACAAGAAAACGCTTCCCGCTGAAGTTGCAAGGGCGAGGGCCGTTGTTTCAAGCTCCAGGGACACAATGGAGGAGGCTCGGAAACATAAGAAAAGATATGATACGTTATTTGAAAAAAATGTTGTTTCGGAAAATGAGTGGGAGACTGTAAAGCTCAGGTATCAGACTGCGGATGCAAGGCTGTCTGAAGCAGAGGCTGTTCTGGAACAGGCGCAGAGCAATTTAAAAAAGATTGAAGCTACGGGAAAGGAAGTTGAGGCAACGAAGGCCGATGTTCGGGCGGTGAGAGCGGCCCTTAAAATCACGGAAATTCAGCTCAAGTATACAAAGTTAAAGGCGCCTTTCAATGGAATAATAGTCAGCCGAAATGTTGAGCTCGGAGAGGTGGTAATACCTGGCCGTGAGGTACTGACTCTTTCGGATCTTTCCACTATGGATCTGAAAATATTTGTTGGCGAGACAGAAATAGGGAGAGTAAAACCGGGGCAGCGTGTTGAGGTGAAGTCGGATACTTTTCCTGATAAGGTCTATAAAGGGGAAGTTTCATTCATATCTCCTGAAGGGGAGTTTACGCCAAAGATAATCCAGACCCATAAGGAGAGGGTCAAGCTCGTATATCTTGTCAAGGTTTCTATTCCCAATCCGGACCTTGAATTGAAACCGGGAATGCCGGCCGATGCCTGGTTGCGGTAAGCAAGGGGCAGTGATCAGTGATCAGGGGGCAGTGGTCAGGGATTGATGCCATGATGATATGTTTTATGAATGCATCATGCTTTTACTAGCAGAAAAAATTTCTGCGATGCCTTGAAAACCCCATATAAAGTTATTTTACGATGGTCTAATAGGAGAAAAATGTCTGACAACCGACCCCTCCCCCCCGAAAACTGCTTTATTCAGGTTGAAAATGTCTCCAGAAGTTTTGGGGACGTGAAGGCCGTCTGCGATGTGTCTTTTCAGGTAGAAAGGGGGACCATATTCGGACTTGTGGGGTCTGACGGGGCGGGCAAATCAACTCTGCTTCGGATGATAGCAACCATGATAGAGCCGTCTTCCGGACGGATTCAGGTCGGGGGGATGGATGTTGTCTCTCATAAAACAAGCATCAAAACCATAATGGGATATATGCCGCAGCGTTTCGGCCTCTACCAGGATCTCACGGTTGATGAAAACATCAGTTTTTTTATGGATATCTTTGGAATTTCCGGTCAGGAGAGGAAGAAGCGGAGGGAACGGTATCTCGAGTTCTCTAATCTCCTTCCATTCGTTGATCGTCTGACGGGTAATCTCTCCGGAGGTATGAAACAGAAATTGGGACTTGCCTGTGTTCTCGTACATCAACCTACGGTTCTCATCCTCGATGAGCCGACCAATGGTGTGGATCCCGTATCACGGCAGGAATTCTGGGAGATCCTTTCTGAGATGAAGCGGGAAGGTATGACCGTTCTCGTTTCAACGGCCTATCTGGATGAAGGAGAAAAGTGTGATCGCCTCGCCATCATGCACAAATCGAGGATTCTTGATACAGCAACTCCCGAAAAGATGAGATCCAACTTTCCGGATCTTGAGGAAGCCATGATCCATCGAATAAAAGAAGTTGACGAGGAACTTGTACACGATAAATTCAAGATGTGAAATGACGACACAGGATGCTATTTTTGTAAAGGATTTAGAAAAGAGATTCGGTCAGTTTGTTGCCGTGGACAGAATCTCTTTTTCTGTTAAAAAAGGGGAGATCTTCGGCCTGTTAGGCCCTAACGGTTCCGGGAAATCGACTACTATCCGAATGCTGTGCGGGATCATAACTCCGACGTCCGGTTCCGGTGTGGTTGCCGGACATGATATCTGCACCGAACCGGAAGAAATTAAACACTCAATAGGGTATATGTCGCAAAAATTTTCCCTTTATGAAGATATGACCCCATTTGAAAACATTCGTTTCTACCTGGGAGTCTACGAGGTGCCTCCGGACCGTTGGGATAAAAGGATTGAACAGATCCTGGATCTTGCCCATCTGCAGGATGTCCGCCACCGGCTTACCAGGGAATTGCCGCCGGGATGGCGACAACGCCTGGCCCTCGGATGCGCCCTGCTTCACCAGCCTGACATCCTCTTTCTTGATGAACCAACGTCAGGCGTTGATCCGATCACACGCCGCCACTTCTGGGAATTTATTGGAAAGCTGGCAGAAGATGGTGTGACAATTTTTGTTACCACACACTATATGGACGAGGCGCATAATTGCCAGCGGATTGCAGTCCTTGATGAGGGGAAGATAGTAACGGCGGGCAGGCCTTCTCAGATCATTAAAGAAATCTTCCCCGATCGCCCTGAGGCGGGCTTAAATGATGTTTTTATTGAATTGATGGCCAGGAGGAGAAACAATTGAACACGGTAAAGATTCAAGCCATTGTTCGAAAAGAATTCTACCACCTGATCAGAGATTTCAGAAGTCTATATCTTGCCTTTATTATCCCGCTTCTTCTGATTTTTCTCTTCGGTTATGCCCTCAGCCTCGATGTGAATAACATTAAGACCGTTGTGGTGGATCATGACAAAACCTACTTAAGTCGTGATTTCATCCGCAAGCTTGACGCATCTTCTTATTTCAACATCGCCAACCAGCTTCCGGATACCAGAACTGTTATAGAGTACCTGGACAATGGCTGGACAACAATGGCAGTGATTATTCCTCCTGACTGGACCGAGAATATCAGGTCAAACCGTGAAGCCCCGATTCAAATCCTCTTTGATGGCAGCGACCCGAATAGTGCCGGTATCTCACGGGGATACGTTATGGCATTTGTTGAGAAATATAACAGTCAGTTACTCCTTGATTTTCTCAATTGCAGGGGAATGGAGAAGATAAAGCCGCCCGTTGAGGGACGTATACGAGTCTGGTTTAATGAAGATCTTGAGAGCCGTAATTTTATCGTTCCCGGCATCATTGCAATCATTATCATGATAGTAGGAGCCATGCTGACCTCGCTGGTCATTGCCCGCGAGTATGAAAATGGGACGATGGAAACCATACGTTCCCTGCCTCTCAGAGGGGCTGAATTTTTAACAGGAAAAGCCATCCCCTATTTTTTTATAGGACTGATAGATGTACTTGTCGCTGTCTTTATGGGACAAGTGCTGTTCGGTGTCGTTATGAAATCCAGCTTCTGGCTGATGGTACTTGCCTCCTCCGTTTATCTGTTTGTCGCACTTAGCCTTGGTCTCCTTATTTCTGTTATTACAAAATCACAGCTGGTTGCCAATCAATTAGCCGTACTGATTACCTATCTGCCATCTCTTCTCCTTTCCAATTTTGTCTTTCCGGTGGAAAACATGCCGAAAGTCCTCCAGCTTGTGACTTATATTGTCCCCGCAACATATTATATAGATATCCTCAATGGGTTATATTTGCGAAATTTGGGGCTGATGCACTTGTGGCCAAGCTACATGGTACTGGCGGCTATGTTTGTCATCCTCACCGTTATGAATCTTCTTGTGCTGAAGAAAGAGGGGATGTGATATGAACTGGATCAGGATTCGTGAACTGGTACGCAAAGAGTTTATTCAGCTTTTTAGAGATAAAAAGAGCAGATCAATCTTGATAATAGCTCCCCTCGTCCAATTGCTCATTTTTGGATATGTCGTAACGACTGATGTACGGGACATCAGAGTAGGATTTTTCGACCAATCCCGGACACGGGAAAGCCGGATGTTGGCCGATGAATTTAGCGGCAATAAAACTTTTCGTATAACTCACTTTACCAGCAATCCTAAGGACTTGGAGGAAGCTTTACTTCGAGAAAAGATCGATCTTGCCGTCAAGGTACCCCCCGATTTTAGCGAACTTATCAGGAAAAGGAAAACCTCAAACATTCAGGTACTTGTTAATGGAAGCATGAGCAATATGGCCTCTGTCAGGATAGCCTATACTACAATGGCTCTTGACAGATTAAACCGGAAATTGATTAAAGAACTTTATCCCGAACATATTGATTACGGCAAAATAGATGCCCGGATAAGGACATGGTATAATCCCAATCTTGATAGCCAGAATTTCTATGTGCCTGGGATCGTAGCCTTTTTAATCATGATTATTGTTATGGTTCTTACCTCTATGGCGATAATAAAAGAAAAAGAATCCGGTACGATGGAACAGTTGATTGTAACACCGATACGACCCTTCGAACTGATTTTGGGTAAGAGCATTCCCTATATAATCGTCTCTCTCGCACAGATGGTTATGGTCACCGTCGTGGCTGTCTTCTGGTTTAGTATTCCGATAAGGGGCAGTTTATTACTCCTCTTTTTCGGTGCCTTTCTTTTCTTGTTAAGCATATTGGGATTGGGTTTATTTATATCAACCGTTTCAGCTACCCGCCAGCAGGCGATGATGACCTCCTTCTTTTTCATCCTTCCATTCATAATGCTAAGCGGATTTGTATTTCCAATCGCCAATATGCCGCAGGTTGTACAGTGGTTGACCTATTTGAACCCTTTAATGTATTTTTTAATAATTATAAGGGGAATTTTTTTGAAAGGGGTAGGACTAACAGTGCTCTGGCCCCAATTTATTGGGTTATTATTTCTCGGTTTAATTGTCTTTGCCGGATCTGTCGGGCGTTTCAGGAAGAGACTGGATTAGCGTAAAAACCGATTTCCTCAAGTATATTCAAAGTATTTTGGCTGACCGATAACTTCCTGAGTTCCTCAGGTGATATCCAGCGGGCCTCAAGTGCATCATCGGCGGCATTCGGTGTTCCACTTACATAATCGGCGATAACGTCGACAATTGCAAAATGGAACCGGATACGCCCCGCATTGTCTCTTTCGATGAAATCGAAGGTATAAATCGGTTTTCCGGCACGGATGACGAGGCCGGTTTCCTCCATAATCTCCCGTTCGGCTGCCTCCTGCAGTGTTTCACCAAGCTCTACGGAGCCGCCCGGAATTGCCCACAGACTCTTGCTCGGCTCAATACCGCGTTTGACGAGAAGAACTCTGCCGTCTTTGATCACTATTGCCCCTACACCGACCCGTGGACTATCGGGATAGTCACGTTTTGACATGTCATTTCCTCCTGAGTCACCCAGCGTTATAACCTGTCAGTTCAATTGCTTTCTTTACTTTTTCAGTATTGCCCTTTTCCTCCATCTCAAATTCTACCATTTCTTTAGAGAGAGGGTAGAATGATTTTTGAACCGTGGGCAATGGCAAGAGAAAAAAGGCTTCCAAAAAATAATGCAGCCGAGACCGGACAAAAAGAAAGGGCGAAAACGATCCCGAGAAATCCGGCACCCCACATCCCCAAAATACTCTCTGAGCAAGTAAAACTGACCGGGGGCGCATCCCACAAGGGGGCGCAATATAAAAAAATATATTCCTTACCGGGAAGCCCCGCCATGTGGGCGGGGAGCTTCACTTTTTACGAATACGGCTGTTATTTTCACAAAAAAGGGGATAACTATATATCCTTTTCTGGTAACGTACGATGTAGTCGTGTGTGGGTTCAACTGATATCTCTGTCAGCCGCCGCACCCGTCGCACCCGCCACCGCAACACCCACCGCCCGACACATTTGAATTGATGGAAAACCCTGAGCCTCTTGGCGTGGTAACGAAATCTATGTTGATAGGTTTTGCCAGTTCAAACAACTGTTCATTTATCACGTATGTGATACCGCCTTTCTCAAAGACCTTATCCTCTTCCTTAGCCTCATCTAGAGACATTCCCAGAGAGGGACCTGCACACCCGCCCTCGGAATACGCCAGCCGTATCGGTAACGTCTCCTGCATCGATTCGAGCATTTGTTTAATCACATCCTGTGCCTTTTCTGAAACTTCAAACATTTAACCTTCTCCTCTTTGTCCTTTATTTGTCTTGAACGGATCTTCCAATTAATTTTTTATACTACCACGCATTTCTATTTGTTGACAACACACAAACATATCATCCGCCATCGTCTGTGGCCTTTGGATGGCAGATGAGGGGTTCCTGATCCTTATTTTAAGGTACAAAACATCCTATAGTTTGGTACCCCCGGCGCGATTCGAACGCGCGACTCCCGGATTAGGAATCCGGTGCTCTATCCTACTGAGCTACGGGGGCACGTGTTAACAAAAGAGAAGGTGCTGTAACATTATTTAAGATAGGTGTCAATACTTTCAGCAAAAGTGTGTTTCTATGATTCTTTTGGAAGAAAACCCGGATAATTTGAGATAATCGGCCGTCACGTCTTCAAATGCCGCTCCGGGGATCAGTCCTATCAACTCGGATTCAAGTATAGTGACACCATAATCGAAGGCCTCCTCTTTTACGGTATCGAAGACCTTACGGATCGACGTTTCCCTGTAATTTGTGAGATTCATTGATACCTGAACAATTTTTCTACTGTGTAGCGGAACACCTATCGCCTTGACACCTTTGAGGCCGCCGCTTGAGTATCGAATCGATCTTGCAATATTTTGTGCGACATCAAGATTTTCGGTAGCAAGATTGATATTAAAAGCAATCAGCGGGTCCCGTGCTCCGACAACCGCTGCACCTCCGCGGGAGTTGAAGACTGCCGGTCCCGCATCCGGAACCCATAATGGGTCGTTTATCTTTTCACGTAATCCCCTGTACCCCCCTCTCCTTATATCGGATAATTCTCTCCTTTTTAAATCCAGCGCTGCTTCGCCGTAGAAGTAGACCGGGACATTGTTTTTCTTCCCGAAGGCACGACCAAATCTATGGGCTATTTCCACTGTTTCTTTCATGCTGATGTTTTTTATGGGGGTGAAGGGGACCACATCCACGGCACCGATGCACGGATGAACACCGGAATGCTTTTTCATGTCGATTAACTCGAGTGCCCTGTCGCAGGCGGCAGCCGTCCCCCTTACGACACCGTCCGGGGTGCCGGCAATGGTCAGAACGCTCCTGTTGTGGTCGACGTCCATACTGAAGTCAAGCACCTTAGCGCTGTCTACTTCAGACGCCGCTTCCACTATACTCCTTACTTTGTCTTTATCTTTTCCTTCACTGAAATTTGGAACACATTCAATAATTTTCATAATACCTTACAAAATCGTAAAAAGTTAAAATTGAGACGGCAAAGTAAAAAGCTCCAGATGCAAGGCGCGCAAATCCTGAGGAATGAGGCGTACATAGTCGTACGTCGTAATGACGAAGGATGCAGAGCAACGCCGCAGGTGGACTTTTTACAAAGCCGTCAGGCCTGATATATCCTGACTTCCGGTAACTCGACACATGTGAGTTTACCCCCATAGACAGCCCCTGTATCAATCCCTATTTTATTAGAATCTATGAGGGGTTGTGGGAGCGGGGTGTGTCCGAAGACCACGGTTTTCCCAAAATCATAGGAAGAGTTTATAAACTCGTGCCGTATCCATATTAAATCTTCTATATCCTGTTTTTCCAGGGGAATAGCGGGTCTCAACCCGGCGTGTACGAAGATGTAATCTTCAGTTTCGTAATAAGGAAGCAGTGATGTGAAAAACTCCATGTGGTTTTCAGGAACATTTACTCTGATCTTGTCGGTCGTTTCGACAACTCCATAGGATGAAATGGTATGATCTCCTCCGTTTATAAGGAACATTTCTTTATAGACGTTTTTGTCATGAAGATAGTCCAGAAACATTAGTTCATGATTTCCCAGAAGGCATATTACATGCTCAATGTTTTCCCTGAGCTCCAGGACAAAATCGACCACACCTTTAGAATCCGGTCCCCGGTCTATATAATCACCGATAAAAACAAGGGCATCATTTTGAGCATCAATGTCTATCGTGTCCATAATGCTCTTCAGGTTTGAAATGCACCCATGGATATCACCGATGGCAAATATTCTTCCCATATTACAATCCCGGCTTGGCTATTTTCAAAGCTGGAAACTGGCGGCTGATAGGAAAACGCTTGCTAAAAGAGGGCCTTAACGAATTCTTTACTTTTGAATCTTCTCAGGTCATCGATCCCCTCACCGAAACCGATATAGCGGATAGGGATATTCAGTTCCTGGGCAATCCTGATGATGATCCCGCCCTTTGCTGTTCCGTCTAACTTTGTTAAGGCAATTCCTGTCACGCCGACTTCTTCATTAAACATCTTTACCTGTGAAACGGCATTTTGTCCGGTGGTGGCATCAAGAACAAGGAGTGTTTCATGGGGAGAACCTGGCAGTTCCCTCTCCATGATACGTTTCGTCTTTTTCAACTCATCCATAAGATTAACCTTGGTATGGAGCCTGCCGGCAGTATCGATAATCATTACTTCTGTTTCGCGTGACTTCGCAGAATGGATGGCATCGAAAACAACAGCGGAAGGATCCGCCCCCGACTTCTGTTTAATAAGGGGGACATCGATTCTTTGACTCCATATTTCCAGCTGTTCGATTGCCGCTGCCCTGAAGGTGTCCGCCGCAACGAGCATAACAGACAGCCCGCCTTTTTTAAAACGGTGGGCCATTTTGCCGATGGTCGTAGTTTTTCCCGTTCCGTTAACCCCCAAGACCATGATGGTAAAAAGCTTATTTCTCGGGATACGCAATGGAGCTTCCCTCTCTTTGAGAATATCCATCATACTCTTCTCCATTACTTTTCTGAGCACCTCAGGGCTGTCAAGGTCTTTCCTTTTTACGATTGATTTCATGTTGTCGATCAGATCGTAAGTGAAAGCAGGACCTACATCAGCCATAATAAGAACTTCTTCCAGTTCTTCAAAGAGGTCATCGTCTATGATCCTCTCGCCAAGGATCATTTCATCGACACTCTTAACAAAAGACCCTCTCGTTTTGGAGAGCCCTGTCTTTAATTTTTCAAAAAAACTGTCATCTTCATTTTTATTATTAAACATTTTAGAATCTCTAATCTACTGAGAGTCGCCACACTCGAGCACTGTCTCAGTGACCCAGAAGTTAAAAGCTGCCGGCTTATAGTTGAATGTTTACATCAATTGAAGCTTACGGAAACTGTGGTTGAAATGCCCTCTTTCTCCATTGTAACCCCGAAGAGGTTGTCTGCGACCTCCATGGTTCTCTTGTTGTGGGTTACCAGAATGATCTGGGAGTTTGCTGAAATATCTTTTATTAATTGATTGAACAGCGTTATGTTTGCATCATCCAGTGCCGCATCAACTTCATCAAGCACCAAAAATGGAGTCGGACGATATAAGAGAATGGAAAAAATCAGGGCAACAGCGGCAAGGGACTTTTCCCCGCCTGACAAAAGTGTAATGTTCTGAGGTTTCTTGCCGGGTAGTTGTATGTCCACATCCACACCTGCATTCAACATGTCTGTCTCATCGGTGAGGCGGAGTTCTCCTCTACCCCCCTGAAAGAGCCTGGAAAATACCTCTTTAAACCGCTGGTTAACGACGGTAAAGGTTTCCGAGAACCTTTTTCTAGAGATTCTGTTGATCCTTGATATAGTTCTCTGGAGCGTATCCAGCGATGAATTCAAATCCGCAACCTGTGAGATCAGAAAATCGTACCTTTCTTTGAGCTTTTCATGCTCGCTCAGAGCCAGCAGGTTGACCTCTCCGAAATTTTCGACAGATTTCCTGTTTCTATCGAGTCTGTTTTTCAGTTCCTCACTTACTGATTCACCAAGCCTTTTAAACCCCGCTTTTAAGTCATTCAGGTCAACATAGTATTTCTTATACATGCCCTCCTTCAAGGTCTCGGCATGGAAGGATACCTCGCGGGATTCCATTTCCAGTTCATTTATCTCTTTTGTCAAACTATCGAGGGCTTTTTTTATCTTACCGGCATCCAATTCTCTGTCTTTTAACCGCCAGTTTTTCTCTTCCCTGAAGTCCTTCTTCTTGTCGAGTTCGACTTCGGTGGTATCGTAATCTGAATAGAGGTGTCCGAGGCAGTCTTGCTCCACGGCAATATTTTCCGTGATAACTTCTATATCTTTTTCGTAAGCTTTTGACTCACTGATCTTTGAGTCGATATTGTTTGATATATCAGTTATCGCATGATTCAATCGTTCCAGGGTATTGAGGTTTGCGGTCTTCTTCTCTTCAAGAGATGCTAAAAGAATCTTCTCCTCGGTCAACCCCCTTTCCACCTCCTCCAACTTTCTCCGTGATTGTTCCCATTGTTCCTGCATCGAAGCAATACGGCCACCAGCCACTTTTTCGGTCTCATCAAGGGAAGCGACATCATTATCAATGGAGGCTATCTTTTCCATCCCCTGAACTTCTTCCTCTTTCAGGTTTTCCATGTTGAAGGCGAGGACGTTTATCCTTTGCTCGACCCACTTCCGCTCCCCCTCAAATCGTTCAATATCCTTCCGGTTGCTGTTTATGCTCAACTCTGATCTGTGCAGACCAGATTTCAATTCAGCCAGTTCTTCTTCCCACTGGGAGATAAGGGCGGCTGTTTTGCTTATGCGGTCCTCCTCTTCTTTAAGAAGACCTGTCATGGTGTCGATTTCCTTTTCGAGCTGAGCTATCTCTCTTTTGTTCCGAAGGAGGCTGCTGTCGCCATTTTTTCTGCTTCCACCGGTTAAGACACCATGGGGAGTTATAATATCACCGTCCGGTGTGACGAAAGTCCCCTCAAAGCCGTTTCTGCGCCAAAGAGATACACCGACATTCAGATCCGGAATCAACAGAACATCTCCAAGAAGATAATCGGCGATACTTTCAAAACCTTTCCTGATCCTGACAACATCGGTCAATCTGACCGCTTCTCTTACGTCCTGGTGGAAATGCCCTGAATTTGAAGAAGTATTCCTTACCTGGAGAGGAACAAAACTTCCCCTGCCCAGTGAACGGTTCTTCAGATAATCGATCGCCTTTATACCATCTTCCTGGGTTTTTACGATGATATACTGAAGCTTCTCTCCTAGGACAGCCTCTACAGCGACTTCGTGTTCCTTCGGGACCTCTATATAATCAGCCACCAGCCCGCAGAAACTCTCCGGAGATGATCCGCAATCCATGGCCAAGACTTCACCGGAGTGGTTTTTTTTCGCCTTCATGAAAGAGCGTGTTCCTTCACCGCACCACTCGTAACCCTCCTGCAATTCCATCAGTGAGGAGAGCCGAGACGATTTTATTCCTATTTCTTCCTTGAGTTTTCTGGTTCTTTGATCAATTATATGTAAATCGTCTTTTGCCTTCTGAAGCTTATCTGTAAGAACCACTTCATTTTTTCTGAAGTCGTCAGACTTATCCATATCAGACTTGAGGGCGGATTTTAATTGAGCAAGAGAATTGCTTGCTAGGTCGAGTTTCCTCGTACTTTCTTCCATTTCCACGGTGTAGCTTTCTGATCTTCGTTTGAGATCGTCAATCCTCTTTACAAGTTCGGCCTCCATATTTTTGAGTCTTACCTTTTCCGTAAGAATATCAACATGCTCAACCTTGCTCTCCTCCAGTTTGCTGTGAAGCGCCGCCTCTATCTCCTTCAGTTCCTCTGTCCCCGCTTGACTTTTAGCGACGGAGTCCTTGATATCGGCGATTCTCTCGTCCGACCCGGCCATTTTCAACTGGAGAGTGTTCAGTTCTTCTGTCGTATTTTCCTTATTGCGTTTCAGTGACTCAATCTCAGTTATGTTTTTCTGTTTCCTCATCGATATGTCGACGATCTTTCCCTTTGAAAACTCAATTTCATGTTCCTTGACGTTTACTTCGGTCTTTATTTCATAGAGTCTTTCCTGAAACCTTGAAGCCGACTCTTCATTTTCGAGGATCTCTGCCTTTATGGTTTCTATCGACGCCTCAAGCTTTCTCAGTGTCGTTTCGGCCTCGGTTTTCTTGTGAACAATCGCATCATGCGCACCTTCTAACGATTTCTGTTTTTCGGCCAAATCTAAAAATGTTTGCAGTGCGAGAGAGAGTTCCGCCTCTTTTATATCTTTTTTTAGTCTTTTGTATCTTTCTGCCTTTTTTGCCTGTCTCGATATCGAATTGAGCTGTGATCTTACCTCGCTGATTATATCGGCCAGGCGAACGATATTTTGCCGTGTGGATTCCATCTTTCGGGAGGCGGCTTCTTTTCTGCCCTTATATTTTGAGATACCTGCCGCTTCTTCGATGAATTGCCGTCTGTCTTCGGGTTTGGCCTCAATGAGATGTGCGATGTGGTTCTGTTCTACCAGAGAGTACGTCCTCGCACCAATTCCTATATCCATGAGAAATTCCCTGATATCGAGCAATCTGCAGGGTACTTTATTGATGGAATATTCACTTTCGCCATCACGGAAGGTTATCCTTGAAATCATGACTTCGCTGCAACTGTCATAGTCGCCCGGAAATTTCTGTCCATCGGCTGCAAGGATCATTGACACTTCAGTCATACCGACGGGAAAAGCATTGTTACTTCCGTTAAATATGACATCGTTCATTTTCTTTGCGCGGAGCACCGTATACCGCTGTTCACCCATAACCCATCGGATAGCATCAACTATATTGCTCTTTCCGCATCCGTTGGGGCCGACAATAGCACTGATTCCGTCTGAGAAATCAAGGGTGCTCTTATCCCTGAAAGACTTGAATCCTATTATTTCTAATTTCTTTAGTTTCATTTAAGGACACCTATGCTAAAGCTTTGCAATAATAGTGTAGGGCGAAAAACTCCGTAATTTCTCGAAATTCTAACAGAGAAAAATTCCTTTGTAAAGAAAAAATACAACAAATTGTATTCTGCATATATTAGACCACAACATGTTGTATGATCGATGGAAAGATCCCGCGGGGAGCTTCACAATTTAATATATCCGCTCGCTAACCGCACATTTAAAACGATACTGGATGTAATTGAGGACGAGACAAGCGAATGCAAAAGGATTGTCAGGTCGTAGCGGATGCCTGCGCTAAACTTCGGGTTTAAATTCTCCTTGACATGAGGGGAGGATTATCGAATAAAAACAAGGATTCAGTAAAAGACTATCGGCGAGAGAAGGAGAAGAGGTTTTTTCAGAGGGTTGAGCATCGGAGAACTGTATTTTTCAATACTTTCGGTTTGCCGTTGCCAACATTAACGAGCGGTACCTGGTGGATCATGAAAGAAGAGGATTGGAGAGTTGTGCATATAGCATCGGGAATGACAAATGCCAATATCATAGTTGGAAGATTGGAGACAGAAGGAATCCCGACCAGATTGAAGTACGAAGCGGCGGGTACAATTTACGCTGTTACTATTGACGGTCTGGGTGAAGTAAGGGTAATGGTTCCTTCAAGCTGCCTGGAAAAGGCCCGGAAGGTACTTTCAGTATCCTACACCGATGAAGACATTGACTGGGAGGAGAAATAAGAATCGAGAGTGAAAAATGGAAAAGAAGTGAGGAGTTACTCTTGATTGTTTACAGTATTCCATCCAGGGGTGTGTTACATTCGGGACAGCGGGATTCCCGCAAAGTAATCCTGTTTATAAAAAACCCATACCTGTCAATGAGGAGCGCTCCGCAGTTATAACACAGGGTTTTCTCGCCAACATCTCCAGGAACGTTGCCGCTGTATACGTACTTAAGTCCCGTTTCTTTGCCTATTTCTGCTGCCCTGTGTATCGTCTCTACCGGGGTTAATGGTAGATTTGCCATCTTATACTGGGGATGAAAGCGGCTGATATGCCAGGGAGTTTCAGATCCAAGTGAAAGAATGAATTCGGCAATCTGCCTCAATTCTTCTTCGGTATCATTTAAGGTGGGTATAACGAGGGTCGTTATTTCCACCCAGATGTTCAGTTCTTTCATCTTCCTTATGGTATCGAGAACCGGCTGAAGTCTTGCACCACACCACGTTTTGTAAAAATCGTCACTGAAAGATTTCAGATCCACATTGGCTGCATCAAGGTAGGGTGATATTTTCTCAAGAGCATCTGCAGTCATAAAACCGTTGGTGATAAAGACATTTTTAATCTTCCTCGTGTGGGCGATACGACAGATGTCGTAGGCGTACTCGAAAAATACGGTCGGTTCAGTGTATGTATAGGCGATGGTCATCGATTTTGTTCGGACAGCTTTTTCGACAATTTCCTCTGGAGTAACCTTTCTGCCTATTATTTCTCCCGTTTCCCGCGGTGCCTGAGAAATGTCGTTATTTTGACAGAAAGTGCATGAAAAGTTACACCCGACGGTAGCGATAGAAAGGGATTTCGATCCGGGGTAGACATGAAAGAGAGGTTTTTTCTCGATAGGGTCAACATTTTCAGCTATGACCATTCCATAGACCAGTGTGTAGAGAACACCCTCTCTGTTTTCGCGTACCCCGCATATGCCCCGTCCTGTCGGAGGAATCTTACACCTGTGTCCGCAGAGAAAACACCTTACAGCGCCACCCTCCAGCTTCTTATAGAGCATAGCTTTCCTTGTCATCTTTTGATCTCCCTGACAGCTCCTTGGACTTTACGTTTTCCCTCTGTTCCTCCGACCTTAATATGACTTTTTACTATATCCTGTATAGTCCTGTGGGTAAATACCACGGGAAATGACAGACCGATAAAAGCACCGAAAGGATTGTTCATAACTGGAATAATCTCCTCAAGACCGGTTGCAAATGAATACCAGCCGAAGGGGAGGAAAATGACACTTCCCCACCGGATATTGACACCGGGAAGTGCAGTTTTGACTATTTGGGTCAACTCCCCTATACCGAAAAAACGGGCACTGTTGAATATGGATTGTCTGAAAATCCCCCTTATCCTACGCTGCATACCGATTATGGCGTATTTATTCAAAACTCCGATAAAAACCCTGTCCCTGCATACCCTGATTGCTTCGGCTATAGCCGTCTGAGGATCATCCATAAATTCGACAGAGGTGATCATAGTAACAATATCAAATTCATTATCGGAAAAGGGAAGGTCTTCTGCTTTGCCCACATGAAAATCCGCTCTCTGTCCCAGCTTTTTTCTGGCAATGTCCAGCATGGAGGGAGATGATTCGAGACCGGTTACATTACACCCTTTTCTTCTGAAAAAGCGAAGATGATTTCCCGTTCCGCATCCTATATCGAGGAGCCTCTCGCCCTCCTCTGGCGCTATGAGATGTAAGATGAGACCCTTTTCTCTTCTGTCTATGTAACGTCCAACAGGTGTCAGAAGCCAGTCATCGTATGATCGGGCTGTTTCTTCATCAAAGATCATCAAATTTCCTCGAACAGCTATAAAAGATGTTTTACCAAGCGAGTGTAATCCCCAGTGAGCCTAATAGGAACGTTAGCCTCCTATTGAACGCATGTCTCTTACACATTTTTTGAAATGTACATTATCGGAGATGGCAATATTGTGTCTCATTGGTTTTTTGGCAATAATCGTTTTTATCAAATCTTCCAGTTCTAAATCGCTGCACCCGGCGCGCAACGGCCCCTTTAGATCGATTTCTTCATCGGAGAGCAGGCATGCACGAAGATAGCCGTCAGCGGTAAGGCGGAGTCTGTTGCATGATTCACAAAAATGGTGACTAACAGCACTTATAAAGCCGATTTCTCCCCTCCCGCCTTTTATACTGTAAATTCGGGCGGGGCCGTCCGTTTTATTGACCGGGCCGGATACTGATTCAAGTATATGATATTTCTCTATTTTTTCCATCACGAAATCGTTAGACACATATTTGTCATTATTATCAGCACCCGCCTCACCGACGGGCATCAATTCAATAAATCTCACCTGATAAGGTTTTTCTATTGCAAATTTTGCAAAATCCAGAACTTCGTTTTCGTTCACGCCCTTTATCACCACGACGTTGATCTTGATTGGTGAGAATCCAGTCTTTTCCGCCTTGTCAATACCCCCGAGGACTGCTTTCAGGTTTCCTCCTCTGGTAATGCTCGCATATTTTTCCGGATTAAGGGAATCGAGGCTGATATTTATTCGCCGTATACCCGCATTGAAAAGCCCCTCAGCAAAGTTCTCAAGCAGTATGCCATTCGTTGTCAAGGTGATATCTTTTAGTCCGTCTATTTGTTTAAGGGATGCAAGGAAATCTACAACTCCCTTCCTTACCAGCGGTTCTCCACCGGTCACCCTGACCTTTTCAATTCCTGTCTGCACGGCAATGTTAATCACTCTGAATATCTCTTCATATTTGAGTATATCATTGTGACCTATCACAGAAACCCCTTCCTTGGGCATGCAGTAGACACAGCGAAGATTACATCTGTCGGTAATTGAAATCCTTAAATAGTTGATATTTCTATTATTCTTGTCGATCATAAGCTTCCCCTTAGAAAGGTAAAGTACCTTTTAACACATTTAAGGACGCATCGCAAGGATAGCATACATTCAGTGATCAAATATGCTGTTAATATGTGGGGTCTCAATACCTGAGATTTTTAAAAGGTGTCAAGGCATTAATCTTTCCTCAAGTGAGCGCTTCATTCTCGACGGCCGGGCTTGAACCCAGTCTTTATAATAATTCTAAAAAGTTCCTATCGCTGCTTGTTGAGATTTTGTAAAGAGGAATTAATTGATCAGTACACTGATGATTAAATCAAGAGCTATTTCCCAAGCGATTTTCTCATTCTGAATGGATGCACACCAAGGTGGAAGTAAACATATGACGATCTTCGTTTCATCGTAGTGCTGTAAAGGGGTCAACGAGGTTTTAAACTTTTTTTGATAGTGGGTTGAAGTTGCAGATTGGTTCGGTAATGATTTTCCCCGGTTCCAATGCACAGTTACGAAAAATATGACGTAGCGAGCGTATTTTACGAGGCAGGCTTTCGGGGGATTCATCTTACAACTTGCAATTTCTTTAAAATGTGTTAAATATTACAAATTAAAATTCGTGGAGGTAATTTAGGTTATGAGTAAAGATGTAATTA
>CAYVXX010000026.1:0-27609 GCA_964454305.1 uncultured Syntrophales bacterium | reverse complement strand
CTGCTTTGGTAAGAATACTCTTTTGCTAAAATATGTCAATAAGCTATCGCAAGTGAGAAGAGGTAGCTGTCGAAATCAATTTCGGCAAGCAGCGGAGAACGAAGTAATTCGAAGAATAATGCGCTCGTTGTTCAGTTCAAGCAATTGAAGGGTTACAGCAAATCGACTGTGCCCTTTTTTTGTAGCTGGTTTCAAGATTGTCCCAAATGTAAGAGATCTTCCCTTGACCTTTATTAATATAGCCTATATGAACAGGTGTAGATTTAAACCAGTCCATTCAGGAAGTAAGAGAACTGCCCGCAACAAAAGAGGGCTTTCATCGATTGATGAACGAAGCCCTGTTTTTAAAAGAGATATGACGGGGACTGAACAGAAAAGGCCGTTGGGAGCTGAAAATGACAGAAAAAATCGATTCTGGTGAAGTGGCTAATTTTAAAGCATTACTGATGACAAATGCGATTCAGTTGGATGCACTTGCTGAATTGCTTATCGAGAAGGGAATTATTACAGAAGAAGAATTTTTCGATAGGCTCAAGAAAGTTCAAACTGAATATCAGGAGAATGAAAACCCTGATCAGCCATAGAGGATGGCGGCGGTTTTTGGGCTCGCCACCCGTCATGGGATGACCGCATCGTCAACATTAAAGCCCCCTGATCGTTTCTCCATAGTGCCTTCCCCCGCGGCATACGCTAAGATAGACGATCTTTTAAAAGAGATTACAAAGCCCGCTCCATGAGCGGGAAAACTCACCACTCCTTCCCTATCTCGAAGGCCGTGGCGATAGCCTCTCCGAGGCGATGGTATTCCCTGGTGCCTGGAATATAAATCAGGGGATCGATCTTTTTTGTGTCGGTTTCCCCTTGAACCTTGCAACTATCGGCGATGTAAGTTTCAATGATTTCACCAATCACAAGGATATGACTCCCCATGTCCAGGTAATGGATAACCTTGCACTCAAGATTTACCGGACATTCCTGAATCAGAGGGGCTGTTTTCAGTGTTCCGTAAAATACCCTGAAGATTTGAGATTTATCGTTATCCTTGCCGGAATAGAGACCGCAGTAGTCGGTCTCTTTAACCATAGTGGAGGAAGGAACATTGATGGAAAACGTCTCATTGTTTCTAATCCCTTCCAGGGTATACCGGTTTTTGCGGATGGCGACAGAAACCGCTGGCGGTTTTTGTGATGCTATCCCGCACCAGGCCGCTGTCATGAAGTTTGCTTTTTCATTTACATTAGCGCCTACCAGAACAGCAGGCATTGGATAGAGCAATGTCTGTGGGCCACATTTGATCTTTTCCATTTTATTCCTCCTTATTTTTTTGAGAGACGTAATTTGCTGAGCGCTTCATAATAGATACCAGAGCTTTGATAAAAATTCCAACCCGGAAATGGTTTTTATTACGATTTTCAGGGTGCCGTAAAAGACGGGAAGGGAAGGGTAGCAACAAGATATGTCTTTAAAATTATTGGTCTTATGCAAAAGTAAAATTTGGTGTGCATTTTTTTTGCTTTATGGTAAAAAAATAGGCGTGATGGCGCGAAGCCTCTGAAAATCGCATGGTATGTTATCTGCTGTTGGATCAAGAACAATAAAAAATTGACAGGGAGGGTGTATGAATCCGCAGATGTTGAGTGAATATTTCAAAAGATGCTTTCTTGCCGTAGATGGTCTCTGGTTTATGATGCTGGAAAAAACAGATTCATTTGATAAGGCCCTTGAGGTTGATAGTATGGTATGGGAAGTACTGCCGAAGATTCAGGCCAGAAAGATAAAAGAATTATTTGGGATGGAAACTGCCACCGAGGAAAATCTGCTAAGCGCCCTCAAGTTCAAGATGGATGCCGAAGATTTTGTGAGTGAGTTCTGGATGAAAGATGCACAGATTAATATCACCGTCAATAAGTGCCCCTGGCTTACTCTGTTGAAAGAAGCGAACCGGGAGCACCTGGCAGGGAGGATTGGTGAGTCGATATGTACTGTCGAGTATGCTATCTTTGCCCGGGAATTTATGGAAGATATCGATTTCGAGGTAACGTCACGGCGGTGTATGGGAAGCGAAGTTTGTTCATTTGTGTTTAAAAAAAGAGAGTAATGGACGGAGAAGGGCAGGGGGCAACTATCCAGATGACAGAGGTTTTTTCAGCAAATAACGTTGTAGTATAACTATATCGTGAATATTAATCTCTCCTCTGGCCAGTCTGTCCATCGCTTCAGCAGCTAACTGAGCATTAGTTTTTGCATCTGCCTTCTCACCTTTACCGCCTTTGACTAAATGGATATCAGGCGGTTTTCGTTCGCCATCTTTCTTGGTGTTATTATCCATATCTTTAACCCCGAACACCTTTTTTGTACTATATCAATTTTCTTAGACCTTTCAAAGTCGAAAAATAAATTTTGCAGTTTTAATTTTTTCGGTAATTATGATATCTATTCCTGGCGGGGTAGGGAGGAAGAAAGCAACATGCTTGAGAAAATTTTTAACCTCTCGATGTTGTATTTATTCTAGGGAAACTTTTCGCAGGAAAATCTACAATAGCAATGAGGAAGACAAATGGGTACGGACAACTTGATTTTTTTAGAGGTTATAGAATGGTTTCATGAGGCCGAACAGGAATTGGTTCATAGAATTCCACAAAAAGGTTCGGGTGAAATCAAATTAGGTGCACAGTTGATTGTTCGTGACAGCCAGGCAGGAGTATTGTTTTACAAGGGCAAGTCATATGAAGCTTACGGACCCGGCCGCCACACCCTCACCACGGCTAATATCCCGGTGCTGACAAAGGTACTGGCTTTGCCCTGGGGCATGACCAGCCCGCTTCGGGCCGAGGTCTATTTCGTCAACATGAGGGTATTTCCAAACCTCAAATGGGGCACCAGGGATCCGGTAGCCTTCAAGGATTCAGAACTCGGCCTGGTGCGTCTGCGGGCCTATGGTGTATTTAACATTCGGGTAGTTCAACCAATGCTGTTTATTAATACACTGGTAGGTACCATGGGTAAATATACCACCGAGGAAATCGAGGAATATCTCAAACAGGTTATTGTTTCACGTTTTAATGATTATTTAGGCGAAAATCTTGACAGTCTATTCAACCTGCCCGGACAATACGATGAGATCTCAAATGGCCTGCAGTACCGCCTGAAGGAAGATTTCAGTCATTTCGGCCTTGGATTGGACCATCTTTATATCAGTTCCATTACGCCTCCGCCGGAGGTGCAGAAAGCCATTGATGACAAAAGCCGCCTGGGCGTGATCCAGGATCTGGACAGACTTGTCAAGATGAAAGCCGCAATGGCTATGGAGAAAGCTGCTGAGTCAACAGGCGAAGCGAGTGCCGGCATGGGAATGGGCATGGGTTTCATGATGCCTGCAATGTTTGCCGATATGTTCAGGTCTCAGGGTGGAGCCGCGACCCAGGCAGCACCTACGGAGCTTAAGTGTCCTGACTGTGGGCACTCCATTAACAAGGATGCGAAATTTTGCCCCCACTGCGGTCATCAACAACTGGTTTTCGATCAGTGCAGCAACTGTAGTAAAAATCTGCCGCCCAACGCCAAATTCTGTCCCAGATGCGGAACCCCGGCGGACAGGAAGCCGGCGCCCAAAATCTGTCCTAACTGCAAGGGTGAAAACCTGCCTGATTCTGTTTTCTGCAACCAGTGCGGGGAGAAGTTAGTGTAAATGGGCTTTATCGTTGAACATGAATGTCCACAATGTGGCGCGCCTGTCGAGCTGGAAGAGACCAATCGCCTGCTTCGCTGTCCTTACTGTGAAGTAAAAAACTATCTCTTCGCCCATAATCATTTTCGCCTTGTTTTACCCCATAAGGCGTCAAACAAGGATATTATCTGGGCGCCTTATATGCGTTTTAAGGGCAACGTGTATTTATGCGGGGATGTTTCCATCAAATACCGCGTTGTTGATATTACCCGTTTAGGGGTGCCTTTCAGGGAACTTCCCATGTCGTTGGGTTTCAGGCCCCAGGCCATGAAGATGAGATTTGTCACACCGGATTTGGCCGGATCATTTCTTTCGTGTTCTCTTTCGGTTGACAATGTACTGGATACAGTCGGGAAACATATATCGACGCTGGTTTCTAATGATTTTTTTCACCGGGCTTATATCGGCGAGGCGTTAAGCCTGATATACCTGCCCATGCATGTAGAAGGAAATAAAGTTTTTGATGCCGTGACAAACCAGCTTATAGCTCCCATGCACGGTGGGCGGGAAGTCTTCGAGCCGGAAACAGAAGATAACCCTCGATGGCAAATCACCTTTATGGCAACCATATGTCCGAACTGTGGCTGGAGTCTGGAAGGAGAAAAAGACAGTGTTGTCCTGACATGCAGCAACTGCGATACAGTCTGGGAGGCTGTGGGTGGGAGGTTTACCAGAGTAGGCTTTAAAACCGTGCCCGGCAGTGGGAAAAAGACTTTATATTTGCCCTTCTGGAAGATATGCGCTACATCAGCCCGAGGCCTGGAAATCAATTCATACGCCGATTTTATCAGGGTTACTAACCAGCCCAAAGTGGTTCAAAGGCATTGGGAGAATCGGGAAATGTCCTTCTGGATACCGGCCTTCAAAATCCGGCCCAAGATTTTTTTAAACCTGTCCAGACAGATGACCATTGCTCAAAAAGATTTTAAGGTGGTGGAGGAAATTCCCGGGGATAACCTTTACCCCGTTACACTTCCTCACAGTGAGGCTACTCAGAGTATTAAAATTACACTGGCAAACTCAGTCATGCGCAAAAAGGAAATATTTCCCTTTCTGCCCCAAGTCAGTTTTACCATTGGGGACTCGACGCTCGTATATCTTCCTTTCAATGATGCAGGTCAGGAAATAATTCAGGAACATATGCACATCAGTATTCACAAAAAAACTCTGGAGTTTGGGCGTAGTCTCTAAATCATACATAACCCCCCGACTTTGCCATTTCCGGAGGTTCGATAAAAATTCCAATCCGGAAATGGTTTTTATCGTAATTTTCAGGGTCTCTAACTTACTGAAATAATTAGATGCTGAAACAAGTTCAGTATGACAAATGGTGTAGTTTATGACTTTTTACGAATGCATCAATTTTGCAGTTTTAATTTTTTCGGTGATTACGATGTTTATTCCTGGTGGGGTAGGGGGATAAGAAGTCAACATGCTCGAGAAAATTTTTAACCTCAGAGAACGCGGCACAGATGTCAAAACCGAAATCCTGGCAGGGGTCGCCACGTTTTTGACCATGGCCTATATTGTCGTGGTGAATCCGGCGATCCTGTCGAAAACAGGCATGCCATTTTCCGGAGTCCTTTTCGCGACGGTCCTCGTCTGTGCATTCAGCTCGATTGCAATGGGACTGTATGCTAATCTACCATACGGTGTTGCGCCGGGGATGGGCATCAATGCCTTTTTTACATTTACTCTTGTTCTCGGAATGGGTGTCAGGTGGGAAACAGCACTCGGTGCTGTATTTATTTCCGGAATAATTTTTATGCTTCTGTCGGTAACCGGTGTCCGGACAGAGATAGTAAAAGCCATTCCTAAGTCGATCCGGTTTGGTTTAGCTGCTGGAATCGGCATTTTTTTGTCACTTATTGGATTTAAAAGCGTAGATTTTATCGTTTCGAATAAAGCAACCATGGTTGCCTTCGGTGGTTTGAACCTGACGACAATCCTGTTTCTCATCGGCTTAATCCTCACATCGGTTCTGGTAGTTAAAAAAGTACAGGGTGCGCTTATTATCGGAATTCTGGGTACATCGGTTTTAGCGTTAACGACTTCGCTCATAGGAACATCGGCAGGATGGTTAATCGATCCTGTTGTAGCGGTGCCGAAAGGTATATTTTCTTTACCGAGTATTGATGTTTTCTTTAAGCTGAATATTGTCGGTGCATTAAAGTTCGGTATGATTCTGCCTGTTTTCTCGCTCCTTTTTGTAGACTTGTTTGATTCGATTGGAACGTTTGTGGGTATCGCTGAGGTTGGAGGACTTGTTGACAAAGAAGGAACCCCGACAAATATTGGAGAAGCGCTCTTGGTGGATGCATTTTCTACAACTATTTCAGGACTATTCGGAACTTCTTCAGGTACGGTTTATGTCGAATCAGCTGCCGGAATAAAAGAAGGGGGCAGGACCGGTTTGACTGCAGTTGTAACAGGTCTTCTATTTTTACCGCTCATGTTTTTATCACCTATTCTTTCGTATGTTCCTGCGGTCGCTACAGCCCCCGTTTTGGTTTTGGTGGGTATTTTTATGACACAGCCTCTCAGGGAGATTGACTGGAATAACTTTGAAGAGGCAATTCCTGCATTCCTGTCATTTGTTTTAATTCCTCTTACCTTTAGTATTACTCAAGGAGTTATCTGGGGTTTTCTGACTTACACGATTATCAAGCTTCTTCTCGGGAAGGGGAGAGAAGTCCACTGGATGCTCTATATAATTGATGTATTTGCAATTCTCTTTCTGGTGACGCCGTTACTTTGATCGTCTATGTGTTTTTCATTTTTTTCAAGACTGTGTTTCCACCACACGCTCATCGGTTAATCTCATATCTTGTTTTTTCATAAAATCTCTTTACGAAATAATATCGAGACAAAAAGAGGGGGGGGTCTGGCCTAGCTCGTCATTTTAGAAATCCACCGTTAAGTTTACATAACATATCTTATCAGACGTTATGTTTTTATCAATTTTCAATGCAAATATCAACCTTTCGCTGTTTGATGATTTTATTTAGCTTTTGGGGAATCGTTAAAGAATTGTTAGAGCCCTTCTTCGGATAGTTTTTTTATGAGCGCGGTTTGTTCTTTTGTCAGTTTCCTGGGAACGTCAATTGTTATTTTGACATACTGATCACCTTTCCCTTTCCCGATCAGTTGAGGAATGCCGTAGCCTTTCATTCTTATTTTCGTATTGTTTTGAGTTCCCGCAGCAATCTTGATTCTCTTTGTGGATCCGTCGAGCGTCGGTACGTCAACGGATGTGCCGAGGGTTGCCTCGGAGAACCTGATCGATTTTTCCATGTATATATCATCTCCATCCCGTGTAAAGATCTGATGTGGTGTGATATTCATTTTCAGATACAGATTGCCCGGCAAGCCGCCATTGGTACCGGGCAGACCCTTACCTGCAAGTCTCAATTTTTTGCCGGAATTGATCCCGGGGGGTATCTTTATATTAATCGATTCCGTTTGTCCGCTCTTTTTCACAGAGAGCTTCTTCTCAGCGCCAAAGGCCGATTCTTCAAGGGTTATTGATATACTGTACTCGAGATCTCCCCCTTTTTGCGGGATCGGTCTCCCATAGGTCTCACTCAATGGATCTCTTGTCGTATAGGTAAAAGATTGGTTCCGTCTGCCGCCGCCCAGCCCGCCAAAGCCGAAGCCTCTCAGTATTTCATTCAGGTCAAATTCCCTGAAAATGTCTTCCTGGGTGAATCTCTGGCTGAATGTGTCAGCTCCGAACGTATCGTATTCTTTACGTTTTTTAGGATCGCTCAGGACGGCATAGGCTTCGCTTATCTTCTTGAATTTTTCTTCCGCCTTCTTGTCGTCGGGATTTCTGTCAGGATGGTATTTGAGCGCAAGTTTCCTGTAAGCCTTTTTTATATCTTCAGCACCGGTGGTCTTCTCTACGCCTAATACCTTGTAATAATCTTCTGCCATGGTTTTCTAATCGCTTTTTTCACTCTTAACTATTAAGCTATTAATCACTTTTCACTTGTCAAGGTTATCCGGACTATACCACCAAAAATCATTATTACTGACCGGATCGTAAAATCTACATTTATTTCCTACCTTTATGAGAGGTGCATCGTCCATTTCGTTATTTTCATGGATGAGCCTGCCCGCTGTCATCACGAATCCAATAAAAAAACCGTGCTTTTTGATTACCTGAAGGCTGTACGCAGCACATGTAGGATACATCGGGCATCGGTCTCCGTCAACCGGAGATATATATTTCCTAAATATTTCAACGCTTTGGATTAATAAATAGCCCGGAAAAGACGGTGATGTCATAACCTTTTCTTCCGTCGCAGGATTGTTAAAATTCCATGGTATGAATGAGTCGTTATTTCCGCCGTAACAGGGAACGCTCAAGCCGACAAATACCGTTAATGTTATTATAATCCGTAAGTTCTGCATAACCCGTTTTGAAGCTGCATATGGCTTCTAGATATAATTCTTCGATGCTCAAAATATTTTTTCGACAATTCTAAGTCTCGCTCCACTGCAAATCCAAAACTCGCTCTTTGAGCTCAGACAAGTTGGATTTGCGGTCGTTCCACTACGATTGAATTGTTACCGAAAAAATCTTGATTCGCGTCTCAGAATCATATTTTGGAGCCTTTGATTCTTATGTTTTTTAAGCGTGTTACACTCAAAATCTCATACTTAATATCAGATAATTGGATGATCTTTTATTATCATGGTAATAGGAAAGAGCGCTTCTGTTTCTCAGGTTTTCGAAGAACTCTTCTTCAACTTTTTTGTTATATTTATGAGCGCTGCTGACAGCGCTGTAGATATTGCCGGTGTACCAACCGAGTTCGAAAAATGTGATTACGCCGCCTGCGACATACTCTCCATCATCAAAAAGTTCAACTGCCGCCCAGATAAATGCCCCATTCAGTAAAAAGGCAACGAGAGCATCACGCGGTCTTTCCGTGTATAAGTGTCCTGCACCCGGTACTATAGCAGAAAGAACACCCGCTGTGGTAGGGGATTTTCTGGGAAGATTGTCAATGTTTTCAAGACCTGATGAGAAAATTCTTGCTCCGTGGGAGAGAACGCTTTTTTCCGGAATCCTTGAAAAGGCCTCGCCTGCCCTCTTCCACTCTTTCATATCGACAAGAATAAGGGCCTTCTGGTAGATCGCCCTATTTTTCCTTTCTCCGGAACCTGCTTTGATTATCTCTTCGAAAGTTGAGAGGGCATCACTGTATTTCTTGAGATTCTTTTCTGCCATCCCTTTGAGATACAGGGCGTCATTCAACATAGAGCTTGAGGAAAATTTGGTTTTAAATATATTCAGGGCTTTAACAGCCTCTGCCCATTTTTTTGCCTTGAAGTAGCTCTCGCCTATTCTGAAGTAACACTTTTCGGTCTTTTTTTCTTCCGGAAAGAAGAATATAAATCTCTTATATTCGGTTATAGCCCTGTAAAAATCGCCCTCTTTGAAAAGGCTTTCCGCATATCCGAAATGTTTCTCGATATTATCTTTACCCCCTCCCCTCACCTCCTGCGGGCATATGATGAGAAGGAACATAACACTAAAAAGCGTAATATTGATGAGCACTTTGTGTATATTATTCAAGCTTTCCTTCCAAGATTGAAGGCGGCAATGTTTTCTTTTATTACCTTTTCAGGGAAGGAGGTACGAATCACACTTTCCCAGATACCGGCCTCAATCGTATCCAGATATGTCGATAAGACCCCCAGCATGGCAGTGTTTGCCGTTCTGATATTCCCCGCCCTGACAGCGATATCCGATGCATCTACTATCTTGACGATTTCAAAATATTTTCTAACTGTTTCAGGTATATCTTCAGGATAAGTTGCATCTCCGAGATTTACCGAAGGCGGATAGAGCTCTGCATCGTTTATTATTACCATTCCATTTGACTTGAGATAGTCCAGGTATCTGAGCGTTTCCAGCTTTTCGAAAGAGAGCAGTATATCAATATCACCTTTGCTGGCGATTGGAGAAAAGACCTTTTTACCGTATCTTACATGGCTGGTTACACTTCCACCCCGCTGTGCCATGCCGTGCACCTCGCTTTTCTTGACGTCGTAGCCGGCTGTCATCATAACTTTACAGATAATTTCACTGGCAAGAAGAATTCCCTGTCCACCCACGCCTGCCAGCAGCATGTTCTTGCCACTGTTTATCATACTGTCAAACCTCCTCTATTGCTCCAGCACTGCATAACTGCTGACATAAAGTACAGCCATTGCATAAAGAGGAATCGATCACAGCAATCCCCTCCTGCTTTTTTGTTTTCTTTTCAATGCTGATTCCGACCATATCTTCGAATCTTTTCCATGAGATCGGCGGGCAGCCAAGCCCCAGGCATGCCTTACACCCGGTACACTTTTCATGATTAACTTTCAGAGGTTTCATCACATCAGCTGTATCCCTCTTGAGTAGTGCACATGCTCTTCTCGAGATAACAACGGAAGGACCATCCTTTGAAAGTTCTTCTTTCATGACTGTCCTTGTATTTTTTATGTCGTATGGGTCTATTACTCTAACGCTATCGATACCCAGGGCTGAGGCGAGTACGGCGAAATTGAGACTTTTTGTTTCTTCTCCCTGGAGGGTGAATCCCGTGGCCGGATGTTCCTGCATACCTGTCATTGCTGTTGTTCTGTTATCGCATATCACAATGACGGCATTGCTTTTGTTGTAAGCCATGTTGAGAAGAGGTGTAATGCCTGAATGTATAAAAGTAGAGTCGCCAATTACACCGATTACTTTTCCTTTCCCTTTATCTTTCAGGGCCTTACTCATTCCATGGGTCATCCCTATACTGGCACCCATACAGATACAGGAATCTAATCCCTCGAGGGGTTTCATGAAGGAAAGGGTGTAACATCCTATATCACCAGCAACAAAAGCCTTCAATTTTCCCAGGACATAGAACAGTCCCCTGTGGGGGCAGCCGGGGCAGAGATTTGGCGGTCGAGGAGGGATCATGAGCTGTGAAAGGTCTGTCAGCTTGTCGCTGTACCCCCCGATTGCTCTTTTCACCACTCCCGGGTCAAACTCGTTCGTATATGGAAAGATCTCTTTTCCCGTGACATTTAATCCCCGTGCTTTGAGCTGTTCTTCGATAAAGGGGTCAAGCTCCTCTACAACGTAAATCCTTTTTATCTTTGAAGCAAATTCACTGATCAGTTTTACAGGCAGAGGGTGGACCATTCCGAGTTTCAGGTAGGAGTATTCCGGAAAAACGTCCTTTGCGTAATTGTAAGGCATTCCTGCGGTAATAATTCCAGCATCTGTACCGTTTATTTCCACACGGTTTTCAGGAAATGTCTCAGCGAAACTGACCAGCGCCTCCATCCTTTTTTCAACCTTTACCCTCGCCGCTCTCGCATTAAAGGGAACCATGACGTATTTGGCGGAATCATACCGGATTTCAGTTGTATCGACGACATCAACAGGGTCTTCCACCCTGACAATAGATTTGGAGTGCGAAACCCTTGTCGTCATTCTGAGGAATACGGGTGTATCGAATTTCTCGCTGATGTCGAAAGCGATTTTAATATAGTCTTTTGCTTCCTGGCTGTCAGCCGGTTCGAGCATCGGAATTTTAGCGAACTTTGCATAGTTTCTGTTATCCTGCTCATTTTGTGAACTATGGAGGGAAGGATCGTCGGCCGTTATTATAACGAGGGCCCCGTTTGTGCCGGTATAACTGACCGTAAAGAGCGGGTCCGCAGCGACATTGACCCCGACATGTTTCATGGTCGCCATCACCTTTGCTCCTGCCAGTGCGGCTCCGATACTCACTTCAAGCGCCACTTTTTCATTGGGAGACCACTCGGCGTATACACCGTCATATTTGGCAAATTCCTGCAGAATTTCCGTGCTCGGGGTTCCAGGGTATCCGGCTCCAAAGCGGGCACCGTATTCGTATGCCCCTCTGGCAACAGCCTCATTTCCGGACATCAGTTCATCCATATAATATCTTCCTTTCTCTCTCCTTCTGTCCCTTATTTTCAACCGAGGGTGGATATCTTTCTCTTTATCAGCATCTCCATCGAGGGGTTAACTGTCAGTTTCAATGCCTTTTCATAATATTCGATGGCTTTCGGGTAATCATTCATTTCCTCATAGATTCTTCCCATGTTCCTGTAAATTATCCCTTTATACGAACTGCCGGCACTGTATTCAATAGAATTATCAAGTGAGCTTAAGGCCTTTTTAAGGTTTCCCTTTGACTCATAGCAATAACCCAGTCCAATATAAGCAAGGACTACGAGGTCATTGTTCCCGTTTGATTCTTTGATGAATTGCTTATATGCATTAATTGATTTGTCTATCTCGTTAATATTAAAGTAAATATTTCCCATGCTATAAAGGGAATGTATTGCTGCATTACTGCCGGGGTATTTTTCCACAACTGTTTTATAGAGTTCAATCGCATTCAGGTATGTTTCCCTGTTGTCATCCTTTTTTTGATATGAAGTCAAGGCGAGTAAATACATTTTTTCGGCATTCTTCTCGTAGTTGAACCGGTAAAGTTGCCATCCGGATAAAGACAGCATAATAAAAATAAGAATTCCAAAAACGAGGAGGACCTTGCTCCTATTTTCAGATATATAGTTTATAATTTCCCCCGTAGTGGATTGAAACTGATCAGGTGCTTTAATGTCCTGTTTCTTAATTTTTAGTGCCATTGAGTCTCTCCATAGATTTTTTAAACTTTTCAGCTATTTCCTTTGGCGGTTTTACCATTTTCCCCTTATTGTTCGTAAACGCATGAACGCTGTAACCTTCTACCAGAATAGTGCCCCTTTTTTCATCCCGGATAAGGTACTCAAATTTGATATTAGAGCTTCTGAAATAGCCTATTTTTGTTTCAATAAGAATGATGTCGTCATACCTTGCCGGTGCTAGATAATGACAGTTGACTTCAGTTAAGGGCAGATTGTATCCCGTTGCCTCCAGCTCCGCATATACAACGCCCATTTTCCGCATCAACTCCGTCCGTCCAATCTCAAACCATTTGAGATAGTTTGTATGGTAGACGATACCCATGGCATCGGTATCTGCGTAAATTACGCGTATGCTAACCACGTTTTCCTTCAACGAACTCCCCCCAGTTTTTTATAAAGTAATTCATTAATAAATGTCCTGGAGATACTAAAATCCCGCCATTTTTAGCTGATGATTCTCCAAAAGGGTTTCCCTCTCTGAGATTTTCACCGTCAACGGAAGATAAAACGGCAAAGAGGCTTGGGTCTGAGGAATGTGTCCTCAGACTGATGGGGGTCAGGTGATCGCTCAGTACCATAATCCTCAGATCTCCCAGTGCGTGCATTTTACTCAGAATGGTACCCACGACCTTTTCATCGAAATCTTCAATGGCCTTGATTTTACCCTCTATATTTCCTTCATGCCCCATTTCATCAGGGGCTTCAACATGAACAAAGATGAAATCCATCCTTTTTAATGCTTCCAGGGCATTCTGGGCCTTACCTTCATAATTGGTATCCGTATAGCCCGTAGCGCCTTCAACATGGATAACCTCAAGTCCTGCATAAATCCCTGTGCCGTTCAAAAGATCAACAGCGGATATAATCCCGCCCTTAAAATTATACTTCTCAGTCAGAGGTTCTATTCTTGGAGCCCTTCCCTGCCCCCAGAGCCATATTGAACTGGCAGGTTTCTTGCCCTCCATGATACGTGCCCTGTTAACGGGATGATCTTTTAATATTTCCTGTGAAAGCCGCATAAGCCTGTTCAGCTCTTTGGCGCCGTGTCCCTGCGGCAGGTAATTTTTAATGACCCTGTCGTTAATATCATGCGGGGGAGTTGTCTTATCAGAAACCGGGCCGCCTTTCCAGACAAAGAGGTGTCTGTAACTTACGCCGGGATAAAATCTGAAGATGTCGGATCCAAGTTCGGAATTTACGTCATGGATTAATTTCTTTGCTTCTTCGGATGTTATGTGGCCGGCGGTGAAGTCTTCCATTACGGGTTCCTCTCCCGATCCGAGTGTTACCAGATTGCATCGGAATGCCACATCGTCATCGTCGAGTTTCAGCCCCATACTTGCCGCTTCTAACGGCCCTCGGCCTGTGTAGTATTTTTCCGGATCATAGCCGAGGATTGAAAGGTTTGCCACATCGCTCCCCGGAGGAAATCCATCCGGTATGGTCTCTATCAATCCCTGTGTTCCCTCCCCTGCGATCCTGTCCATGTTGGGTGTTTTCGCGAATTCCAGAGGAGTTTTACCTCCCAATTCACCTAAGGGATAATCGGCCATTCCGTCGCCGAGCAAAATCACGTATTTCATCTGAGTACCCTGTATAAATCCTACTTTAGCTTGTCATCCTCAATTCTGATAAGTATCGTTTTTCCCCTGACGATATCGAGCCGGTCAATTTCTTTCAATGCCTTCTGAACATTCTTTTCCTTCGATTCATGGGTCATCATTACTATCGGTACGGAACCGGCATCATCTTGTTTCCTCTCCTTCTGGATCACGCTGGCGATGCTTATATTGTTTTCACCGAGGACCCCGGATATTTTGGAAAGCACACCGGGACGATCTACGGCAGAAAACCTGAAATAATAATTTGTTACGATATCATCCATCGGCATTAATTTGATATCTTCGATAATATCCTCACGACTGGAACGTGAAGGGACTCTCCTTGCTATTCCCTTCAGCATGTCCCTTGAAATATCAACCAGATCACTGACCACCGCACTTGCCGTAGGCATCATTCCTGAGCCCTGACCGTAAAGGAAGACGGAATCGGCGGCGTCACAGATGATATGGAAGGCATTAAAATTGCCATTTACATTAGCCAGAAGGTCATCAAAAGGGATCATCGTAGGGTGGATCCTTGCTTCAACGCAGCCTTCCCTCTGAATCGCTATGGCAAGCAGCTTGATCTTGTACCCCAGTTCCCTGGCAAATTCTATGTCATCCTGACTGATTTTCGAGATTCCTTCCATATAAATATCGTCAAAATTTACCCGCTTTCCATAGGAAAGTGACAGTGTTATAGCAAGTTTATGGGCAGAATCAATCCCTTCGATGTCAAATTTAGGGTCAGCCTCGGCAAATCCAAGATCCTGCGCCTCTCTGAGCACAGTGTCAAAATCTTCCCCCTCATCTGTCATTTTTGTCAGTATGAAATTGGACGTTCCGTTTGTGATTCCGAAAACCGATTTAACGTTGTTGGCTACAAGGCCTTCCTTTAAGGTCTTGATGACGGGGATGGTACCCCCTACACTCGCCTCAAAGCCTATGTCTACTTCTTCTTCCTCGGCAGTTTTAAATATCTCGTTCCCATGGACTGCCAGCAGTGCCTTGTTTGCCGTAACGACACTCTTTTTCTTGTGCATTGCCTCCAGAATGAATGAACGTGCCGGTTCATATCCGCCCATAAGTTCTATAACGATAGATATCTCCGGGTCGTTTAATATTTCTCCGGCATCCTTTGTAAGGATATTCTTTTCAATCTGCACGTTCCTGGGAGTCGTTAAATCAATATCAGCTATTTTCTTTAAAACAAGCCTTGCCCCAAGCCGCTTTTCCAGCAGCCGGGCATTATCCTGCAGGAGCTTCACAACTCCTGTTCCGATAGTGCCAAAACCGATTAAACCAACTTGTATTTCTTTCATTTGAAGATATCCTTTCTGCCATTGCGGTAAGCTAAAACTTCGAACGCAACGGGTAAAACGAATCATTCTTGACAAACTTCTATAACAGTTCGTGTTGATTTGTCAAAAAAAATAAAAGTTGTGGAAAAATATTGAAAGTTTTCCTCACAAATAGTATTGAGGCAGGAGTCGAGGGAAGCCTTATAACTTTTGGAAAAGGAAAAAATATGAAATTTTCTCACAAGTGCATTTTGATAGCAGGGGCAATCGTCTGGTTTTTCTTATTCTGGAACCTCTCCGACCATGCTACTTTTAAGGAACATTCTACTATTCTGATTAAAATAGTGAGCGTTGTAGCACCAATCATAATCATATTTTATGTTTTTACTGCTACTGAAAAAGATCTTAAACCGATCACATACGATTACGATGAGAGTAAATTCGAGAAGCTCGTAGAAGGAGAAAAAAAAGGAGAAAAAAAGAATAATTCATCTTGACCTGAATCGCCCTGTGCCCCTATAATAAAACGTAACAGTTTAAACAAGTTGGAAATACACAATGTGTCCCTGAAAAGGAGCCGGATCAAGAGTGCGAAAGACAGGAAAATATCCCTATTCGCTAAAAGCTGCATTACAGGAGAACCAGTTCGAAAATGTCATCGACTCCAATATGTTTTCCGCATATATACACGACGAACTTTCTGTGCCGAAAATTGACGATCCTCGTAAGGTTCAAGTCTCTAATAACGGGATTGAACGGTATCCGGGGTATGTAAAAGCCGCGCAAATAAACCAAATCTTCGCTTACACGGGTTTTATAAAACGGATTGACAACAGAGAATATAGAGAATATCTTCCTGTGCTTTTTCAAGAATTGAACCGGTTTCTCAGTGTATTGGAAGAGATTATCTTTACACTTGACGTTACAATACCTCAAGAGATCTATGCAGAGCAGAAGCAGGGAATAAAAAACTTCCTCGCTTCATTCAATGAACGGTCGCATTACGGGATAGAATGGATTGAAGATATCTGGAGACATCAGAAGAACTATCTTCAAAATATCGACATGTTGATAGAAACCCTGAAAGTTAGCGGACGTGTCTTTGACTTTAGCGAAACCCCCCTGTACAAAGCGATTGTAAAGTCCTGCAAAGACCTTTTCAATAATGTCAATTCAGAATACCCCGCAGATAATGATTTCGGCCTTGTTGCAAATTGTTGTTTAAGGGCCGCATCTGACAATCAACCAAAAACTATATGGTCTGGAGATCTACACATCCTTACGATACTTGAAATTCTATATAATAAATCGGGACTCGAAGAAGCGTTTCCCCAAATCTATTTACGCACCGGCTATTCCCCTTTCCATTATGCCCAGTCGTTCCCCTGATAAAAAATGACCGATTACGCGGTGTTCTTGCCGGACCGTACGGAACCAAGGCATAATTACTTGAACTGAACAGCGAGCGCATTCCCCGCTGCTTGAGACTGTGTCGTAATAGGGTGAAATGTCATTCCGAACGAATGTGAGGAATCTTAACATATTAAATTTATTAAGTATTAATATTTCTCGCTTTGCTCGAAATGACAAAAAAGGGAATTATGACACAGTCTCCTTGCTGCGGGGAGCTTCAATATTATCAAAATATCATGTAATTATATGCACAAAACCGTAGAGGCCGGGTAGATATGACACATATATGGCCAATTGGGGGAGGTAAAGGGGGGTCAGGGAAGAGCTTTCTTGTCGGAAACCTCGGTGTTTGGCTAGCCGAGCAGGGAAAGAAAACCCTCATGGTCGATGTTGATCTGGGTGCTGCTAATCTTCATACCATTATAGGTATACCCTACCCCAAGAAAAGCATTTCGGATTTCATAAACAAAAAGGTTAAGACCCTTGAGGAAACGGTTATTGAAACTCAGATAACCAACCTTTTTATGATCAGCGGCGCCAGTAACAGCCTGGATGTGGCCAATCTTTTGTACGCACAAAAAATGAAGGTTTTACGCGCGCTCAAAAAGCTTTCCTATGACTTTATCCTGCTCGATGTCGGAGCGGGAACATCATTTAACATAATTGATTTTTTCATGATATCTGTTTCGGGTGTTTTTGTAACCACACCGGAACCAACTTCAATCGAAAATATATACCGGCTGATTCGGGCTGTGTATTTTCGCAAAGTTAGAAAGATGCTCAATCAGCGGGACTTCAAAAAGCTGGTTGAAACAGCATTGACGAGGTATGAAGATTCAAGTATCGATTACCTCTCAGCCCTTGTTTTATTAATGAAAGAACAGTATCCTCAAAAAGGTAAAGCCCTGGAACGGTCTGTGCAGAACATGAACTTTCATCTGGTTCTCAATCAGCTCCGGAAAAAAGATAATCCGAGATTAGGAATGCTGATGTGTAACATCGTCAACAAACACCTTGGCATTAAAATGGAATTCTCAGGAAATATCAGCTATGACGACCGTGTTCACGATTCCGTGTGTGAGAGAGACGCCTTTATTTATCGATACCCCTATACACAAGCCGCTCTTGATATCAGGCATTTTTGCAATAATATTTTATCCATAAGCAATCGAAAGTCCAATGTCCGTGATGACGCCCTGACGAAACAACGACTGTAAAAACTGACCGTTAGGTCAACCTAATGCCATGAAGCCATTTAAAGAACAGCATTATTACGAAATCCTGGATATTTCTTCCGATGCCTCCCCTTTTGAGATCCGTAATGCCTATAAAATAGCTTTACAGATGTACGGGAACAGTTCACCGGTCAGCTATTCTTTTTTCTCCAAATATGAAAGAGACAAACTTCTGTCCATGCTGGAAAAGGCATTTTTAACGCTGATTGATAAGGAGACCAGATCCGAGTATGATAGAAAGCTTCTTGAAGATGGTATCGTAGTTGAAGAATCACTTTACTGTGAGGATAGCAAGGAACCGATTCCAATAATAGCTTTGAAACGTTCTAAAGAAAGGACAAGCGTAACATCAATATCAAAGGACTTGAGGTTACAGGCGGCATCAAACCCTGTTATCATAGAAATTCTTGCACAGGATGTTCTGACGGGAGAGGATCTGAAGAAGATGAGAGAGGCACTGGGAGTGTCCCTCGAAAACATTTCTGAACATACTAAGATACGGATCGGCTTCCTCAACGCAATTGAAGAAGACCAGTTTGATGCCCTTCCTTCCAGGTTTCATTTAAGAAGCTTCTTGAAATCTTATTTGGATTGTTTTCATACGAACAGCGAATCCATCATAGCTCGATATATGAAACGGATAGATGGCTGAAGAGTCCCCGCCAGGGGGACCGGTTCACTTATTGGGTGGGGAAGCAGGTATCTTCAGGATGTAACTGCCCGGATAAGTCTTCCTTATATTCTTTTCTTTCATATATTTTAAGGCTTCTGTCTTACTGGCAAAGTGTCCTGTAAAAACCCTGTACCAGACACCGTATTTTTTCGAATCAAACCTGTCCAAGTGTACATCCGGTTGACTCACCTCAATTTTTTTCAAAAAACCCTTCGCTATTTCAAAATTTCGGATAGCGCTGATCTGAATTGTGTATAGTTTTTCTATTGCCGGTTTGATCTCTTTTCTTTTTTCTGTCTCCTCTTTTTTTACGGGAGCGGGCGATATTTCCTCTTTCTTATCCTGTACGGCCGCGACAACCTTTTCCGGTTCTGTTTCGGGAGGCGCTTTTACATCCGTTTTTGGGGAAGCCGGCGGTATTTCCTCTTTCTTATCCTGTACGGTCGCGACAACCTTTTCCGGCTCCGTTTCGGGAGGCGTTTTTACTTCTGTTTTCGGGGGAGCCGGGGGAATTGTTATAGATATCCTGTAGGTTGGCGTTTCATAGGTTGGCGTTTTAACGGTCGGTTTGATATCCGGTGTTCCGGTGTGCCGGATAATAAATATCGTAAGGACAATGCCCACTAAACAAACCGCCAGAAATATTGTGCCGTAAAAGACAAGGGCTGACGGTTTTTTGCCCGGCTGTTCTTCCGGTTCTGTTTCGGATGGTTCGTTCAAATCGGCGAAGCTTATCTTTCCTACATCTTCCTTGGCAACCCGCTGGTATATATTTTCCAGTTCACCAAGAATTTCTTCATCCGTTTTCTTTTCGGTATCCATAACTTAAAATTTCCGTTTTAAAAGGTATGTTCAAATAATCGGGGATTTCCACTTGCCGGTCTACTATATGGGATTTGTCCTCTCGTGTCAAAAAAAAAGGCACTCCGAAGCATAGCCCGAAGTGCCTTTATTGTCGAGATCAGTACTTACTGAATCTTAACGTTCGTTGCTGCCGGACCTTTCTGGCCCTGCTCAATCTCAAATGTCACGCGCTGGTTTTCGTATAAAACCTTAAACCCGTCGCCTGCAATAGCGCTGTAATGAACAAACACATCGCCGCCCTCATCGTTTTCGATGAAGCCGAACCCTTTGCTTTCGTTGAACCATTTTACGGTACCTTTTTTCTCCATTGTAGCAATCCTCCTTTCTTTAATTTTCTAAAGTTGGATCGTCTACATGTAAAAAAAAAGTAACCTGATAATCTTGCTGTCTAGCTTCGTACTTTAAAATGTCTCAATCCTAACTTTCTTTGAAGAGAAACTATATAGAGTTTTAGAAGCAAGTCAAGCGTTTTTTTCGGTAATTCATTTTTTTTGCCTCTGAACAGTAGAATGGTAATCTATCCCTTGCAATTTTAGCTCATTACGGTTACAAAAAACCTTGCTCAGCCAATCTTTGGCGGTATCTTAAAGAACTTGCTTGTCTTTTTCCAACCCTTTTTGTTTTCCACAAAGGTGTGAGAGTATGCCCACAATTGTGAGTATCTTGTTTCGTAGTGTCCTGTTAATCATCCTCACCGCCTCGTTTGTTTCATCCCAGGAGTGGCACCCCGATATTCGAGGGATTAAGGAGAGGGGAACGCTCGTCGTTGCCATGTTGAATAAAGATCATCCCCCATTCTTTATGGAGGGGAAAGACGGTGAGCTTTACGGTCTTGATGTCAGACTGGGAAAGGATATTGCACGCGAACTCGGTGTAGACGTCGAATTTAAAAGAAAGGCGAAAACCTTCGATGAAGTGATTGCAATGGTTGTCCGTAAAGAGGCCGACGTGGCGATCTCCAAGCTCAGCAAGACCCTGAAACGTTCGGAAAAAGTTCTTTTTACTGACCCTTACATTATTCTGAGACAAGGACTCCTCGTTGACCGTCTCAAGTTAACCCGGATAAGCGATGACGAAGACCCCGTCGAATTTATTGTAAATATGAGGGGAGATATCGGGGTTGTTGCCTCCACCTCATATGAAGACTTTGCTCGAAGAATGTTTCCAAAAGCGACGATCAAGGAATTCAGCACATGGGAGGATGTCATATCAGCCCTTGAAAAAGGAGATATCCTCGCAGCTTTTCGCGACGAGGTGGAGATAAAAAAAATCATTCGTTCAGACCCCGGCATCAGTTTAGACGTTCAAACCGTTATTTTTAAAGATACGAAGGACCCGATTGCCATGGCCGTATCCCGGGACAATATCCTTTTTTTGTACTGGTTGAATGAATACCTGGAACTGATGGATTTCAATCTGAATGCCGACAAACTCCTGAACAAATATCCGGAAATAGATAAAACGACCAAAGCCAATGTCAAAAGAAAAAAACCCTAACCGATTGCTCTCATGGAATCTGCTTCTTAATCCCTGGGTCGTTATTGTTTCAATGATCCTGGGTATGTATATCGGTGCCGGTTACAAGAGACTCGCCGTAAATCTCGCTCCTTTCGGAAACATGTATGTCTCGTTGCTGAAAATGTGTGTCTTCCCCATTCTTGTTTCAGCGGTTTCGTACAGCCTCGGGGGATTGTTAAGATCCCATAGAGCACAAAAATACTTGAAACGGATGCTCATAGTATTTTCGTTCACACTTGTAATCACCTGCGCTCTTGGCCTTACCTCCGGCGTCGTGGGCAGACCCGGAGTAGGGATCAATGAGGATATTTTGGGAGAGATCATTAACGATTCTCCTCTGACGCCCGATCTGGAAATCTTTTTTTACCAGCCCAACGACCCATCCGAACAGCTACCGGAGTTGCTGAAATTCTTTGCGAGCGTCGTTCCGGCTAACATTTTCTATTCTCTCACGAATGACAGAAATCTACAGGTTCTCCTTTTTGCCATAATCCTTGGGTGTGCCATCGGTTTGGTACATGTGAAAGCTTCCGATGACTTACTTGTTCTGCTGGACGCCGTATTCAAGGTTTTCTCAAAAATCATTCGATGGATAATATATGCACTTCCGTTTGGCCTGTTCTGCCTTATGGCCGATCTTATTTCACGAATCGGAATGAAAATTCTGCTTTCCATGATAAAATTTATCGTTGTATTCCACATCTGCGCTATACTCGTACTCATTATAAATACCGTCATCATCTGGAAGCAATCAGGATCATCCTTCGCGCATGTACTGTCCGCTCTGAAAGAACCGGTCATTCTTGCTTTTGGAACTCGCAACGGCTTTGCTACGCTCCCGTCCGCGATGGATGCAATGCGCGAAAAACTCAACTTCGACCAGACGTCGACGAATCTGCTGGTGCCGCTGGGTCTCACCATTTGTCGTTACGGAAACGTTCTCTATTTTGCGATCGCTATCATATTTATTGCCCAATTATATAGCGCTTCCCTGGGACTGTCAGGAATTATGATAGCCCTTATCTGTACTATTTTAGCAGGTATGGCAACATCCGGAGCCACTAGTATTGTCATACTCTCCATGATGACCATTGTGCTTGACCCCCTTAACCTGCCCCTGGAGGCGGTACTCATCCTCTTCATAGCAATCGACCCCATCGTTGAGCCCATGCGCACGGTGATCACGGTTCACTCAAGTTGTTCAGCTGCTGCACTGATTGCAGACCGGCCGGAAGTGCCAGGAAGCACACTTCATCAAGACGGCTGATATAAATGGCTTTTACTTTCTCTTTTTGCCCTATTTCCTCAAGGTTAAACCTGAAATCTGAATATATGCCATTTCGCGTTCGTTTCATATCCGTGGACGATACTCATTATTTATGAGCTTGCAGCCAGTTATAGAGCGGGACAAAGACTTCATCTCTGGCTTTCTCGCCGGCGAGAATATCCATATGACCGAAACCCTTGAGCAAAATATATTGCCGGTCAGTACTTTTGATCATTTCATATCCTTCACGTTTCCAGTGGTATTCATAACCAACTGCTGTTGTCCACATTTCTGAAGCGAATACCAGAATGGGAGTGTTTACTTTTCCAATATTTTTTACAAATTTCAATTCGGCTGCCGGTGGATTTCCTTTCCAGTTGCCTAGATAGGCGTCTTCCAGATAATCAACTAATGGCCAGGGAACGCCCACCTTAGACATCATGTTCATCATGACATCAACCTTGGCATATCCATTTTTGATATTGGTTAACTGCGCATCTCCCCAGATATTTTGAAGCTGGTCGGCAATATAATCTGAAACTGTCGGGAAACCTGCAAACGGACCGTATTGCGGACCATAGGGTAAGGGCGAAAAGTAGGATCGCATTGCTTTTCCCATTTCAGGTTTCCAATTTATTATAAGAACATTGTAATATCCAGTGTCAGGCTCTACTCCCCAGCTTTTGAAAAGTTTCCTGTTTATCTCAGTATCTCCTGAATCCAGCGCTGCGTAACCTGAATTGATATCCATAGTTGATTCAGAAGAAGGGCGTCCATTCATTTCCCATGGTGATCCGTCCATAGGGATTATCCCGGCGAGATCCTCAGAGCTTCTAACGCAGGCATAGAGATAAACATATCGTGCACCGGTACTGTGACCGGACAAAAATATTCTTTGTTTCCCTGTTTTTTGTTTTACAAATTCGATAATCTTTTGGAGATCAGCAAGTGTCACACTTGTCTTATATGTTGCCATGCAGGAATAATCGGTTTCAGTTTTAGGGATAAAACTGGTGCGGTATTCAACGGTATAGACATCATAGCCGCGGTTGGCCAGATAAATTCTAAAATCGTAATTTTCAGAAGTAGTGTAGAAATTTCCGTTTGAAGAAGATCCCGGAAGATGCACGAGTACACCTTTATATGTTGTCCTGTCTTTCAGGGCTAAACGGCGCACGCCAACAGTATCATACCTGCTTTTCGGCGCTAACTCCGCAGTCCATAAGGTTTCGACAAGGTTCTCCGTAAAGGTGTCGGATGATGTTAACTGCCAATTCATTTCTTTGTTGCCGGCAGCATTGCCACAACCAGACCAGAGAAGAAAAACTCCCCCGCAGAATAGAATAAAAGAAACCAGCACAGTAATTTGCCGATTATTCTTCATCGTTAATGACCTCTTAATTTCTCCGTCATATCCAGAATCGTCCGAATTCCGGATTCGATACGGATCGTTTTAATTTCCGCGCCGCGGTTAAAATTAAGTTTCTTCATATCTACTTTTTTCAGTGTAAGATCCTGATAGGAGCGGAAATACAAAACCTTGTTCGTCAGATCCTTGATCACAATCCATTGCGTGTAATCGGTCATACCTTTATTTTCGATGTGCCTGGTTTTTATTACACCCATTGGAATATCTACCGCATTGAGAATATGTTCCGCGAGATTGACCGCCTCGGCGGCATTATTGACAGGATCAGCCGAGTCGACCATCATGACCGTGCGAACAAAGCGCGAAGGCGGGCTCCAATCGCCGGGCATTCCCAGCCAGCCGGTGCCGCTGCCCGCCGGATTAATCTTCACCCCGGCGATCGTTTTTCCTTCTTTATCATACGGGTCAAGATTTACATAATTGCGCAAATTGGTGAGCTGCCAGTCAAAAGTTGGTTTGTTGGTCATCACTCCGATCGGATTGTCGTATATCTTTGTTTCCCCGTTAATGAACTCAACCACGATGTTATTGCCTCGGGCATCGTGCACCGCGGCGTGTAAACCAGGTACCATACCTAATTGCGGCACATAGACGCCGACCACCGTCACGCGGGGAAGTGCTTTCTTTACTTCGTCAACCGTGGCGAAATTACCCAGTAACCAGTGACTCAGATCACCTATCGAAAGCCAATTGTCGTTTTTAGCATCCTGATATTTGCTCTCGGTAAACCAAAGGAATTCTACTGATAGCCCGGCTTCGTTCAACCCGTCAAGGAACGCCAGCTTCTCGCCAAGAGCATTAATGCCCAGATAACCGTATTTCGGTTTCCAACTGATACCCTTCTTTTGGTCAGGCATCATGCTGACCATTTTTTCCATCCGGGGGAAGACAACTATTTCGGAATCCATTCCCATTGCAAATTCCATGGAGCGACCAATAATGACGCTTCCATCCTTCGCTTTTACCTGGAAATCGGTGCAGGCAGAAGCCGTGCTAAAGAGTGCCAGACAGGAAATGACGGTCACTGAAACCACGATTCTCTTGAACATTTTATTACCTCCTTTTTCCGGTGAGTTTGCCCTGATCAAGGGAGAGCGTGCCGTTAACCAGCAAATACATCACGCTCTCTGAATAAAGGCGCGATCGGCATAAGTGGCGTTTTCTTTTAAGTTTGACGAAGGGTTGACGTTTTACTTTCCCTTTTTGCCCTTTTTGAACCTGTCCTTTTCAAGCTTCTTCTTTTCTCTCAGCAGACGGGATACGTCCTTTTGCCGTCGTGTGATTTTTTCTTTCGCCATGATTATATAAGATTCCTGGACTGCCCCGGTTATTTTTTAATGCTGATGGAGATCGATATCCATCTTGTCAAACGTTGGTTTTAAATATCCCATTGCAAGACCCTGATGCGCCTTTACGGCCTCCTGAAAACGAAACCAGTCCGTCTTCTCCGTAGCCACATCCTCCCGCCAGAAATACTTATCCTTCATCAAATAAAACGTTGAGGCAAGACCCTTCTTTGAATCTTTAAGACCCCTGATTTTGGTTTCAACGGCCTCATCAAACCATATATCTTCGTCAAACTCTCCGAGCCAGGGGGCCTTTTCCTTGTAAACTTCGATACGGTCCCCTCCCCCGACGTCGGCCGGCCCTGAATAAGATCTCCCAAATATTTCAATAAACCACTCATTCAGCTCCGGCCATTGAGCATTAACTTCTCGTTTCAAAATTTCCGTGTTGTGATGCTGATATTTCTTATAAAGATTTTCGCTTGCTCCGAGAAAACGCTCCGTGTTATCGATATCGCCGTGTACGAGACGTTCATCCTGCCAGCGGTGGGCGACCCAGTCGGGATGGTGTTCCGCGTCGGCATGACCAATATCCGGTTTTGGATCGAGGCCTATATTGTTGAAGTAGTCATACCACCCGACGAAGTTCTGGTGCGCCCACGTGTCCGCGTACGCGTGACTGGCAATCCCGATACGATGAAGGCGCATATCCTCCGTCGATTTAAAGGCTTCATCCATAAGGTTATTTGCAATCTCATTGTTCGGGGTTGTGTTAAGGAGGTGCATCTTTCCATCCCTCCTGTAGGCGTTTTTGTCTCCCGGATCACCGGGAAGGAAATGGAAAACAGGATAGATCCGCATCAGTTTCCGTTTCGGCTTCAAAATGTTCATGGTCTGCGAGATATACGCTTCGTAAGACTCCCCGGACGATCTATCTTTGATAGTAAACTTGACGTCATTCTCATCGACAAACTCGGAAGCGGTGGCAATAGTCTTTGCTTCCTCTTCTTTAAATCCGGCGGCATGAGCAATAACCCCCGTAATGTAGTAATGAAATTCGGTATCCATGAAATAATCCCCCTTCCCTTTTCTACTACCCGAACAACATAAGACTCATTACCCGGAAATCCTCTTCATCGAATAATCGGAATCACCAATTTGAGTTTTCAGAATCCTGATGCCCGAATAAATTATTATAAGGATAATGCAGGCAATTGCCAGAAAAAATATATTCTTCCTTTTCATAATCCCTGCCCCTCTCGGATTATGTTGCCTTCACCTGGCGGGTGCCATGGACCGGGAGCGCATCCCGTAAGCCCCGTTTTGTAGGCGGGATAAAGGGGCGCTGTCCCTATTTTTTTCCTACTTTTCTTGAAATTTACCTGAGAATAGTGTAAAGCAAGCATCGTGAAGAAAAGCGATGATTGCTGATTCTCTTCACTCATGTTTCCACAAATGCGTAGTCCTTGGAAAGGAGCAGATTTTCGATATCGCCTGTGCAGCTTTAATGGATCTCAATTAGGAAATGTTACCGATAGCTGCAACAACAATTCAATGTATACGTATTCCAAATTGTTTCAAGAAACAATCTGAAGACCTTGTGCTGAAAAATTGTCTCCGGTTTTTTCAGTATGAGGAGTTGTGCGACTTGGCATGCCAGTGCCAAAAAAGCAGCTATCGGTCATGGGAAGATCCCAATGGGGCTTGAATCCGGGTGATTTGTTCCTTCGGACACGGATAAAATTTTTCGTAAGGAGTTCTTCCCTTTGGCAGACTTTGAACAAGTCGCAGTGGTGGGTTTTGAAAATGCCAGCCGGAATAAGCTTCAGGAAAGATACCTGAAATATCGGCATTATTATGTAGGCTTGGATCTTTCCGGCTTCGGCGAGTATACTAAAGCGGTATATGCCCCGCTTCTTCCGCTGTTTGATCGGTGGTTTGAAAGGAAATCTATGGACGATATTCCCCGGATCACCCCTTTGCTGGGAGAAAAAGTATATCTTCATGATCATCCCGATTTCAGGAAGGAAACAGGAGAATTAATAGACTTTCACATAAAAGTGATGGCCCTCAGTATGAACGGAGTTATTCTGGATGAGAACAGAAATGCAGTTTCAAAGCAGTTCCTGAGGAACGTCATTTTTGATGTTAGCAGGCATACCAGGTCGTACGATTTCTCCAACCGTTTGTGTTTTTCGATCACGGTCAGAATGTATATAGAGATGTTAAAGGAGAGGTTTTCTCATTTCGGACACCCCGCGACTGATCTGTCCTTTCGTAATTTTGCCAATGAGCATACGTTGAATCCAAAACCACAGGAACTGATCGGCATCCCATGGTAGCTACACTCATCAAATTATTTTTTACCCCATACCCTTAACAACTATTCTCCGGTACAAGCTTGATTCGAGTCGCGTCTTTCGCAAACGGTTTTTCTACGGGAGGCAGCCACTTATTAACTCCGCCGGTCCGACCTTCAGTGTGCCGCCTCCGCTATATGAATAGCGGCTTTTATGCCGTCCGCGCCGCTCGATATGATTCCCCCGGCCCAGCCGCTCCCCTCTCCCACGACATAAA
>CAYVXX010000025.1:0-28648 GCA_964454305.1 uncultured Syntrophales bacterium | reverse complement strand
GTTATCGGGGATATCTGGAACCTGTACAAACCGATGACCAGGGATAAGATAGTACCGAAAACTAAATGGACGATTTTTATCTACTGCATTATAGTGTTCCTTATAACTGCTAAACCGCCTACCGGGATAGTTGAATTGACGGCCTTTTCGGGAGCGGTTTTTGCTGCCAGCTTCTTCCCGGCGATTTTTGGCGGGCTCTATCTGCGTTGGGGTACAGGTCATGCAGCGTTCTTCTCGATGCTGACCGGTATTGTATCTTGTATAATCTGGAGAGAGGTTTTCAGGTTTAATATAGCGGGCCTGAAGGATATCCATGAGATTATACCTTCATTCATTTTGTCTCTCTGCGTCTATATGATAGTTGCCAAGATGACACAGGATAAAGTTCCTGATAAAGAACATCTGGATATGGTATTTGGAGGGTAAGAAACTTAACTTAAGTCGTTGAGCTGTCAAGATGCCCCGCTCTTTAACTTGGTGTGGGGCATCTTTAACCCGGTTTTTGCAGTATTTACCACGGCTTGAAAGTTCTATCGGTCAAAAAGCAGAATATAAATAGGAGGAAATGACTATGGCTAGGGCCTTGGAGGGTATAAGAGTTATTGACTTGAGTCATGTCCTGGCGGCGCCTATATGTACGATGTTTTTGGCAGATCTTGGCGCCGAGGTTATTCATGTCGAGCCGCCTCAGGGAGATGATGCGAGGGAATTTGGGCCTTTTGTTGGCGAGCCGGACAAGAATCGGAGCGGTTATTTTATAAGCCTTAACCGTAACAAGAAAAGCATGGTCCTGAATTTGAAACATGAGAAAGGGAAAAAGATACTTCACGAGCTAATTGAAGTTTCCGACATTGTTGTGGAAAATTTCAGGCCAACGACGATGAAAAAGCTCGGTTTTGATTGGGAGAATATTCAAAAAATAAATCCAAGAGTAATTTATGCTTCTATATGCGGTTTCGGCCATGACACCCTTCCCGGATATGACACGCGTCCGGCCTATGACATGGTGGCTCAGGGTTATAGCGGTATTATGAGTGTTACGGGACCGGAAGGAGGGCCTCCATGCAGGGTAGGGACGTCCGTTGGGGATATCTTCGCCGGTCATCAGGCTGTAATTGGGATTCTTGCCGCATTAATGCATCGTGAAAATACGGGGAAGGGACAGCATTATGACGGTGCAATGGTGGACGGTCTGTTTGCCGTGCTGGAAAATGCCGTTGCCAGATACACAATTAGTGGAACTATTCCGGGGCCGTTGGGAAGCGCGCATCCTTCCATAACGCCTTTTCAGGGGTTTAAGACAAAAGATTCATGGATCATAACGCCTATCGGAAACGATTATCTGTGGGCTACATTTTGTAAGGTGATTGAAAGGGGAGATTTGATCAATGACCCGAGATTTGAGACGAATCCCCTTAGAAATGAGAATAAAAGTCAACTTATTCCAATACTTGCTGTTGAACTGGAAAAAAGAACTACCAGGGAGTGGGTTGATATTTTCGATACGGCAGGCTTACCTTATTCTCCGATAAATAACTTGAAGGAAATCTGTGAGGATCCGCACATCGCATATCGAAAAATGCTTGTAGAAATAGACCAGCCGGGGGTGGGCAGGATGAAAATTTCCGGTTCACCGATTTGCCTGTCTGAAACACCGGGCGAAGTATATGCCCCTGCTCCTCTTCTGGGACAGCACTCAGAAGAAGTTTTGAGGGAAATCCTTAAATATTCGGACGAAGATATTAATCAACTGAAAAAAGAAGGAGTGATTAATAAAGAGACTCTGTAAAAGCACTCAAACGATTATCCCCTTGCGGATATTAAAAAATCGATAATTATTAAATCCAACCTCAAAACAGGGAGGAATGAAAATGACCAAGAAAGAAGACCGGAAATGGAATTCTCTATCTGATAACACTTCATCCCGGCTCAAAAGAGTCAGAGAGATACTGAACCCTTCCGGAAAGATTATTCAAGAGAAGGATGCTGTCAGACTTCTTGAGGCCGTCATTGAACCTTACGACAGGGTTTGTATTGAAGGCGACAATCAGAAACAGGCCTCTTTTCTCGCCAAGGCCCTATCCCAGGTCGATCCTAAAAAGATACACGATCTCCATATGGTTCAGTCCGTGGTCGCCCTGCCCGAACACCTGGACGTATTCAGAAGGAAAATCGCCACAAAAATAGATTTTTCCTATTCAGGTCCTCAGAGCAAAGAGCTTGCTGACATGGTTATCAAAAAGGAACTGGAACTCGGGTCGATCCACACCTATATTGAATTATTTGGAAGATGCTTCCTTGACCTGATCCCCAGGGTTGTCCTTGTTGCGGCTAATTCCGCAGATAAGCATGGAAACCTTTATACCGGACCCAATACTGAAGAAACACCGACCCTCGTAGAAGCAACGAAATTCAAGAAAGGTATTATTATAGCCCAGGTAAATTCCATTGAAGAACAGATACCGCGAGTTGATATACCGGGTGACTGGGTAGATTACGTCATACCTACTGAGGCCCCCTATTATATCGAACCCCTTTTCACAAGGGATCCCGCAAAGATTTCTGATGTCAGTGTCCTGATGGCAATGATGGCCATAAAGGGTATTTATGCACCTTATGGTGTCACCTCTCTGAACCATGGGATCGGGTACGACACCGCAGCGATCGAATTACTGCTGCCCACTTATGCCAAAGAGCTCGGGTTAAAGGGTAAGATCTGCACCCACTGGGCACTGAATCCTCACCCCACGATGATACCCGCCATTGAATCGGGGTTTGTGGAGTCTATCTACCCCTTCGGTTCGGAGATCGGCATGGAAGAGTATATTGAGAAGCGCTCCGATATATTTCCTGTAGGCCCTGACGGAACCATGAGATCAAACAGGACCTTTTCACAGGTGGCAGGCCACTATGCCGTCGATATGTTTATCGGGTCCACCCTGCAGATAGATCCGTACGGTAACAGCTCAACAGCAACCATCCAGAGGATATCCGGTTTCGGTGGCGCCCCCAATATGGGATGCAACGCCGCTGGCAGACGCCATTTCAGCGCCGCATGGGGTAAGGTTGGAGAGAATTATGCCATTAACAGTCTCCTGAACGGTCCTGTTCCTACAGGCAAAAAGCTGGTTGTCCAGATCGTTCAATCCTGCAAGAAACCGGAAAGCCCCACCTTCGTGGAAAAACTCGATGCCTGGGAACTGGCCGAAAGGGCCAATTTTCCCATTCCCCCCGTAATGATCTATGGCCGGGATTTGACCCACATTGTGACCGATGTTGGGGTTGCCTATCTCTACAGGTGCAAGGATCTTGAGGAGAGGAAGGCGGCGATATGTTCGGTTGCCGGTAAAGCCCCTCTGGGGAGCCTGGTTGATGAAAACACGGTAGCAAAGATGAGAGACAAGAAACTGGTTCAGTATCCTGAGGACCTGGACATCAATGTCAAGGACGCTACCCGCGATCTACTTGCGGCCAAGTCTATGGATGACCTCGTGGAATGGTCGGGAGGACTCTATAAGCCTCCAGCCAGATTTATGGAGAAGTAGAATCTTTAAACCGGATCCATCGTCTTTAATACGGGGCAAAATATTGTTTACAAATGATTGCAAAATGAGATAATATTTATCGGGATGTTAACCGGGAGCGCCCCCCGTATGCCCCGTTTCTTAGACGAAGTAAAGGGCAGATATAAGTTAAAATATTTCAGGGAGGGTTTTTTCTGAAAGAGTTACCGAAAAATACTCTGGGGAAAGTCTTGAAAGATAAGATAAAGAACTTTTTTAAGACTGAAAAATCAAAAAAAAATATCCCCCAGAAGGAGAATATAAAGCAAAAATCTCCTCCGGATATCAAGACCTGTGAAAAGTGTGGATGGGGACTCTGAGAACAAGTCGGATTTTTTTGTTAACGATTGGAAACCACCCTCCGGGCAGGAGTTTCCGATCCGTATAATACGTTTCGTATTGTGGACTCTTTCGGGATGCGCCCCAGCCGCGCTTACAAGCACCTTTACCGCTAAACATGGCTTCATCCATCTATCTCAATCTCACATGAAAGAAAAGAGAGGACTCTTTCATCTCCTGTTCATAAATGACTTCTCGCATGATTCTGAACCATCTCTGAATCGTTTTTTGATCCAAAGGTACTTGGAACCTGAGACGATATGCTGGAGCATCTCAACAAAGGAATTCTGCAAGTCTGACTTTCCGGTAAGGTAAAATCCTGGTTAATTGCCGAAGCGTTTGCCCAATACTCGACCGGATAACGCTGAGCTTGTAGTTTAATAAAATTCTAAATTAAAAGATTATTTTTGAAACATACCAACGGGGGTGAAATATGAACAGTCAAACTCTAAAAGATTGTTTTATGGAGAGTTGCTTGATGCGGGGGGAAAAGATTGTGATAAGCTTTCTTCGTGAAGGTGCGATAGAAACAGAGATTACCTTCCGGGAATTGGATCAGGATGCCAATCGAATGGCGAATACCTTCCTGGATTTGGGGGTTGAAAAAGGGGACAGGGTAATTCTCTTCTTCCAGAAATCTGTGGGTTTCGTAGTCGCGCATCTTGCGCTTCAAAAAATAGGAGTTATTGCGGTTCCTTTGAATCCTGAATTTAAAAAGGCAGAGGTCGAATATTTGCTTGAGGATGCAAAGGCAAAATTGGTGTTGTCAGGAACAGAACAGGAGGCAACCATAAAAGCAATAGATCCGGAGCTCACCAATATTGTGGTTCAAACCGAAAGGCCTTATGAGAATATCGATTTTTTTCGATCCGCACCGGATAGTGTACCTCCAGTAGATGTCGGGCCGGAAGATTCGGGTCTTATCATTTACACGTCAGGAACTACAGGAAAACCTAAAGGGGCTGTTCTTGCCCAGGAGAATCTTGTTCATGACGCAAAAAATATCATGAAGATATGGGAGATAACGGAATCTGATGTACTCTGTCACTCGCTTCCCCTTTTTCATGTTCATGGACTTAACTATGCCCTTCATACCGCCTTAATGGCAGGGGCTCATGTGGTTATGCTTGACAAATTTTCACCGGAGAAAGTAATGGAGGTATTGTCAAGAAGAGCCGGAGAATATATTTGTAACGTGTTTATGGCGGTTCCCTCTATGTATGGTAAGATGATAAATTATCTGGGGGAAGAGAAACTGAACTTTGAGCACATGCGATTATGGACATCAGGTTCGGCGCCGCTCTCGGTTAAGGATTTTGAGAAAATAAAGAAGATCTTTGGCAAGGAACCCGTGGAGCGGGAGGGCATGTCGGAAACCGGGATGAATTTTTCAAACCAGATCAGGGGTATGAGAAAACCCGGATCTATCGGAGTGCCCCTGCCGGATCTCGAGGTGAGAATAGTAGACCCTATAACATTGGTGGATGTGGTTCCCGGTGAAACCGGTGAAATCTGGCTCAAAGGTCCCTCCATTACTTCAGGCTACTGGCGGAAGCCTGAAGTGACAGCCGACTCGTTTGAAAAAGGATGGTTTAAAACCGGTGATTTGGGAAGAGTCGATGATGACGGATACTATTACCTGACCGATCGCCTCAAACATATTATTATATCAGGTGGGGAAAATATCTCTCCGAAAGAGGTGGAGGAGGTTATTAACAAGCTTGAAGATGTAGTTGATTCTTCTGTGGTAGGTATCGAGGACGAAAAGTGGGGAGAAAAGGTTGTTGCGGCTGTTATTACAAGGCCTGGCTCCAAGGTGGAAGCGCAAGATATTCAAGAGTTCTGCAGGGAGCATATTCATAAATGGAAATGTCCCAAGGAGATTGTTTTCATTAAAGAGTTACCAAAAAATACCATGGGGAAAGTGTTAAAAAGTGAGATAAAAAAGCTTTTTTTATCTTGAGTGGCCTGCCCGCGGTATTTTCAAATCTTTCTCATGGGATTATTTTTTCAGATAAAGCCTTCCGATATTCCTTTATCAGGAATTCTCTGCTGACCCCGTGGTCGATAAAATCCCAGGGGAGGATTTCATCAATATCCTTCTGCCGATAGACGTAGAAATCGGGATTTATATTGATCTCTTTGAAGGCCTGCGACCAGTTGCCGTTGTTTTTATGAACGGAAAGAAGCACCTGTCCCGCCGATCTGTCGCCCAGAGACAGAAAGGCCTGGATATAATTCCATTTTGGGATGTCGTGGATTACTTTTACGGATGACTCCTTCCTTAAAGAGGACTCGATCTTTCTGATTCTTCTTCTTACCACATTTGTGTCCGCAAGACCCTGCCATTGGAAAGGTGTGGCCGGTTTGGGGATAAATTGATTTATACTGAGGGTGATCCTTCGAAACGCTCTTTTCCCCGCTGAATATTTTATCGCATGGTATTTGATTCTTTTGGCAAGATCGATTATTGCCTCTATGTCCTCGGGAACTTCGGTGGGAAGACCCACCATGAAATAGAGCCTTATGTTAAGGATACCTTTTTCTATTAATAATTCCACACTGTCGAAGATGTGAGATTCTGTAATTTTCTTATTGATCAGGTCTCTCAATCTCTGAGAGCCCGCCTCCGGAGCGAGGGATACCATTTTCACGTCGGCTTTCCGGAGCAACGAGACCATTTCTTTGTTCAATCTGTCAAGTCTGAGAGAGCCGATCGATAGTTTCCCGTTCTTTTTCAGTATTGACTGGCAAAGCGAAACAAGATCGGGGTGATCGGATACCGCAGTGCCGAGCAGTCCCATTTTTTTTTGCTGTTCAAGTCCCCTGGTGATAGACTCTTCGAGAATTTCCAGTTTTCTGAATCTCGCAGGTCTGTATACAAAACCGGCGGCACAGAAACGGCACCCCCGCCCGCAGCCCCTGCTCACCTCTGACAGAAACATGTCCCCGAATTCCGTATCCGGTGCAATAATGGATTGGTCGGTGTTAAATGCATTTATATCACCGACCGTCCGTTTACTGATTCCTTGAGGAAATGAGGAGTGCGATGGCGTAAATTCTTTTATGAGACCATCTTCGTTGTACGAAACAGAATAAAATCTCGGAACGTAGGCGCCCTCGACCTCTTTTTGCACCCGGGAGAGCGTCTCATGGCGGGAGAGTCCGAGATTGTGGGATTCTTCAAAGATATCAAGAAACTCGGGTATCGCCTCTTCTCCTTCTCCTAAAATAAAAAGATCGAAAAAGTCGGCCAGGGGCTCAGGGTTAAGAGTAACCGAAATGCCGCCCCCGATGATAAGAGGTTCTTCGCTTCTCCTTTGATGGGCGAGAAGATCGATTCTCGACATAGCAAGAATTTTTAAGATATTAGGATAATCGTTTTCGAAAGAGATGGAAAAAGCAATGATATCGAAATCCGCAAGGGGTTTCTGAGACTCCAGACTGAAAAGGGGGGTCGATTTCGAGATGAATGTGGCTTCATCGTCGGGATCGGGAAGAAAGACCCTTTCACATAAGAATGAAGGGTGACTGTTGAAAAGGGCATATAGCGTTTGAAATCCGAGGTTTGACATTCCTGTCCGATAATAATGAGGATAGGCAAGACAAACAGTTATTCTGTTTCCCCATAGATTTTTTTGATAACCTTTCTCCTTAGACAGAATATTTCTGTATCTTTTTTTGAGCTTCCAGGACATGTTATGTTCAGTAAGCAGTAGGCAGTAGGGAGTAAACAGTAGTGGATAAAGGAGGAAATATCCAATAACTGCCTACTGATTTCTGCATACTCCTTACTCCTTGCTATTTCAGTCTGCCTGTTTTCTCAGGAATGTCGGGATTTCAAAATCGCCTTCCGCGCTGTCATCTATCAGTCCCATCCTGACCACATTAGGAGTATCTGCAGTTCTCTCCTTCCTGATAAAGGTAGGCTGGGACAGGTCCTCTTTCTTGTGGCCGTCGAGCTGTAACATGTCTGGTATATCGTGTTTCTTTTTCCCGGATTCTTTAAAGCCGGTAGCGATAACCGTGATACGTATTTCATCTCCCATAGAGTCGTCGACAACGGTTCCGAAGATAATGTTAGCATCCTCATGGGTCTCCGCTTGGATCAGAGATGATGCTTCGTTGACCTCATCGAGAGTCATGTCTGATCCTCCCGTTATATTGAGGAGGACCCCGCGTGCACCTTGAATCGTGTTGTCTTCCAGCAGAGGAGAAGATATCGCTTTTTGAGCCGCCTCTACAGCCCTGCTTTCACCGCTCGCGATGCCGGTACCCATGAGGGCCAATCCCATCTCCGACATGATATTCCTCACGTCGGCAAAATCAAGATTGATCAATCCCGGTACCATGATCAGGTCGGAAATTCCCTTAACGGCATGGAAGAGTATTTCATCTGCCTTCTTGAAGGCATCGAGAAGCGGCATTGTTCTTCCCCCTATACTGAGGAGTCTCTGATTGGGGATTACTATGAGAGAATCCACGGTGCTTCGGAGTTCCAAAATCCCCTCCTCTGCCTGTTTTTGCCTCTTCTTACCTTCAAACTGAAAAGGCTTTGTAACGACGGCAACGGTTAAGGCCCCTAGTTCTTTTGCAATCTCAGTCACAATAGGTGCGCCCCCCGTTCCTGTCCCCCCGCCCAGACCAGCGGTAACGAAAACCATATCCGCCCCTGCGAGAGCGCTCTTTATGGCATCTGTTGATTCGACAGCTGCCCTTTTTCCGACATCAGGATCTGAACCGGCACCGAGCCCTTTTGTAATTTCCGCACCAAGCTGAATCTTTGTGGGTGAAAGCGATGCTCCCAAGGCCTGAGAATCGGTATTCGCCGCGATAAAATCCACGCCTTTAAGTTCGTAGGATATCATAGTGTTCACGGCGTTACCTCCCCCTCCACCAATCCCGACAACCTTGATCTTTGCAGAATTTAATGTAGATTCTATTAATTCAAACATAAGTCTTTCCTCCTAAAAGAATTCTGTGAACCATCTTTTCATCCTTCTGTTTACTCTGTTAAATATATTTCCATCACTCCTTTTAAAAACGTTCCTGTAATAATCCTTGCTTCCATAGATTATTAATCCCACGCCGGTTGCATACATGGGACTGTTGACTATATCGGTAAGTCCGCCTATGCCTATCGGATATCCTCTTCTCACCGGCATGTTGAATATCTGTTCGGCTAACTCTGTTATTCCTTCCAGAATAGCGGTTCCTCCTGTTAAAACGACACCGGCAGCCAGGAGATCATCGTAGCCGGATTTGACTATTTCTCTGTGCACCAGATTGAGGATCTCCTCCATGCGTGGCTCTATAATTTCCCCGAGTATCTGACGAGAGACTTTTCTCGGGTCCCTTCCACCAACACTGGGAACTTCTATAATTTCATCTTTCGGAATCAGAGGTGTATAAGCACATCCATAGTTTATCTTTATTTTTTCCGCCTCAACGGTTGGTGTTCTGAGACCGACGGCAATATCTCCTGTCAGATAGTTTCCGCCAAGGGACAAAACGGCAGTGTGTTTAATGCTTCCTTCGTAAAATACGGCTATATCAGTTGTACCTCCGCCAATATCCACTATCGCTACCCCTAGGTCCTTTTCATCGGAACTGAGAACCGCCTCACTCGATGCTAATTGTTCCAGGACGATATCATTTACGTCGAGTCCTACACGGTTTACAGATTTGATAATGTTTTGCGCAGACGTGATAGCACCTGTGATGATATGAACTTTGGCCTCGAGCCGGACACCGGACATTCCTACCGGAGTCTTCACCCCATCCTGGTTGTCTACAATGTAGTGCTGGGGCAATACATGAAGGACTTCTCTGTCGAGTGGAATAGCTATAGCTTTTGCTGCTTCAATTGATCTCTTCACATCGTTCTCGTCGATCTCACGACCCTTTACTGCCACGATACCATGACTGTTGAGACCACTGATATGTCCCCCTGCAATTCCTGTGAAGACGGAGGAAATCTCGTGGCCGGACATAAGTTCAGCCTCCTCCACGGCCCCTTTTATGGAATTTACGGTACTTTCGATATTGACCACAACCCCTTTTCTCAATCCTGCAGAAGGGTGGGAACCTATCCCGATAATATCGATACCGGTATCCGTTATTCCGCCGACAATGGCGCAGACCTTAGTGGTTCCTATGTCCAGCCCGACAATTACATTTTCGTTTTTTCCCATGGTCTTTCTGCCTTTGCTATGTCTTGTAACCTTCTTTTAGAGTAGTTTTCCTTTTAACAACAACCCTGCTCGGATTGCTCACATCGATACATATACATTCTTTATCCAAATTCTTTCTTCTAAGGTCGGTTATGACAGATTTTAACCTTTTTAGTTTTTTTTCGTAGTTCTCGAAGCCGAGCTGTATACACAGACCGCTGTCGGTAAAAATGGAGAACCCGAAAATTTCATCTCCATGAATTTCCGAGACATTCCTTATCTCAGGGGAACCGCTATTGGCTGAGAGACAGGCGATGAGCTCGATCGATTTTTTTAAGAGAGCCGTATTCTTATCAAATCCGGTAAGAATAGGGAGATCTGTCTTCTCTCCGTTTTTTAGTTTTTCGAATATGTTTCCGCTGCTATCCATAAAATAGATGCCTCTCTTCTCCTTAACAAGGGCAGAAGCCTTCCTTTCTCTAACCTCTATTACCAGCCTGTTGGGGAGCCCCCTTTCTATTGAGACATCTTTTACCCAGGGATTTGAATTGATCCTTCGTGCTATCTCACCCGGATTTATCGCCAGGATATTTTGAAATGGTTTTATGCCGGCAAGAGTTAAAACTTCCTTTTCCGTGATCCTTTCACATCCCTTGATAGTCGTATTTTCAACTTGAAAATAAGGTGCGCTGATCATATAATTGTATGCAAGTATCATCAGGGAAGCTGAAGCGATGACGGTTACGATCAGCGCTAACCCCTTCAAAATTTCGATAAAAATCTTCACCGAGCGTCTTTTTAACCTGTTTTTTTTCGTTGCGATTGTTGTTTTAATCGATTTCTTCATAAGTCGACGCCTATTATCTTCACTTCTGTTTCGAGATGAATACCTCTTTCTTCCAGAACCCTTTTTTGTGTCATATCTATTAGTGAAATTACATCCCTTGCTTTTGCTCCCCCGGAATTGACAATGAAATTTCCATGTATTTCAGATATCTTTGCACCACCGGCCTTTTTCCCCTTGAGCCCAAGATCATCTATGATCTTGCCGGCGGAGATATCCGGTGGATTCTTGAATATGGAACCGGCGTTGCGATATTCAAGAGGGTGTTTTTTCTTTCTCATACTGATAATCTTTGAAATCCTTTCCTCAATCTCTTCCCCAGACCCATTTGTGAATAAAAACTTTGCACCGAGGATAATAGTTCCTTCCGGAAGATTGAGATTCCTGTATTCAAATTCAAGTTCGTTTCTTCGCGCAATCTTTATCTCTCCTACACCATTGATCAGTGATACCGTTTTAACGATGTCTTTCAGTTCACTGCCGTAGGCACCGGCATTCATTTTTACACCGCCACCTACCGATCCGGGGATGCCGGCACAAAATTCTATACCGGCAAGAGATTCTTTTATCGACAGGTTGACGATTTCGGAAAGAGGGACTCCGGCTTCCGCGTAAATTGATACTGGTAGTGGCTGATAGTCAATAGTCCTGAGTTTTTTTAAGGAAACCAGGACACCCCTGTACCCGCCGTCCCTTACTATAAGATTTGTGCAGTTGCCCACCGGGATAAACGGCACATTACAATCGCTCAGATACGAAATAAGCCGGCTGAGCTCCTCAATGCTTCCGGGAAATATCAGTACATCGGCCATTCCGCCAACCCCGATAGAAGTATGTCTGTCCATCGGTTCTCTGAAGAAAACCTTGCCGGAGACGATACTCTCTAATTTTTCCTGAAATGCCTTTTTTCTGATCATTCGGCTTCCTCGGCCTGAAATTCTACAAAGGCCTTCCTCAAAAATTCCTCACCAACCTTCCAGACATCACCTGCTCCCAGCGTGATGATCACATCCGTGGGTTCGGCTATTGCCAGCAAGTGGTCAACGATCCGGTCAAAACCTGATATATGGATTACGTCTTTTTGCCCGTGATTCTTGATACCCTTACACAGACCCGATGAATGAACGCCCTCTATCTTTTTTTCACTGGCGGCATATATATCGGTCAGGATCAGGATATCCGCATCGGGAAAGGCCGTCAGGAAATCATCGAAGAGCGCTCTGGTGCGGGTGTATCGGTGAGGTTGAAAAACGACAATAATCCGCTTATTCCACGCCTGTTTTGCAGCTGCTAAAGTTGCTCTGATTTCGGTCGGATGGTGGCCGTAGTCATCAATAACGGTTATACCGATCACCTCGCCCTTGATTTCTAATCTCCGATGAACACCGACGTAAGATTTAATACCCTCTTTGATTTTAGGGAAATCCATACCGAGTTCACGGGCAACGGCAATCGCTGCCATAGAATTATAGACATTAAAAAGTCCCGGGACATTCAGTGAGATATCTCCAAGTAAATCACCCCTGTAGTATAAGTCGAAGGTTGATGATGATCCTTCAAAGGATATATTCCTTGCCTGATAGTCAGACTGGTCTGAAAGGCCGTATGTAATGACCCTTCTTTTTATGTCGGGAAGTATGTCGACTACATTATCGTCATCGAGACAGAGTATCGTGGAGCCGTAAAAGGGAACAATATTGGCAAACTGCAAAAAGGCCTCCTTGATTTCTTCAATGTCCCGGTAGTAATCAAGATGTTCACGATCAATGTTTGTAATAACTGAAATAGATGGACTCAATCTGAGGAACGAGCCATCACTTTCATCGGCCTCAGCCACGATATATTCTCCGTCACCAAGCCTTGCATTGCTTCCTATACTTGCCAGCTTTCCACCTATCACCATGGTGGGATCGAGACCGCCATGGGCAAGTATAGTAGCAACCATGGAGGTTGTTGTTGTTTTTCCGTGAGACCCGGATACCGCTATGGAGAACTTCATCTTGAGAAGTTCTGCCAGCATCTCCGCACGCGGGATAACAGGAATATGTCTTTGATGTGCGGCGAGTACCTCAGGATTATCTTTTTCAACGGCGGTCGATGTGACAACGACATCAGCCTCTTTAAGATTGGATGCACGATGGCCGTAGGAAATTTTAGCACCCAGTGAGGCCAGACGCTTTGTAATCTCCGTTTCATTAAGATCAGATCCGCTGATGGTATAGCCCATATTTAGCAGCACCTCTGCTATACCGCTCATGCCGATACCACCTATACCGACGAAGTGTATGTTTTTTACCTTTCTGTACATAAAACTCCTTGTTATCTGACAGCAAATTTATAAGTTCATTGCTGTCTGCCGGACTTCCCGGTTTTAACGGGCTGTTGCCCAAAATCCTTTTTGCTTTGCCAGGGAGGTTTTTTGATAAATCTAAAGCTCGCTCATGCGATTTTAAGACTCACCCTTAGGGCTTAAATACCGGAAATCGCTTATCTTTCACGTAGCCAAGATTTATTCGCAAAAAACGTTTTCACTACAGCTCAAAAGATTGTTTGTTTGAGCAACAGCCCACCACCTTTCATTGGCCCCTGATTTCTGTAAATTGGCACAACTTCCTTTTTCCAGATCGCGTGCTATGCACTTTGTGCTTTGCGCAGCGCCAGACATTCATCGACAATGTCTGATGCGGCCCTCATATTTCTAAATCCGGAGGATTTTTCCTCCATTTTCCTTACCGCTTCAGGATTGCGGTAAAGTCGCAGAATAACTTCCGCGAAGAGTTTGCCGCTGAGTTCTCTTTCCTGGATCATCTCGGCAGCCCCTGCATCTGTTAAAACCCTTGCGTTTTCTGTCTGATGATTACCTGCTGCAAAGGGAAATGGCACAAAGATGGCAGCTTTCCCGCTCGCTGTTATTTCAGCTATGGATGTTGCTCCTGCCCTGCACACCAGTAAATCCGCCGCTCCAAAAGCCTGCGCCATATTACCTATAAATGGAAAGACGTCGGCATCAATCCCATAATCCGTATAAACATCTGCGATCCATTTAGAATCACTTTCTCCCGTCTGGTGAATAATTTTCAATCTGCCCTTTATCTCTTTCAGATATTCGAGAGAATCACAGACAGCCCTGTTTATCGTATGAGCGCCCTGACTTCCGCCGAATATAAGTAGCGTAAATCTGCCGTCTGTCTTGTCTGAAATCTTTTTCTCTTCCAGGAATTCTTCCCGGACAGGATTTCCTGTAACCACCGCCTTCTCTTCGGAAAAAAATCTCTTTGTTTCGGGAAAGGCAAGGAATATCTTGTTGACAAACCTGCCGAGTATTCTGTTTGTTACCCCGGGTATGGCGTTCTGTTCGGCGATTGCGGTCTTGATACCCATAAAATGAGCCGTTATCACTGTCGGCCCGGATGCATACCCCCCGACGCCAAGAACCATATCCGGGGAAAATTCACGGACAATCATAAGCGACTGAAATATACTCCAGGGAATCTTTAATGAGGCACGGATTGATTTTACAATGCCTTTTCCCTTAACGCCCTCTACATCAATGGTTTTCAGTTGAAAACCCATGTCCGGTAATATCCTTGCTTCCAATCCTTTTCCGGTTCCGATGAAAAGGATTCTATTTTTTTTGTCCCTTTTCAGGAATTCCTTTGCAACAGCCACTCCCGGAAAGAGGTGTCCGCCTGTTCCTCCACCTGCTATTATTATCTTCACATCAAGGTCCCTTGTTCAAATACAAGTAAACTTTGAACTTTTCACCCATTGCCCTTCATTCCCGGTGGGATGATATGTTCAAAAGCACCCCCACCGTTGCCAGAGTCATAATTAAAGATGTCCCCCCATAGCTGAGAAACGGAAGAACCAACCCCTTGGTCGGGATTAATCCCATAACTGCAGCCATATTTATAAATGCCCCCAGGGCGATAAGTATCGTCAGACCCGAAGCGAGGAGTGTTCCAAATAAGTCAGGAGTCCTGTATGAAATCATAAATCCCCGGAGTACGAAGATGACGAACAGCAGAATAATAATCGTAATCCCGATAAAACCACTCTCCTCACCTATAACAGAAAGGATAAAATCCGTATGCGGTTCGGGAAGATAAAAGAGTTTCTGCATGCTGTTTCCGAGCCCGACACCGGCCACTCCACCGGATCCGAAGGAGAGGAAAGACTGAATGATCTGAAAGCCTGAATTTGTGGGGTCCTTCCAGGGATCGAGAAAACTTAGAAATCTGTCTAAACGGTAACCCTTGTGCATCACCAGCATAAAACCCGCCGGAACAAGAAGAGCTGCTAAACCGGCCAGGTGTAAGATCCTGCTTCCGGCCAGATAGAGTACAAATATTAGTAGCATTGCCATGATCATCGCCGTGCCAAAATCGGGCTGCAGTAATATGAGGACGATAATAATGGTCGTTATTATCAGGGGCGGCAAAAAACCCTTGTTAAACTCCTTTATATGTTCCTCTTTCTTGGTCAGGAAGTGAGCCAGGAAGAGGACGAAGGAGACCTTGACAAGTTCCGTTACCTGGAATGAAAATACTCCGAGGTCAAGCCACCTTGTGGCGCCGCCCACTCTGGTTCCCAGACCCCTGATCAGAAGCAGTGAGAGGAGCGCAACAGAAAATAAAATACTGAAATAGGCCACTTTTCTTAAATAGTAGTAAGGTATCCTGGAGAGTACGATCATTACCCCAAGTCCCAGGACGACAAACATGACCTGTTTCTTGATAAAGAAGTATCCGTCTCCGAATCTTGCTGCGGCGATGGCTGAGCTTGAGCTGTATATCATCACAGTGCCCGAAGTGACGAGGATAAGGGTAACAAGCAGAAGAATGATGTCAGGCCCGCCTGCCATAGTCAGGCAGGAGCGGGCAGGATTCTTTTTGTCCATATCAGAGGTTCCTTACAAGTTTTTTAAAATATCTTCCGCGTTCCTTGTAGTTTGCAAATTCGTCAAAACTTGCACATCCCGGAGAGAGCAGAACGACATCGCCGGAAGAGGAGCAAGCACAGGCAAAGCGAACCGCATCCTTGAGGGAGAGTACACGCCTGGTTGGAACTGTTCCGCCGATAATGGAGTTTATCTCCTCTCCTGCCTCACCAAACAGGACAAGCTGCTTAACCTTTTCCCTGATTGGTCCGGCTAATACCATGAAATCTCCACCCTTGTTTCTCCCTCCGAGAAGGAGAATAACCGGCCCGGTAAAGGTCTCCAGCGCCCTTACAACTGCATCGACATTAGTTGCCTTGGAATCGTCATAAAACTCAGCCCCGTCTTTTTGACCGACAAATTCTATCCTGTGCGGTATTCCTTTAAATTCCTCTACCGCTGAGATGATAGCAGAAGGGTGGCATCCACATCTTCTTGCCGCAACCAGAGCGGCCATAACATTTTCTATATTATGAACACCTGGAAGTTTGATCATCTCACGCGGGTAAATTTCATCGCCGAATCTCAAACCCTGACCATTGAGGAAAATACCTTCGGTCAGCTTTTTGGAAGAGCTGAAACAGGTAATCTCCGCCCGAATTCTGTTTGAAAGTGATGGTGATAGCGGATCATCCGCATTGAGTATGGCGAGGTCATCACCGTTTTGATTCTTAAAAATCCTCTCTTTGATTGAGTAATATTCTTCAAATGTTCCATGGTAATCCAGGTGGTCGTAGGTTGTATTCAGAAGTATGGATATAAGGGGTTTAAAAAGCTCAACCCACTGCAGCTGAAAACTGCTAACCTCAACAACCACATAATCGTCTTCCTGTTTTCCGTTTACATAGTCTATTAAGGGGTTTCCGATGTTACCTCCGACGAACACTTTTTTCCCCGCCTTTTTGAGCATTTCTCCTAATAATGTAGTCGTCGTTGTCTTTCCGTTGGTCCCGGTAATAGCTATCATCGGTCTTTTTAGAAATCTCCAGGCGAGTTCTATCTCGCTTAAAATGGGGATTCCCCTCTTTGCCGCTTCTAAGAGCATTACGTTAAATGGCGGGACACCGGGTGATGGTACGACCATATCCGTTTGAGACATGACGTCGAGCCTGTGTTCGCCGAGCTGCATGTTCACATTCAAATCCCCAAGTGCAGAGGTTGCATCCACAAGTTCTGATGCCGGCTTTTCATCACTTGCAAAAACCACTGCACCTTTTTCTGTCAGGAACCTGACAGTTGCAACACCTGTCTTACCCAAGCCGACAACCAGTACCCTTTTCCCATTCAGATCCATAAACCGTCACTCCAACCTATCCATAACTTATAGCAATCACTTAAATTGTTCTTTAATAATCTGTGAGAATCTGCGTATCATCTCAGCTTCAGAGTACTTATGGCGATGAGAGCCAGGATTATTGAGATAATCCAGAATCGTACGATGACTTTCGGTTCCGCCCATCCATTCAGTTCAAAATGGTGGTGGATCGGAGCCATCCTGAAGATACGCTTACCGTCCGACATCTTGAACCAGCCGACCTGGAATATGACTGAAATAGTTTCCAACACAAATATCCCGCCTACAATGGCAAGGAGCATCTCCTGTTTTGTTACTATAGCCATGGTTCCAAGAGCGCCACCAAGAGAAAGAGACCCCACATCACCCATAAAAATCTGGGCAGGGTAGGTGTTGAACCAGAGAAAACCGAGGCATGCACCCGTCATGGCCCCGCAAAAGATGGTGAGTTCCCCTGCTCCCGACACATAAGGTATCTGCAGGTATCCTGATATTTTTACGTTACCTGCGAAGTATGCAAACATAAGATAGGTTGCAAAACATATTAGAGCCGGGCCTGTTGCAAGTCCATCAAGCCCGTCTGTAAGATTTACCGCATTTGCGGCCCCCACAATTACAAATGTTGAAAAAATCACATAACCCCATCCCAGATCGGGAAGCAATGTCTTGAAAAAGGGTATGGTTATAGATGAATTGAATCCCGGTTTCATATACAGAATAACGCTGATAAACAGGGCTATAAATGTTTCTGCTAATAACCTTACATAACCGGGCACACCTTCGCTGCTTTTGCTGATATGTTTCCACAGGTCGTCGATAAAGCCTATCAGGCCGAACCCGACCGTTACCACGAGCACTAACCATATGTAGTCGGTAGTAAGATTAGCCCAGAGAAGAGTCGATACAACTACAGCTAAAAGAATAAGAATACCCCCCATTGTCGGGGTTCCTTCCTTCGACAGGTGAGAACCGGGGCCGTTTCCCCTTATCGGCTGGCCGATTTGCAATGTTTTAAGTTTTCGTATCAACCAGGGTCCCAGGACAAAACAGATAATCAGGGCGGTTATCGTCGCGTAGATTGTCCTGAAGGTAATGTATCGGAACACATTAAAGTAAAAGAATGTTTTATGTAGTGGATATAATAGGTGGTACAGCACTGTTAAGTCCCCTTACCCTTCAGTTTCTTCAAGCCCAAACACGCCGGTTAATTCCTGGATAATTTCTTCCATTTTCATATTCCTTGATCCCTTCACCAACACCCAGTCCCCCTTTTTTAAATGCTGTCGGAGATGTGTCGCTATCTCCTCTGTAGTTTCGGGGAAATATATCTGGTTGCTTTTAAGACCTCTCCTGACTGCCCCTTCTGCGACCGAGCGGGAGAACTTCCCTCTGAGGAAGATTGTGTCAACACCGGTATCCGCGATAAGTCTTCCGATATCTTGATGCATTTCCTCCGCCCATACGCCCAGCTCAAGCATATCTCCCAGGATGACCGTACTTTCGCCTCTTTCCTTTAAATCTTTCAGTGTCTTCAGGGCAACGCTGACCGATGTGGGATTGGCATTGTATGTATCGTTAATTAAAAATGCCCCGTTTTTCAATTTCAGTATCTCCATGCGTCCGGAGATAGGTTTGAATGACTGTAACCCCTCACATATCAAATTGTGTTCGGTGCCCACGGCACAGGAAGACGCGGCGGCGGCAAGGGCATTGTAGATATTGTGCTCTCCTGAGGTTGACATTGTTAGTTCTCGGGATATTCCACCGATAGTGAGGGTAAATTTTGTCCCCATTCTTTCGTGTTTTGAGATACGTTCCGCACGGACATCGGCATCATTTTTAATGCCGAAGGTCACGGCCTCTCCTTCCCACCGGCCGGCCAGTTCACGCAGTGAATCATCATCGTTATTGATAATGGCAGTCCCTCTGTTTCCCATATTGTTGAACAGATCCCACTTTTCTTCTCTCACCACATCCATCGATTTAAGCCCTTCGAGGTGAGCCGGACCGATATTGGTAATTAGTCCCACGTCCGGCATAGCAATTCTTGTGAGTCTCCCAATTTCTCCACTGCTGTTTGTTCCCATTTCTACGATTGCCGCTTCATGATTTGCATTGATCTCAAGGAGTGTCAGTGGAAGACCAACAAGATTATTGAAATTCCCCCGGCTTTTTAATGTCCTTTTAGTCGTTCCAACCACCCCCGCAATCATTTCCTTTGTTGTTGTTTTTCCGGAGCTTCCTGTTACGGCTATAATGGGAAGCTCAAATTTTTTCCGCCAGAAGTGAGCAATATCTCCCAGGGCCTTCAAAGTATCGTTAACAGAGATCAGAGTGACGTTCCCGGAGACAGCCTTGGTTTTTTCTTCCAGACCACTTTGAACCAGTGATCCCAAGGCCCCGTCCTTAATAGCGGCTGCTATAAAATTGTGCCCATCAAACCTTTCTCCTACAATAGGCAGAAAGAGTGCTCCCTTTGAGATGTGCCTTGAATCGGTGGACAGCCCCTTGAATGTCACGCCGGAGCTTTTTTTTATTATTTTTCCGCCCGTTGCCTCAATAATTTCGTCTACGGTAAATACACAGTTCATATTTCAAAATTTAGACACTTTTTTAAGCGCCTCCGCGCTTACTATTCTGTCGTCGAAGGGAGTCCTCCGATTTCCTGTAATCTGGTAATTCTCATGCCCCTTTCCAGCGATGAGAACGGTATCGAAAACGTTTGCTATGGCGATTGCAAGCTCAATTGCAGCCTTTCGATCGGGCACAATTGTGTATCCTCTGTTATTAAAATTTTTATTCAGCTCTTCCGGAGAATACTTTTTCACGGTGGTGCCTGTTAACCCGATGATCCCTTTTTCTATTTCTTTTATGATCGTAAGCGGGTCTTCGGTTCTCGGGTTATCGGAGGTGACGATGGTGATATCGCTCAGAGTTGTGGCGGCATTTCCCATCAGCGGTCTTTTTCCGCGGTCCCTGTCACCGCCGCATCCGAAGACGGTAATAATCTTCCCCTTATTAAGTTCGGATAAATTCTTGAGTACCCTTCTGAGGGCATCTTCCGTATGGGCATAGTCTACAAAGACCGCGGGTTGTCCCGGTTCACTCACCTTTTCCAGGCGCCCGGGTATGTTCTTCAGATTTTCTATACCGGCCTGAATGTGCTCTTCCGGAATCCGGAGCGACAGGGCTGCTGTCGTTGCAGCCAGAATATTGTACAGATTGAATTTTCCGATCATTGAAGAATGTATGGTAAACTTGCCGTGAGGTGTCTTTATCTCTCCCTTGATGCCGTCCGGTGAAATGGTAAAATTTTCAGCTGAAACATCAGATTCGCTTTTGATACCGAAGGTCTTTGCTTTTTTATTTATTTCTTCAAGGAGCTTCTGCCCCCAGATGTCATCACTGTTTATGATCATCTTTTTACCGACATTAAGTATCTCCTCGAAAAATATCTTTTTAGCCAGGAAGTATCGTTCCATGGTATGGTGATAGTCGAGATGATCCCGGGAAAGATTTGTAAATATTCCCAGATTAAACTCGCAGCTATTCACCCTTTGCAGGTCGAGCGAATGAGAAGATACTTCTAAAATTACATGGGTTATCCCGGAATCTACCATTTCCCTGAGTATCTTCTGCAGGTCAAGGGACTCTGGTGTTGTAATTGGGGCGGGGAATGCCTTTCCCTTGAATCTATAATTTACAGTTCCAATTACTCCAACCTGAAGTCCCGCGGAGGCGAGAATTGATTCCAGGATGTAGCTTACCGTAGTCTTTCCGTTTGTTCCCGTGATGCCTATTAAGCAGAGTTTGGAAGAAGGGTTCTGAAAGAAATTTTTCCCCAGTACGCCGAGAGCCCGCCGGCTGTCTGCAACTTTTATATAAGTTATCTCCGGTTTTGTGTTGATATCCTTTTCATGCACAATGTATCGTGCACCTCCGTTGACCGCCTCAGAGATATAATCGTGGCCGTCAGATTTATGGCCGGAGACAGCAACAAATAGAGACCCCTTCTCACACCTTCCCGAATCATAGCAGATGGAGGAGACATCACCCGAGTTATCTCCGGATATCTCAAGAATATCGAGTCCTTTTATTAAATGAGACAGTTGCAAATCAATTCCTCTTAATATAGTTCTGAGTTCAGAGTTCAAAGTTAGTGTCGAGTTCTGAATCTTTTGACTCTGAACTTTGAACTCAGAACTATGTCATTAATATCCGGTACTAAAGGAAACGGTACACGATTTGTTGCTTTCCGTGGGGACTCCGGGTAATGGGTCCTGTTTTAACGCCCATCCGCTTCCCACGATCTTCAAATCTATTCCCCTTTCCTGTGACAGCTTTAATGCATTTCTTATCGACATACCCCTGAAGTCCGGCATGGTCGATTCATCCGATGAGGTCAGGTTTACATATTTAACACTGTAATCCGCCATGTCCGAAGTGTTGACATCAGAGGTGGATGCCGGCAGATTTGTAGGACCTGAATCATGCCTGCCGGTCTTTGTTGCACAGGTTGTCAGAGAAGAGGGCTCTACCCAATACAATATACTCTCAGCAATATTTTTGAAGACGGGTGCTGCTGCCACCCCGCCCCATCTGTGGTTTGCAGGTTCATCCAGCACCACAAGAATAACTGCGCACGGGTCCTCGGCCGGAAAAAATCCCATAAAAGAGACGCTGACCTTGTCGTGCGAATAGCTGCCTTCAGCAAAATCAAATTTTTGAGATGTTCCTGACTTTCCTGCTATTGTAACGTTGGCAATTTGAGCGCTCCTTCCGGTACCGCCTTCACCCTCCACGACATCTATAAGAACAGATGTGAGCTTTTCAGCGGTAGCCGGGGAGATTACCTTTCTGATAACTGTAGGTGTAAATTCCTTGACTACCCGGTTGTTCTGGTCAATCAGTCCGCGGACGACATATGGTTTCATCAAAACACCATGGTTTGCTATGGCAGAGAAGGCGGAAATCAGTTGTATTGCCGTTACCGAAATACCCTGACCAAAAGATATGGTTGCCGTGTCAACCTTTGTCCAGTCTTCAGCTTGTCTCAGGATTCCGGAAGATTCTCCGGGGAGGTCTATTCCTGTTTTTGAGCCGAACCCGAATTTCTGGATATATTGATAAAATTTCTCCTTGCCCAGTACCTCCGAGATCTTGACAGCGCCGATATTGCTTGAATATTTGATAATTTCCCGAAAGGAGAGGTCTTCATATTTTTTTACATCGCGTATTACTCTATCTCCCACTGCATAAGAGCCATTCTCACAGTAGAACCTGTTGTTCTCATCGATTACGTTTTCCTCCAGCGATGCTGCCAACAGAAATGGTTTAAATGTTGAGCCGGGATCAAAGCAATCCGTGATTACTTTGTTTTTCCATGATTCGGGAGAATATCTGAAGAAGGTGTTGGGATTGAAACCGGGCATATTTGCCATCGCGAGTATTTCACCTGTTTTTGGGTTCATAACAACGGCAACCCCTCCCTTTGCGCCCGTTTTTTTGATGGCGTCATTGAGCTGTGATTCAACTAGATACTGAATTCTGCTATCTATGGTAAGGATCAGATTGTAGTTTTTACTTTTCTTCCCGGCAGTTGGGTTATCCCCTGAATAGATTTTCCCCCCTTTTGCATCTTTCCCCAGAAAGATTTTATTCGGGGATCCCTTTAAGTAACTGTCATATTTTAGTTCTAATCCTTCAAGCCCTCTTGAATCTAAACCTGCGAACCCGAGAAGTTGACCTGCCAGTTCCCTGTTAGGATAAAATCGTTTAGGTTCCTTTATTGAAAAAATTCCCTCGATAGCAATGTCCTTTACACTTTCGGCCTGAGAGGGAGAAATTTTTCTTGCTACCCAGCAAAAATTTCTTGATTTTGAAAGCTTTTTCAAAAGGGATCTTCTCTTTATCCCGAGAACAGACGAAAGTTTTGAAGAAACCTCCTCAAGATTATCTATTTTCGATGGATTCGCGCAGACTGAATCTACCATTATGCTTGCAGCAAGTTTCTCGCCATTCCGGTCAAGTATAAGACTCCTTTCAGGCTGAAACTGCAGGGTGCTCGTATGCTGCTTATCCGCTTGTACCTTGAGAGTCTTTCCTGAAAGAACCTGTAGCTGATACGCCCTTGATATCAGAGCGATAAACAACACCAGGAAAAACACAAGCAGAGTTGTTGTCCTGAACCGCAGCCACTTTTTTGCTCTTCCCTTCATTTTATAAAAATAACCTGTTCCCTTTCAGGATAATGCATGCCTAATTTGTCTCTGGCGATCGCCTCGATGCGCTGGGGCGATCTCAGGGTAGCGTATTCAATTTTCAGCCTTTTGTTTTCTTCAATAAGGTTGTCCCTGATGCTTATTTCCTCTGCTATAAGATAATTCACCTTTGTAGAATGTAGATGCGACCAGACATAGATGAGAGCAGTTGCCATAAGAACGAGGCTGACAATAATCACAGTGGAAAATTTAATTTCCAAACGCTCTTTTTTGCTATGCTTTGCAGACATTTTTAAACCCTCATAGTTGTTCTCAGTCTGGCGCTTCTGGCTCTCGGATTGGAATCTATCTCCGCATTGCTCGGCATAACCGGTTTTCTGGTCAGCACCTTCAGCTTCGGTTTTCGCTTACAGGCACAAACCGGGAAATCGGGGGGACAGATGCATCCCTTTTCCCAAGAGCGAAATAAGTTCTTAACAATTCTGTCCTCAAGAGAATGAAACGAAATTATGGAAAACCTGCCTCCTTTTTTAAGTACGTCAATGCCGTCATTTATTGCCCTGTAAAGATTTGAGAGCTCATCATTGACAGCTATTCTTAAGGCCTGGAAGGTTTTAGTTGCTGGGTGCGTTCTTTTCCTTTTCAACTGGGGGGGTAGTGCTTTAACTATAATCGCGGCGAGCTCTTTGGTCGTTTTTATCGGGGCTATTGCCCTTTTTCCCGAAATAGCTCTGACAACCCTCCCGGCCATTACTTCTTCGCCATATTTTTTTATTATCCTTTCTAACTTTTTGTCTGAAAGTGTATTTATAAGATCATAGGCGCTGAGCTTCTGCCTCCGATCCATCCGCATGTCAAGGGGCGCGTCTAAAGAGAAGCTGAAACCACGTTCTGCCGTTTCAAGCTGGTGTGAAGAAACACCAAGATCAAACAGTATCCCGTCAACTTCTTTTATATTCAGGTCGTCTAATATCTCCCCGATATCTGCAAAATTGCCCTTAACAAGAATCTTTCTATTGCCAAACTGGTCCAGCCTGCGCTGCGATTCCGTTAACGCATCATCGTCTGCGTCAATTCCGATAAGGATTCCATCAGGGGCTGTTTTCGTAAGTATATGATAGGCGTGCCCCCCGCCTCCTATCGTCCCGTCCAGGTAGATACCTCCCGGGTTACAATCAAGAGAATCAATTGTCTCCTTTAACATTACCGGTGTGTGAAAGGAGTAATCCATACCGTTTATATGCCCAGGTTGGCCATATATTCGCTAAAGCCGGCTATATGGGTGGAAGCTTTATCTATCTCATCTCCCCAGTGTTCTTTGCTCCATATCTCGATAACTCTAATCATTCCCGCAAGAACGACATCTTTTTCAAGTTTTGCAAATTCCCTAAGTGCTGGTGGTATGAGAATTCTTCCCTGACTGTCAAAGGTACAATCAACTGCACCGGACATGAAAAAACGCTGAAACTCTCTCACTTCTTTTTTCAATATCGACTGGTGGCTGACTTTCTCTTCTAATATCCTCCACTCGTCATAGGGGAAAGCCATAAGATAACCGTCCCAGTTCGTGATCACCATTCTGTTGTCATATTTCTCGGCGAAGACTTCACGAAGCTTGGTAGGAAAGATTATTCTTCCCTTACTGTCTATGGTGTGATAGTATCTCCCCCTGAACACAGACATCTATATAGTCCCCCCACAATCATCCACTTTCCCCCACTATAAGGACGGATATATTGTTTGTCAAGAAAAAATTTACCATTTTTTCTTTTTAATTAGGTGGTTTAAAACTGCTTTATTGGGGGAGGCGAGGTTGGATGAGAATTGGTTTGAACCATTATTTTTGGATACAAAATCTTTATTTGATGAGAGTTAATTTTACTGCGGGATATTTTGGGGTGGTGATGTGCGGTTTCAGCGGGGGAGCTGAATAAAAATGAGCAGCTGCCCCCCATGCCGCTTGTCACGTCATTCCTTCTTTTTCCCCTTGCCCTCTTGGGGGGTTTCCTTTAACTTCTTGCCTTTACCGCCTTCTTGATCTTTCGGGGGGGCGGCCGCCTTTTCCGCCTTCATCTTCGCCAGTTCTTCCGTCCTCTTTTCGTATGAGGCGATTGTCTTCAGTCTTGCATTTACCTCCTTGATACGTGCCCGCAATTTTTTGACGACAGGATCTTTTTTGATCCCGGGAGGTTCGATTCCCTTTTCAGACAGGAAAGAGAAGCGGACTTCCAGCTTCCGTTCGAAATTGGCCTTCTGTTCCGTTTGCGTCTGTTTCTGCTTTGATCCCATATTTTTTTCTTCCTCTTCGTTTGACGTATTTTTCCCGCAGGTTGTAAACTGTTCAGAGCGCTTTTCCTCCTGCCGGGAGATCAATACTGCCGGTATGTTTATCAGGGATTGCGTCGAAAATCCACCATATTCGTCCCCTGTCCGAAATTATTTGAAGAGCATGACACCTATGATAGCCATTATGATCCAGCGGAACAGATCGATTACAGGGTTGAGCGCGCCGACGAAAAGCAGGGCGATTATGATGAGAAAACCGTAAGGTTCAAGCCGTGAGAGCTGATATTCAAGGCGTGGAGGTAGAAAGCCCATAAGAATTTTAGAGCCGTCAAGGGGCGGGATCGGGATCAGGTTGAACGCTGCCAGTATGATATTGATCTGTGCCATATAGTAGAGCATCGTAGCGGCGATACCGTTTGACGGGAATGCCTGAGATCTAAGGATGAAAAGAGCGGCAAAGGCGAGCATCATGTTGACGATAATTCCTGCCGAAGAAACAAGAATTATTCCTACCCGGCTTCCATGGAGATTGTTAAGGTTGACTGGAACCGGCTTTGCCCATCCGAAGCCGAAGACAAACAGCATAAGCGTCCCCATCGGGTCGAGATGCTTCAGCGGATTGAGGCTCAATCTTCCCATGAGCTTGGCAGTCGGGTCTCCCATCCTGTTGGCAACCCAGCCGTGGGCCAGTTCATGGAATATTACTGAATATAAGAGCGGTATGGCTATCAAAAAAAAGGCCACCGGGTTTTTAATTAAAAGAGTGAGCAGTCCCATCTGTTCGTACCATCCATTTCGTCTGCAAGTATCGAGACGAAACACAGTATAAGAATATCGGAATAAAAGCAAATAATATAAGAAATGAACTGCCCGGATTTTTGATTTGTCGGAGGTGAAGAAGCCTCTGAAAAAAGCGAACGGGATAAAACAGAATGAATGGTTGACAGGAATTGATGGATAGACAGACTATGTTTGAGAACTGCAAACTATGAAAGCTTTGAAAAAATGGTTTTTCAATGCTCAGAACATTTTTTCGACCATTCTATGTCTCGCTTCGCTGCAGATCCAAAACTCGCGCTTCGCGCTCAGACATTGGATTTGCGGGCGCTACGCTTCGATCAAGACCGGGGGCGCATCCCGCAAGGGGGCGCAATAATGAAAGACATTTTCCTTGCCGGGAAGTGCCGCCACGGGCGGGCACTTCCATGGTTAACGAAAAAATCTTGATTCGCCCTCAAAACCGTATTTTTCAGCTTTTCAAAGGTCTAACTATTAATTCTTGAGAAATAAATATGCTGTCCCCAGATTACCCGCACTCTTTTCTGAGAAACGGGGTCTGGTCTTCAATCACTCCGCGACTCCCTCCTCTGACCGTGATGGGATGAAACGTTACATTTTTTAAAGAGTTGCAAAATCTCCTTCAACTGATTGAAAAAATACACCCTTCAAGAGGATTGTCAAGGAGAAACATTTGAAATCCTGATATTGAGAATCTCCTCTTTTTTGCTGTCCACTATTCATCAGCCATCTTCCGCTTATCAGGAAGATTGTAAACTTACGGCAAGAGGGAAAGCCACTGATATGCCGGAGCAACCAGAATAGAGTAGTTGCCATTCGATAGCATTCTGTATCCGTCGCCTTCATTATTGAGTTGTACCGCCGGTATGCCGAGGGCGCGCTGGAATTTTTTCAGCGTAGTTGATGGTTGTGTATCGGTAAGCTTGGCCTCTATGAGAAGAATCGGATCTCCCTCGTTTGCAATCAGAAAATCCACTTCCTTCTTCTCTTTGTTTTTTATGAAGTGGAGCGAAAATCGACCGTATCCCATGTCATTCCAGGATGAAATCGCACGCCATAACTCTAGGGCTACCATGTTTTCAAACCGGGCTGCAGCCTCCTTTATAAGGGGAGCGTCCATGATATAGACCTTCTGTTCTTTCTGGATGGCACGCGAGATTTTTCGGGTCCACGGGGAGATGGCGAAGATGAGGAAGAATCGTTCAAATACCGTTAACCAGCTTCGGACCGAATTATAGGATACGTGCAAATCCCCGGCAAGGGAAGGAATGGATATGGGACTGCCCACCTTTGATGGTAACAGAAGGTAGAGTGTTTCAAGATACCCGATAGATTTGACGCCGGTCAGATCACGAATGTCCTCACGGATTAACTGACGTGAATACGTATTCGACCATCGGCGATACGTTGCCATACGGCCCGACAGAAATGGTTCCGGAAACCCGCTCAGCGTAAAGAGTTGTTGCCATATTTCCCTGAGTTCGCCGGTCCGCTCCATACTGATATTAAGGGGATTATTCAGAAACTCATTCAGTGTAAGGTTTCTCTCTCCCCGTTCGGCAATAGTAAACGGCCAAAGGTGAAAAAGAAAATAACGGCCTGCCAGCGAGTCTCCACCTTTCTGATAGATATCGAGACGACCGCTTCCTGAAACAAGGAATTGATAGTTTTCGTGAAATTGATCATAAACGCCTTTGAGGTAGTTTTTCCAGTTTTTGTACTTATGTATCTCGTCTAACACAATTAAGGGATTTGATGAATCTTTACGCTCGACGGCTTCGAAAAAAAACGGGTCTTCGATGAGTTGTTTTTGGCATGTTGGAATGTCCCAATCGAAGTAAAGATTATTCGGATAGGAGCGCGCAATTATATGCGCAAGAGTCGTTTTCCCCGACTGGCGAGGTCCTGCGAGAAAAATCATGTTCTTGTCCGCGGCAAGCTCTTCCCACATTTTTACATAGAGTGTTCTACTTTCCATGACGACTATTATTCACAATAATGAAATATAGTCAAGACTATTTTTCATTATCATGAAATATAGTTGTTTTTTGTTTGCCCTTAGGAATGGGGGAAGAGGGGGGCTGACCTTCTGCTGTTCGGGCGTTGCCGGGAAAACGCTACCGTCTTCTTCTTTTTATCTGATATTTTTGGACGGCATTGTTGTGGGAAGTGAGGTCGGATGAAAAATAGT
>CAYVXX010000024.1:13044-28872 GCA_964454305.1 uncultured Syntrophales bacterium | reverse complement strand
GAAGTCTTGCATGCCTTCAGTAAAAGAAGATTCATGAGCAAAGCGAATAATTGGAGATAGTGAGCTATTGAGAATAATATATTCCTTTTATATTAAGCTCCTTACCCCGCCTACAGGGCGAGGCTTGCGGGGTCGCTCCCGGTCAAATCGAAAATTGCAAACAGCTTTATTTTCAATTAACATTCTAATCCTTGTTTTGCCATATTCTCAAATTCCAACTGCAAATAACAGTTTTTGCTGTCGTAATCGCATTTATAATAATAAGATAAAAAAGATATAATGGATCGAAAAGGCAATATTCATTGAAAGCAATAATGAAATCATATATTAAATTACAGGCACGTTTGTCATATAAGATAATTATTATGAGACAGGAAAGTATAAATTTCAGGTTCTTCTACCGAAGTGATAGAACTGAACAGCGAGCGCATTCCCCGTTGCTTGCAGCGGGGTTAGCGAGCGAATAAAATCAACAAATTTCTTTAACAGTCGGAGATTCCCCGTAGCTTGCTGCGGGGAGCTTCAATCTCTGGAAAAAGATTGGCGGGAAAGTCTTGAGAGGTTTATTAAAGAACAGGTTCATATATGATTAATGACAAAAAACTATGGAGTTCGTCTGCATTAGAAGCCAATTTAGAGAAAACCTCTGTTGCCGTTCCAATTTCGGAAAAGCATAAGCCTCTCCTTGCGATCGTTAAAGATTCTCATGGTATTTATAAACGAACGGAAGAATTTTTGAAGGAATTGAATCACCCGTATATTAACTGGAAATATGTCGTAGAAGAACTGAGAACAATTTCTTTGGCTGATTTTCACCACCATAACTTCCATCCAAACGGGGAAAAAGCCATACAGATTATAACCGAAATTTATTTAGAACTTATAACTCGAACAAGAGATGAGACCGTAAAAGAAACAGGAATAGACTATCTTTTTGACTATATTCAGCAAATTTTATCAGACAGTGGTGAACATCTGTCAAGAAATTTACCGTTAGTTTTACAGGCTTTTGACTTTCTTAACCAGATTTCTTGGGAGAATCCTTATCTTCTCAAGAAAAAATCGAAGGATTTAAAAACAATTTTAACAATTTTGACCAATCATAATATATCGATTCAAGTTGAAAATCTGCAAAAGCTTTTTTATCTCGTTTTTAAGTCGACATATGACCATTGGTTGAACCAGCCAAACCCTGAAGATTGGTTAGATAATAGTGGCGAAGAGAGGGAAACCCTTTTAAATTTTAAAAAGCTTATTTTTTCTATCAGTCATTTTAACCTGAAAAAGCTGCTTGGTGATCTTGAAGAAATTGATCAATCAGTTGACGATAAGGGATGGGAAGCGATAACTCGATATCTGCAATTGCCTGATTATTCCCAGATATTGAATGGATATCTGAGAGTCGCAGATGAGCTTGAAAGATCAGATGCGTATTCAGGGCGTCAGCATTATACCAGGCTTAATTTCCTGTTTAAGATCTTTAATTTCGATGGTCTATCTGATATTCATCGCGAGGCTTTAATCGAAATAAATCGTTCCCTCAGCAGAGTTTTTACTGAAAAGTCGCATCAAGATTTGAATGAATTTGTAAAAAAGATATTTTATTTACTTCAACAAAGTGGCGCTCGCCATATATACCCGGATACAACTATTCATTGCATCAATACTATCGCAAAAGAAATATTCAAGCTGAACAATCATCAATTAGTCGATACTTTCATCGATCAGATCATTCTTTTTGGTTTTCAATCGCCTGATATTCAAGGCATAACTACAGATTGGGAGGTGAAATTCAACCGTTTCCATGTTCAGAATATTCGATCCTGGTTGGAGATTATCTCTATGAACCCCCGCTGGACTAGAAGATTATTATCGGCGCTTATTATTAATCTTAAAATAGGAGGCATTTTTGTACGTGATACTGACCTTCTGCAAAAAGATATTTCGGCGCTTTTGAATTCCGATATTTCCATCGCCGGCAATCTAATTATGCAGCTAAATAAACTCTTGCCTGTTTTTTTCAATGAAATTGGTGCTGAAGGAGAACTTCGTGACATTTCAACTAAAATGGATGAGGTTTCTTCTCGTCAAGATAAACTCATTCATTTTCTGCGAAAACAATCACATGTGGAAAGCAACAGCACGTTGGTCTCATTTATGGAAAGTATATTTCGATTCTGGAATTCCTGCGACAAGAAGGAGATAAGAGAGTATTTGCCTGACGAAATTTATGAGGAAATTGATAATTCTGGTGAATACTTTGATGGAATGCATAAGATTTTTAGAACGATGCTGAGAAAAGCTAATCAAAAAACAAGTACATTCCTGGAATGGGACGAATCAAAAGTTCAGAAAACCCTGCAAACAATTCGTCGTGTTTCGGAAAGAGATAAGGAGAGAGCTGCTCTCTTATTAAAATTTTATCAGCTTTTATACAAAAAATATTATATAGGGCATCTGGATTTAATAAAAGATTTAGAATCTTCTGCCTTTTTTGAGAAAACAAAAATAGATGCTTTGCAAAAATTCTCACAGCGCAGGAACTATTACAAAAGCCTGGCCATTCTTTTAGATTTCTTGAGCGTATTGAAAGCACGCATCCTTTCACCCGAAAAGACAGAATCTTTCGAAAACATTTACCGTAAAAGACACATAGCTGCGGGGATTCCATCCATGTATGGAACCTATCGCGAAGAAAAATTTGAGGCTTTAGGATTATCTTTCCGACTGCAAAGTCTGGCTACTGTTCTATTCGAGGAGATGATTAATGATTTAAACCATCAATTTATAACAAAGAGAACCCTGACAGAAATTAACAAATATCTTTGGCTGTTTATCAAAGCGCTTAAATTGGAAGGGATTGCTACTGAAGGTTTGGAATCAAAAATGAAATATTTTAACAGTGCACTTAGAATAAAGCGCTTTGGCATAGATCAGTATATAGATATCTTTCGTTTTCTTTTAAAAAGTATTCAAGATATTATCAGAGTTTATTATATCGATGCCCACCAAGCCAATCTACCTGTCATTATTAAGCAATGTATTGAAAAAAAACAGGGAGAGGGGGGGAAAGGCCTTTCTGAAATAGACAAAGAAACTGTCTATAAAATCTCGGAAAAATTTATCCGATCAATGATCACTTCTGCATTTGCGTTGCAAACGCTGGACAATTTTATTAGCGACATAATCGGGACGCTAAGTGCCGAGCATGGTAAATTTAAAGAGCGCAGGCACATACTGAATATTCTTATGAGCTATAATCCGAATATCACGATTCGTCCAATACACACAAAGCCCCAGAAAAACGATGATCAAGTTATTTTGGGGAACAAGGGATATTTCTTGAAACAAATGGCATCGTTCAATTTTCCCGTTCCTCCCGGTTTTATTATTACCACAGAAGTTTTTCGCTGCCTTGAGGCTGTTCTTGGATACGATAGCATCATAAAGGACCTTGATGAACGTATCGATAAAGAAATATTGAAGATCAACAATGTTACAGGGAAAAAATTCGGTGATCCTGAAAATCCTCTGCTTTTTTCCGTAAGAAGTGGAGCAGCCATTTCTCTTCCGGGAATGATGGGTTCGTTTTTAAATGTAGGAATGAACGAAGAGATAGCTGAAGGGTTGAGCAAAAAGGAGGGCTATGGTTGGGCAGCGTGGGATTGCTATAGAAGGTTTCTTCAGGCTTGGGGGATGAATGAAGGGTTGAATCGTGATTTTTTTGATGAAATCATAGATCATTTTAAAATAAAACATAACGTTTCGAAAAAGTTACAGTTTAGACCGAGTCAAATGAAGGAGATAGCAATATTATATAAGCAGGAACTGCTCAGGAATGGGATAGATATAGAAGATGAACCCCGTAAACAATTAGGAAAAGCCATATTAAAAGTATTGGAATCCTGGAATTCTTCCCGGGCGAGATTATACCGGCAGGAGCTGGATATTTCAGATGAATGGGGAACCGCCGTTATTGTCCAGACAATGGTTTTTGGCAATTTAAATGAAAGATCGGGTTCTGGTGTGGTTTTTACCCGACACCCTAAAGGTTTATCTACTTCAGTAGCGCTTAATGGAGACTTTATCTTCGGGATTCAGGGAGACGATATCGTTTCCGGTCTTGTAGATACTTATCCTATTTCAGAAGCCCAGAGAAAAACTGAAAAAAAAGATTATAATATTTCGTTGGAAAAAGATTTCCCCGAAGTGTTTTCTAAACTAAATCAAATCGCAGAAGTGTTGATTTACGAAAAAAAATATAATCATCAGGAGATTGAATTTACTTTTGTAAACGATTCAAAAGATGGCCTTTATATTCTACAGACACGAGACATGTCTCCTATGGAATCAGCGGGATTAAAACATTTTGCCAAGTCGAAAAAATTGGAGATGTCTTTGTTGGGAGTTGGTATCGGCGTTGGTGGTGGTGCGATTTGCGGAAGAATAGTTTTTTCAGAGGAAGAAATTAAACTTTTAAGAAAAAATGATCCAGAGACACACATCATCTTGATTCGTCCGGATACTGTCCCGGAAGACATTGGATTGATTCGTCAGGTCGATGGATTACTTACTGCCAAAGGCGGAAGTACTTCACATACTGCAGTAACCATTCCTCAGCTTAATAAAGTCGGTGTTGTTGGTTTGAAGGGTTTGAAGGTTTATGAACGGAAGGGTTTTATTGAAATCAATGACCGGAAATTAAAGGGTGGTGATTTTATTGGCATCGACGGATGGAGCGGAGCCGTTTATTTAGGCAAACATCGTATTAAATCGACAGAAACGTATAGAGTTAATATATGATTAAAGACTTAATGCAATACCCGAAGTCTTTAATAAATATTATCTATAAATTACGATTTCTGCTGAAATATAAAATTTATTCAGAAAACTGAGCTAATAAGCGAGTTTTCCAGTTTTCTATTTTAACGCCTTGTGTGTGTAAACTGTTAAATCCCCCATTCTATTTGTGTAGCTGCCATATTCATTATCATACCAGCCAAATATTTTTACATGAGCAACAGGAACCCCCATTTTTTTCAGAGGAAAAGATTGCAGAAAATCCGGAGACAGACCTGGAATGTGAGAAAGGTCAACATTTAAAAAGGCAATTCTGACATGATTGAATTGTCCTTCAATGACTACGGAAGCATTTATTCCGGAAACATCACTTGACACATTTTGCTCTTCTGAATAAACCAGAAGTCGTTCAGGATCACTTTCGTATGCCGTTTTATATATTTTATTGATTGTTTTGGCATCAATCAGGTTGATTTTTTCGCCTTCCCCTATTCTATTTTGGAGGGTTATATTTAAAATTATCAAAGATTCTGTTTTGGTAGGAATCCGGACAGAATCTGCCATAAAACCGATCTTGCCAACTTCGGGAATGACTTGGGCCAGGGCCTCAGCTGCATTAGTTGAGGTCAAAATAATGTTATCCAAAATACTTCTACTTTTTCTTAAGTCTCCTTCTCCGGCCTTTGGCACGCTGTCCAACACCTTTTGTGAGTTGGTCACAGAGTGGATGGTTGACATTGAAGCAGTAAGCATAGAGTTGGTTTTTTCATTTTCCAAAAGAGGTTTTATCATGTGTGCAAGTGCTGTGGTTGTACATGATGCAGCTGAAATCAGGGTGTGTTTCTTCGGGTCGAATGTTTGATGATTAATGCCGTAGATCAACGTAACAGCATCTTCCGGCATAGACAGCGCTTTGTTTTTAATCCTGAAGGCTGATGAATTGATTACAACTTTTGCTCCACCTAAATAATGTCCCCTTATTGTTCCCTTTTCGTCATTCGGTTCGGACGTCGGATCTCTAAATTTACCCGTACATTCTGCTACTACAGCTACTCCATAATCATGCCAGGGAATATCTTTAGGATTTCTCGCTTTTCTTAAGATGGTTACAGGAATTCCGTTAATTAGTAGTTTACCCTGTTTCTCATCAATAATTTTGATTATGGGTTTTGCATTTATTCCGTATAAGAACGTATGTATTAACCCATATGTCGAATCTTTTTCTATCATCTGTGCGACGGCATCTAACCCCGGTCCAATATCTCTTCCATGATTGACGACAATTTCCTCGAAATATTTTCGCCCGATATGATGCCACAAAGTCAGCTTGCCAATTCTTCCAAGGCCATTAATGCCCAGAATTGGCTTTTTTTCAGCAAATAAATCGACTTTACTCATATTTATAACTCCATGAAAGCTTTGAAAAAATGGTTTTTCAATGCACGGAACATTTTTTCGACCATTCTATGTCTCGCTTCGCTGCAAATCCAAAACTCGCGCTTCGCGCTCAGACATTCTCAAAACCATATTTTTCAGTTTTTCAACGATCTATTCCTTCAGCTTTGTCCTGTTTTAGTGGGTGTAATATAGAGCGAAATGCCCTTTTGTGTCAAGAAAAAGTGACCGTAAAATGTAGTGCCTGCTTGTAAAACTGTTATCAGATATCAGAATTAAGACATCGTCTCCTGTTCCATCAATAGAGATATTATAGCCGTAACCCTCGTTAAGCGCTTGCCTTTTCCTATGTCGTGGTATAAGGTAAACTCAAATTTCAAAGGAGAACATTATTATTTTTAGTAAAAAATTTAAAGTCTGGATTAAGGGACTCTTGCTCAAGAAAGATCACTCGCATCTGGAGAAAGAAATACAATCTATTATTGATGCGGGAGAGGAAAATGGCTTGATAGACCAGCGGTCTGGCGATATGATACAGAGTATCCTTGATTTCAGGGAGACACTTGTTCGCGAGGTCATGATTCCGAGGACGGAGATGATTGCGATAAGCAATAATGCCTCAATAGAGGAAATTCTTGATCTTATCATGAAACATGGTCATACAAGGGTGCCTGTCTACAGCGGCAGTGTGGATAATATTATCGGAATACTGAATGTAAAGGACCTTTTGAAGTTCTGGTCGCGACAGGTTTCCGAAGTAGATGTTCTTTCAAACCTGAGGAAGCCTTACTATATACCAGAAACAAAAAACATACACTTTCTTCTCCATGAGTTGCAGCAGAGAAAGTACCACGTGGCTATCGTTATTGATGAGTATGGGGGGACATCCGGTCTCGTTACATTGGAAGATTTAATAGAGGAGATTATCGGGGAAATTCATGACGAACATGATGTAAGAGAGGAAGAAATAACCGAACTTCCAGATGGTTACGTACTTGTAGACAGCAGAGTAGAGATTGAAGAGATTGAAGAATATTTTGGCATGCAGATTCCGGAAGGAAAGTTTGAGACCCTGGGCGGGTTGATCTTACATATAATCGAAAAGATTCCAGTTGCTGGAGAGGTTGTTTATCATGATGGTTTTGAGATGATAATCGAATCGGCTGATGAGAGAAGCATAAAGAAGGTAAAGATAAAGAAGGTAAAGGAAGACGGTAAAAAAAGTAGTCAGTAGGCGGTGAGTTTTAAGAAGTGATGATACCTGAAAGTTGCTGGAGGTTCATAGGGAATAATGCCTGATAACAGGGTCCTGACGCCCGTTAATTTAGCTCTATCTGTAGCTTCAGGAATCCTACTCTTTCTTTCCTTTCCTAAGTTTGGGCTGGGGATTTTTGCCTGGTTTTCGCTTATACCCCTTTTATATGCTCTCAGGGGGAAAAACCCTTCAGAAGGATTTATACTTGGCCTTATTACAGGTCTTGTATACAATATCGGTATAATCTACTGGATCGCCGTTGTGGTCGTAAAGTATGGTTATCTCCCTTTTTACCTTGGCGTTTCTGTCATGTTGCTCCTTGCGGTCTGTTTGAGCATGTATGTTTCCCTTTTTTCTGCCGGGGTGGTTTTCTTTGGAAGAAGAGGGATACCGGAGATAATCTCGGCGCCATTGTTGTGGACATGTCTTGAATATGGAAAATCGCACCTTTTTACAGGATTTCCCTGGGAAAACCTTGCCTATTCTCAGTATCTTAACACTTTTTTGATTCAGATTGCCGATGTAACTGGCATATACGGGATATCTTTTGTTGTGGTTTTCGTAAATTGCGTATTTTACGACTTGGTATTTAACCGTAATGATAAAAGAAAAGTTTTATTTGAAGTATTGATTGGATGTGTTCTGATCACGCTGATTTTATGTTATGGGGTATTACGCGTCGTTGATTTGAAAGAGACCTTGCAGGGTGTTAAATCGAGCAAAGTTGTACTTATTCAGGGGAATATTGATCAGGGCATAAAGTGGGATGTGAAGTATCAAAGGAAGACCCTGGATATATACAGAGATTTGTCTCTTGAGGCGCTGCAGGCAAAACCGGAATTGATTATCTGGCCTGAGACTGCCACCCCCTTCTTTTTTCAAGACATAGATGATAAACATATGGATGTCCTGGACGTTGCAAAAAAGTCGAATGCTTATCTCCTCTTCGGGAGCCCCGGTTTTGAAAGGGAAGAGGACAGGATATACTATTTTAATAGCGCATATATGATATCGCCGGAAGGTAGCGTTACCGGAAAATATGATAAGGTCCATCTGGTTCCTTATGGTGAATATGTGCCATTTAGCTCTTTGTTTTCCTTTATAGGGAAATTGGTGGCTGGTGTAGGGGACTTTCGTTCAGGCAAGGGATTCCATCCTCTTTTAATGGATGAAAAGAAGATAGGAGTCCTTATATGTTTTGAGAGTATATTCCCTAAGATCAGCAGGGAGTATGGGAGAAGCGGGGCATCGCTACTCGTAAATATAACGAACGATGCCTGGTTTGGCATGACATCAGCTCCCTATCAGAACCTTTCAATGACCGTGTTCAGGGCGATTGAAAACCGGGTCTCTATTGCAAGGGCGGCCAATACAGGGATAAGCGCCATAATAGGACCAACAGGGGAGATCATTTCGAAGACGGAATTGTTCAAGAGAACGGTACTGACGGGAACCGTACAGTTCTTTGACCGTAAGACCTTTTATTCAAGGTACGGTGATTTATTTACCTATCTTTGCTTTTTATTATTATTTTTGTTATTTATTAGTTCACTTTTGAGGAGGAGAGAAAAAAATGATCGAAGAGTTGTCCGGGATTATAAAAGATTTAAAAAATAGAGTCGGTATCCTTAGAGGTTGTCTTTGACGTTGCCGGTAAAGAGGTGGAAATAAAAAAGCTCGAAAAGCATTCTTCAGATGAAAACTTCTGGAGTGATCCTGAGAAGGCTAAAGAAATATTGAAGAAAAAGACAAAGCTGGAAGCCGTGGTAGAAAACCTGAAGCGGTGTGAGAGTACCATCGAAGATTTGGGAATTTTCTTTGAAATGGCTTGTGAAGAGAATGACGAGGAAACACTGAAAGAAGTTAAGGAGGATCTTGACAAACTTGAGGCGAAAGTAAAAGATGAAGAGTTCAAGATGATGCTCGGTAGTGAGCAGGATCCATTGAACGCCATAATGTCAATCCATGCCGGTGCCGGTGGTACTGAAGCACAGGACTGGGCTGAAATACTTTTACGGATGTATCTTAGATGGGCTGAGATGAGAGGATTCTCTACGAATATCGTTGACTTTCAGCCGGGTGATGAGGCAGGTATTAAGAGTGTTACTATGACCCTGGAGGGGGACTATGCGTATGGCTATGCGAGGGCAGAGGTTGGAATACACAGGCTCGTACGGATATCTCCCTTTGATGCAGGTGGACGGAGGCATACCTCTTTTGCATCTGTCTTTGTATACCCGGAAGTGAATGATGAAATAATTGTAGAAATTAATGAAAACGACTTGAGAATAGACACATACAGGTCTACCGGGGCTGGAGGACAACACGTTAATAAGACTGACTCCGCCGTCAGAATTACCCACATACCCACAGGAATTGTTGTACAGTGTCAGAATGAAAGATCCCAGCATAAAAACAGGGCTATGGCGATGAAGGTTTTGAAATCAAGACTTTACGAGCTTAAACGGGAGGAGCAGCACGAAAAATTGGATGAGATGAGCAAATCAAAAAAAGATATTGCCTGGGGGAGCCAGATACGCTCCTACGTACTTCATCCCTATAAAATGATTAAGGATCACAGGACAAACGTAGAGGTAGGTAATGTCAACAGTGTCCTGGATGGAAATATAGATGTTTTTATAGATGCTTATCTTATGAAAAGAGATTAGCTATCAGTGGTTAGCCGCTTATCATTTGTTTTTGCCGAAAGCTGGTGGCTGAATGCTTACTTAAATTCACTTAAACCTAAGGAGTTCTTTTCGATGTCGCGATTAAAAATATTGTTAACAATTCTTCTACTTGTTTTGTGTTCCTGTTCCTATCCGATGCATACAATTTACAAATCATCCACTCAGGACGTTCCCCGTAGTTCTTCTCCTGATGCGGCTGTTAGTGAAGAAAAATCGGAAACGGATGTCGCGGTTAAGAAGAGTCCGCCCGAGCAAAAAAGCAAAAATCATGAGCAGGAAACTATGGATGAAGCGATTGATCTGCTCGGTCAGTCGCAGGATTTTTGGGAAAAAGGAGATCTTGAAAATGCCCTGAAGTCACTCGATAAGGCGTATGATCTCATATTGGATGTTGACGGTGATCTGGATATTTCAAGGCAGAAAGATGATCTCCGTTTCATGATATCGAAACGTATCCTGGAGATTTATGCCTCAATGCACACCGTTGCAACGGGAAATCAAAGTGAAATACCACTCATTATAAATGATGATATTAAAAAGGAAATTCGACTTTTTCAGACTTCAGATCGTAAGTCTTTTATAAGCTCTTATCGCCGTGCTTTCCTCTACCGTCACATCATTCTGGATCACTTGAAAGAGGCGGGATTGCCTGAAGAGCTTTCATGGCTCCCCCTGGTTGAGAGCGGCTTCAAAGTCAAGGCGCTTTCAAGGGCCCGTGCCCTTGGGCTATGGCAATTCATTCCATCGACAGGCTATAAATTCGGTCTCAAACGTGACAGCTTCGTAGATGAACGGATGGAAGTGGTAAAATCAACAAAAGCAGCCATTGCCTATCTTAAAGAGCTCCATGGAATCTTTGGTGACTGGATGACCGTGCTCGCTGCTTACAATTGTGGTGAAGGAAGGGTTCTAAAAGCCATATCAAGACAGCATGTTAATTATTTGGATAATTTCTGGGATCTTTACCGACAGCTGCCTTATGAAACTGCACGATATGTTCCCCGTTTCCTGGCAACGCTTCACATCATTAAGTATCCGGACAAATATGGGATAGATCTGAGTGATAATTTAGAAAAACCGATCTGTTACAAACTGGTTCAGACGGACAAATGTATGCGATTGCAGGACATTGCTCTGTGTCTGAATATTTCAAAAGAGGCATTAACGTCGCTCAATCCGGAACTCAGGTATAACCTCACACCTGACAGGAAATATGATTTGAAAGTTCCTCCCGAAGTAGCAGAACGATTTGCCCTTGTCGCCAATGAAATCCCTGAATCGAGAGTTCCCCGTCCGGCCTTTATGAAGCACAAGGTAAAAAGTGGAGAGTCCATTTCTGTTATTGCGGATAATTATAAGAGTTCTGTGCGAGCGATTGTCGCCTATAACCGTTTGAAAAGCAGCCATAAAATCAGGGAAGGACAGCTGCTGAGAATTCCAGCCCGCGGTTACGGCTATATCCAGCCGAAACCAGAGGAACGTCTCAGGATTAAGAGTATCAGCAAGAGACCGTTACCCGGTAAAGTCGTTAAATACAAGGTGAAACGAGGGGATTCTCTGTGGCTTATGGCAAGACATTTCGATACGACCATCTCCGAGATAAAAGGGGTTAATAATCTTAGCAGCAACAGGCTTAGCGTCGGTCAGATCATCGAAATTAAGAGTCGTACTGCAACGAGGACTTATACGGTTTGTAAAGGAGACAGCCTTGACAGTATTGCCAGGAGACATCATATCAGTTTAAAATCACTTTTAGGAATGAACAGTCTCAGTCCTACCGACAGAATTTATCCCGGCCAGATCATAATTGTGGAAAGGTAGGTTTGTGGGGGCCGACGATCCATCGGCCTGTTTGGGGGGTGGTTCCTACTCGATCAGATAATTGTTCAGCGCGAAAAACAGTTCCGCTTCTTTCTTTTTCATCCGCTTTGCGTCTGCCTCGGATGTCTCGTGATCATACCCGAGAAGATGAAGAATACCGTGAATCATGAGAAAATCCAGCTCTTCCTCAAATTCAATATTAGCGCTTCTTGCATCTTCTAAAGCTGTTTCTACCGAGATAATGACATCACCAAGCATATCGGGACTAATGTCGCCAAATTCACCCTCGGTCATGGAGAATGCGATGACGTTGGTGGGGTAATCTCTGCCCAGATATTTTTTGTTGATTTCCCGTATGCCGTCGTCATCGACAAAAAGAAAGCTTATCTCTTTATCCTGATAATCAAGATTTTCCAATATATCGTGCAGAGCCTGGCGCACTCGCTCAAAATCTATCGCTATTTTTTTTTGACTGTTTTCTATCAGTACTGCCATTATTTCCTCAAAGTGAGACCTTTTTAAAAGGTCTCACTTTGTTGTGTTCTTTAATTACAGGTTCGGGGTAGTCTATCCTCTGATGGAATATACCGTTTAGAATCCTTATGAAACTTTCAGAGATACTGTTAAGGTCAGACAAAGTAAGCTTGCATTCATCAAGTTGTCCATCGGTAAGAACGTGTCCTATCCTTTCCTTAACGAGAGCCCTTATTCTTGAGGGTGTCGGGTTTGTCAGAATACGCGATGACGCTTCTACTACATCACCCAGCAAAACGAGACCGGCTTCTCTTGTTTGAGGTTTTGGCCCGGAATACCTGAAATCACTTTCCGGTATTGACCGGATGGAAGAGTTACTGTCCTTCTTTGCCTTTTCATAAAAGTAGCTTACAAGACCTGTTCCATGATGTTCCTTAATAATGTCTTTGATTGGTTTCCCAAGCTTATATTTATTAGCCAGTTCACACCCGTTTTTAACATGTGAAATAATTATCAGGCTGCTCATTTTGGGTGAGAGTTTATCATGTTTGTTTTCCCCGTTTCGCTGGTTTTCTATAAAGTAGGAGGATTTTTTCATCTTACCTATGTCGTGATAGTAAGCGCCCACCTTGGCTAAAAGTGAGTTTGCACCAATGACCTCGGCAGCGGCTTCCACCATTGATGCCACTATTATGCTGTGGTGATAAGTTCCCGGTGCCTCTATAATCATTTGTTGAAATACAGGTTGATTGAGGTTGGCGAGTTCAAGAAGCTTTATGTCGGTGGTATAACCGAAGAGGCTTTCAAACAGAGGGGCAATTCCCGCTACAATTATCCCTGAAACTACACCACCGATGATTCCCATAGCCAGTTTTATAAGTGTATCCGCAGAGAATGTGTTGCCCGTGAGTAGAGCGAGGCATGTAATAACAATAATGTTAATCATGCCCACCAGCAAACCGGCCTTAAGAAATACGGTACGCTGCTTGCAGTGAACCAGGTAGTTGATTGCTGCTACACTTCCAAGAAAGGAAAAGAGGAAGAAGACCATCTTTTCATTAAAGAGAAAAGTTGCAAGATACGAAGAAAAAACAGAAAAGATAGTCGCAATGCTCCTGCTGAGATGAACCGTGATGAGCATGGCACCTACCGTAAAAGGTATGGCATAAAAACCTGCGTCGGCAGGAATGAAGGTGAAAACGCGGGTTACCGATTCAGACGTGAAGATTCCTGCCTTTATCAGGAGTATCTGGACAATTATCGTGGTTCCCATAAATAATGCGTCCACGTTTGTTTTTCCAAGGGTTATCAGCCGGTTTTTAGACATATAGTAGAATGTGATGGAGAGGATCATAATTATGAGGAACATTCCCAGAAACGCGGAGTAATCTATTAGCCTTTTTCCCTCCTGTACCTTGAAAAAGGCTTCAAGCTTCTCCATGGCGGCAGGGGTAATCTTTTCTCCTTCACGAATAATCATCTCATTTTTCTGTACCTTGGAGTACACATGTTTTACATTGTCTAAAATAATCTGCTTTCTTATTTCTGTCTCATTTTTGTTGAAAGTTAGGTTTGGCCGGATCAGCCTTTTTGTTAATGAAACGGCAACATTTTTGATTCCAGCTTTTTCATTACCAAGATCTATCCTTGACTGTTTTTGCAGTAGCGCTCCCACTTCCTTTATATTGAAGATCGAAGAGAGGTCCTTTATTTCTTTCTCGTTTTGCGTCTTTACATTTCTGACAATAATACCGGTATCTTTCTCCCTTTTTGAAGGGATACCCTGACTTATCAAGTTGTTATTGTAGGTGGAGTAGATCAGCCTCACAATGTCATTACATACGTCGAATGAAAAATTGTACTTGCTGAGAATGTTAAATTCACTGACCGTAAGAACTGTCCCCAATGTTTCTTCGAATTGTTTTTCAGCTTTTTTTAAGATAGCCTGTTTATTTTCGTGAGATTTTTCTTCATCGATCTCGTAATATTTTTCTTCCATCGATGTAAATGCCCTCGCTATATTCATTCCGAGAGCCAAGGGGATATCTCTGTCATAGTCATAGACAGGCTTCATGTTTTCAATCGCCTCCATTTTTTTCTGTTCGGTTGACGCCCTGTCTTCAACCAGGAAATCACGGTCAGCCCTTATGTTTTTGGTGGCAATAGAAGCGACTTTATATGTTGGATGTATGAAATGAATATGGGGTGTGAGAAGTAAAGAGAGAAGCAAGCTCATACAGATTACAGTTGCCCATCTCTGAAACAAAATGTTTCTGGTGAATCCGAGTATAAGCCCAGTTTGAACTGCGCTTTTTTTTGCCTTTGTGAAAAGTTCGCTCGCAAGTATCTTCATATAAATAAGAAAGTGACTAAAGTTATAATCTCTATTTGCTTCGATCCAGGTTGTTATAAGCGCGTATGATGTCCTGGACGAGAGAATGCCTTACTACATCAATCTCCGAGAAGTAAACAAATTTAATAGTTTCTATTTTTTCCAAAATTCTTTCAACTTCTATTAATCCCGATATCTTGTCAGGTGGAAGGTCTGTTTGAGTTACGTCTCCGGTTATCACGACCTTCGAGCCAAAACCCATTCTGGTCAAAAACATCTTCATCTGTTCCGAGGTCGTATTTTGTGCCTCGTCGAGAATTACAAAGGATTCATTCAGGGTTCTTCCCCTCATGAATGCAAGGGGTGCGACCTCTATTATTCCCTTATTTATCAGCGTTGATGCCCTATCAAAATCCACCATATCATAGAGCGCATCGTAGAGTGGCCTGAGATATGGGTTGACCTTTTCCGAAAGATCACCTGGAAGAAAACCGAGTTTTTCACCGGCCTCCAACGCTGGTCTTGTAAGTACGATACGGTTAACCTTCTTTTCAAGAAGTAGCGCAACGGCCATGGCCATGGCTAAATAAGTTTTACCCGTTCCTGCCGGGCCGATACTGAAGACCATGTCATATTTTCTCACGGAGTCGATGTAAAGCTTCTGGGCAATACTTTTAGGAGAAATAATCCTTTTGTTCGCTGATATGAAGACTGTATCTAAAAAGATTTTCTCAATGTTTATTGAACTGTTCTCGGAAAGTATTCTATGGGCATAGTCGATATCGGAGCTATATACGGGGTACCCTTTTTTGATCAGGGAGTAAAGCTGAACAAGGAGTTTTTCAATGATACTAACTCCTATAACATCTCCAGATATTGAGACATTATTCCCTCTGACGTGAAGCTTTACCCTTTCTAATCTTTCTATTAGCTTTATGTTTTTGTCGCGTTCCCCAAGCAGTACTTTAATTGCAGCATTATCCGGGAAACTCAGCTTTTTAACTGAGCTGTCTTCAGGCTGTGATTTCAAAAATTCAACCTTCTATATAAAAGTTCCGAGT
>CAYVXX010000024.1:0-12944 GCA_964454305.1 uncultured Syntrophales bacterium | reverse complement strand
AAAGTTCCGAGTCGACGGTTGCCGGTCACCAGTTCACCGTAAACTGTTAACTGTAATATAACTTTCATACTTCGTTGTGGCCGAAAGGCCATGTGGGTTTTTATGGTTGGAATGCTACCATTGTAAATTTCTGATTGCAACCCCATTTTCACCCTTCAGATTCGAGTTCCGAGTTCAAAGTTCCGTGTTTGGGGCTTTAAACCTAGAGCTCAGAACCCAGAACCCAGAACTCAGAACTTTGAACTCAAAGTTATTTTTGAAGAAACAGATGTGTATATACCTTCGCATTTCCGACCATATTTGAAATTAGGCAGTTTTCATTCGGTTGATGTGCAGTCTGCCCTAATCTTGACCATACCGCTACTGGAAAACCTTCCTTACGAAAAAAAGCTGCGACAGTTCCACCACCTATTCCTACAGGAGAGGCATCAACTCTGTATACATCGGAAACGGCCTTCTGGAGGGAGGTTACAACAGGTGCATCATGGGGAGTTGGAGGAGGAGCCTGTGCTTGCTGAACGGCGGTAATTTCGATTGATACCCCGAATTTTTTCTCTATCTCATCAGCCATCGTTCTCGTTTCGGATATTATATCCTTTAATTCGTACTCCGGGAGGATCCTGCTGTCTACATAGAAAACATCCTCACCCGGAAGCGTATTAATATTGGGCACGTTGGCATCTTTTCTGGTTGGTTCAAAGGTACTTGTCGAAGGTTGATAAAGAGGATCTGATTTGTCAAAGATGCTGTGGAGATCATTCAGTCTCACAACAAGATGGGATGCTGCCGAAAAGGCATTTTTTCCAAAAGATGGTCTGCTTGCATGGCACTGCTTCCCTGTTGTTTTAAAGCAAAGCCAGAGTATACTTTTTTCGGCTACCTCTATCATATTTCCTTCTTTACTTCCAAAATCCGGAACTACAATTGTATCGGTTTTCTTGAAGAGACCCTTTTCGTTTTCAAGCAGGTATTCGAGACCGAATTTACTGGCGGTTTCTTCATCGGCCACAAAAGCCAATCCTATCTCATTTTCAGGGGTTATGCCCTCGTCAATAAAAGCCCTGACCGCAAATAATGATGCTACCAGATCCTGCTGATTATCTTCCGTTCCCCTGCCGAATATTCTTCCATCTTTAACATATCCCTTGTAAGGGTCCGATTCCCACAGCTTGATTTCTCCCGGAGGAACAACATCGGTATGAGTCAGTACCCAGACTGTTTTCCCCCGATTTTTTCCGGGTATGGTGGTGATAATATTGGGGCGAATACCTGAAGGGACCCTTTTGTCGGGGGCATTATATTCCCTGATATTGCTGAAGCCAAGATCATAGAGACTGCTGATGAGAAACTTTGCCTTCTCATATTCCCCATTCCCCCCACTATCAGGAGCAATGGCCGGAATAGCGGTAAGCTCAATCTGCATCCGGATCATATCATCTTTGTAAGAATCTATTCTGTTTGCTATCCGCTTAAAAACCTTAGTGTCCATTGTGGCTGCCCTCTATATTGTATACATTTCCAAAAGTGGAAAGTGGTTTATCAAAAATTTTTTCATTTCCAACGACAATTATGGTTGACTGGTTGCGGGAAAGGTATTTTTCTGCAACCCTTTTTAAGTCATCAGCGGTTACTTTTTCTATTTTAGCCGTGTATGTTTTCAGAAAATCCTCAGGCAGCTTATTATATCTGATCATCATCTGCTGAATTGCTATTTGATCCGTAGAGTCAAAGGTAAAGATGAATTTGTTATTAATGGATTTTTTTGCCCATAGGAGTTCGCTTTCAGCCACCCTGTTGTTTCTGACATCATTAATGATTGATATGATAAGGGATAAAACCTCTGCAGTAGAGGAGGATTTTGTTATGGCATAGGCACCAAAAACCCCATATTCGCTCCTCCCATTGTAAAAACTTCCGGTACTGTAGGCAAGGCCTAAATTGTTTCTTACCTCATGGATAATGCGTGATCGGAATCCTCCACTGCCAAGGATAAAATCGAGGACCGTAAATGGGTAAAAATCAGGATTATTCCTGCCGGGTGTCAGGTACCCTATGATAATGGTTGATTGGGGAACATTTTTATATGCGTAATTGATCGATTTATTTTGTTTTAATTGTGGGGGAGACATCTCTTCAGTCTTTCCCTTTTTATCCCATGCCCCGAAGAATAAATTTATCTTTGATACCGCCTCGTCTCTGGTTATATCGCCAACTATGGCGATCATTATATTTTCCGGATAATAGAATTTCCTGTGAAATTTAACCAGATCGTCTCTTGTGATTTTTTTAACTGATTCCATGGAGGGCAATCTTCCCCTGGTGTTCCCCCCGTATATTAGTCTTTTAAACTCCCTGAACGCCACCTTTTGAGGCTCGTCCAGTATTCTTCTTAAATCTTCGATTTTCAAATCTTTTGCCGTCTTGAGTTTTTTATCATCAAAGATTGGATTCATGATGATGTCGGCGAAGATATCGAGCCCCTGATCGAGGTCTTTTTGGAGTACGGAAAGAGTGGCTGATGCTGACTCCATGCCGGTTGAAACGGCAATTGAGCCTGCAAAGTACTCAAGCTCTTCGTCAATTGCACTACCTGTTCTTTTTTCAGTCCCGCCTGTTCTCATCACATCTCCTGTGATTTCAGAAAGCCCCTCTTTTCCTTGCGGGTCGTAAATGGAACCGGTTCTGATAACGGCCGATATATTGATGAGGGGAATCTCGTGATCTTCAAGAATGTAAAGGATTATGCCATTTTTAAGCTCCACCCTTTCGGCCTCTGGCGGCGCAAATGTCAGCGGTGGGTATTTTATATCATCCGGATTTATGGGCGGAGTAGATTCAGCTGAACAGATGCCTGAAATGAGTATGATAAGGAATATCAGTGCGTGTAAAGGGCGGATTATTTTTATTATTGTATACGTTGCTATGCGGAATGTTTTTTTCACTGTTTCTTCCTTTTTAATACGGCAACCGTCCGATTATCACGAATCAGGTATTTTTTTGCCGTTCTCATGATATCCTCAGAGGTAATTTTTTCTATGATCTTGATATGACTGGTTATATATCGAAAATCACCAGTGACTGCTTCAAAATATGACAACCTGCTGGCAAGTCCCGAGTTTGAATTGAGGCCCCTTATAATATTTGCCTTCAGTTGGTTTTTTATCTTTTCAAGCTCCTTTTTGGTCACCGGTTCCCTTTTCAGTTTTTCGAGCTCTTTGTAGATGGCATCCTCCAGTTCACCGGTCGTATGTGGATATCTCGGTGTCGCAAATATTGTAAACAGATTCGGAAACCGTGCGCCCGGAATGCCGTTTGCAGTGTTGACGCTTTCAGCGATACCTTTCTCCTCGACAAGTACTTTGAAGAGTCTTGATGTCCTTCCACCTGAAAGGATCGAATCGATGACATCAAAGACATAATCATCGAGTGAGGGCAATGTAGGTTTGTGATACCCTATTGTGAGGCGGGGATTCGCATCGTATGCCAGTTCGACTCTCCTTTCCCCTTTCTGCTTGGGTTCTTCCGTTATGTGCGAAGGGGGAAGCTTCCGGCTCGGTATTGCACCGAAATATTTTTTTATAGTATTAATGGTTACATCAGGCAATATGTCTCCAACTATGGCGATTACAGTGTTATTTGGGGCGTAGTAATATCTTAAAAACTCCTTTGTGTAATTGATGTTCAAAAATCGCATATCCGAAGCCCAGCCAATGACAGGTCTCCTGTATGGATGCGCCGTGAAGGCCGAGGCAAGAAACTGTTCCATAAGCAATCTGGCAGGGATGGATTCGGTGGTCTGTTTCCTCTCTTCTATGACCACATCCCGCTCGGTGTAGAATTCCCTGAGGACGGGGTTTGTCATTCGGTCAGATTCTATCCTTGCCCAGAGTTCGAGCTTGTTGGAAGGGAGGCTTACGTAATAGGTTGTAAGATCCTGGCCGGTGGAAGCGTTCAGGCTAACTCCTCCATTTTCCGTGTAGAGTCTGTCGATTTCGTTTTCCACAATCCATTTCTTTTCCCTTTTCTGTAAAATCTCTAATTGCTGTTTCAGTTTTTCCAGCTTTTTTTTGTCGGCGGTGTCCCCCTTCAACCTTTCGCTGTCGAAGGCATTTCCTAACGCTGTTATCTCATTGAGGGTTGTTTTCTCCTCTTTGAAGTTTTTTGTCCCAATAGTCGTTGTCCCCTTAAACATCATGTGTTCCAGTAAATGAGCGGTACCTGTCCGGCCGCTTATTTCATCAACGGCGCCTGCCTTGTGTGTTATGTAGAACGAGACCGTAGGGGCGAGATGTCTTTCAAGTATCAGGACCCTCAGGCCGTTTTCGAGGGAAAATTCCCTGACACTCTTTTCGAGGTCATAGCCGGATGCCGTTGCTTTTAAACTTAAGGATATTAAAATAACAAGTATGAATAAAACCGACTTGTTAGTATTTGTCTGTTTAAATATTGTCATTGTCTTCGTCCACATTTTTTGTTTTTAGGCGGGCAAATATTCTCATAGCAGGGTAGAGCACTCCGACAGCGCTTATCATGATTATCAAGTTTGATGCAAAAAAGCCCATAATAAATTCGTGGGGGTTGTTTAAACGATAAGTTGAAACGAGAAGATCAATCCCGAACATAAGGAAAAATACTGAAAGTATTCCTATTGAAAGCTGTTTTCCCCACCAGTACATTTTCGTTAACCACCTGAGACTCTTGAAAAAGCTCTCGTAAAGCTGCGTATAGCTTTGGTAATATGATTCAGTGAATGTTTTGAGCAGCGAAGAATTATATTTTCAAAACTCTCGTCATGTTAATCGGTTTACCTGTGTCGTGCAAGGGTTAAATATTGACACTGACCATTCAGTCCCCTATACTCTTTTTCTGGGAAGGTGTGAGATGAGCAAATCTATTACAAAGACCAAGATCGTCTGTACTATCGGTCCGGCCAGTGAATCGCCGGAAGTCATTCGGAAATTAATTCAAAATGGCATGAGTGTAGCCAGGCTAAACTTTTCTCATGGAAGATTGAGCGAGCATGAGGAAAAGATTCATACTATCAGAAATGTTTCCGATGAGCTTGGTAGACCCGTTGCCATATTACAGGATCTTGCAGGGCCGAAGATAAGGGTAGGAGATATTCCAGACCCCGGGGTGAGGCTTGAGGCGGGAGAGACCTTTATCCTGACCACACAGAACATAGAGGGGACGAGTGAACGGGTATCAGTATCCTATCCTGACCTGTGCGAAGCAGTGAAGAAAGGGGACACGATACTGCTTGCCGACGGGTTTATGGAACTGAAGGTTGTTGGCGTGGGGGACTCCGAGGTTGAGTGTGAGGTAATTACAGGGGGCGTCCTTACCTCCCATAAAGGGATAAATTTACCGACCGGGACAATTAAAACACCTTCCATTACTGAGAAGGACCAGAAAGACCTCCTTTTTGGCTTGAGAAACGGGGTCGATTATGTGGCCCTATCCTTTGTCAGGACTGCAAGCGACATCTTGAAAGTTAAAAAAATCATTCAACGGGAGGGGAAAGATACGCCGGTCATTGCGAAAGTCGAGAAGCATGAGGCTATCAAAAACATTGAAGAGATTATGAAAGCTTCTGATGGTGTTATGGTGGCGCGCGGTGACCTTGGCGTGGAAATCCCTCTTGAGCAAGTGCCCGGCATTCAGAAAATGCTGATTCAGCGTGCAAATGCTCTGGGTAAACCGGTTATAACCGCAACCCAGATGCTTGGGTCGATGGTTTCTTCTCCACGGCCTACAAGAGCTGAGGCCACAGACGTGGCCAATGCGGTCCTCGATGGGACCGATGCAGTCATGCTTTCCGAGGAAACAGCCATTGGAAGATATCCTGTGGAGGCCGTTGGGTTTATGACTCGCATCATTGAGAGCGCAGAGAAAAACTACCCTCATGATCGATATTTACGTATGATACCGGAAAAGGATGTTTCAGATTCTGTCGCTCATGCTTCCTGCGATTTGATGGACCACCTTGATGCCTCTGCCATTGTAGCGCCCACTCAATCGGGCAAGACAGCCGAACATATCTCCAGATTCAGACCTAAAAGATTGATTATTGCACTTTCACCTAATCTGCTGACGGTGCGGCGGCTCGCTCTTTTCTGGGGATGTCTTCCCCGTCTGGTGACGGATCTCAGGGATACGGACGATATGATTGAGAAGGCCGCTATGGCAGCCCTCAAGACAGGATATGTCTCAAAAGGTGATTTAGTGATAATAACGGCAGGGCACCCGGTATGGGTAGCTGGAACCACCAATATGGTTCGGGTAAAAAGACTGTAGCTTCAAAAACCATATTTTTCAGTTTTTCAAGGCTCTCAAGCTTTCCCCTTGCGGAGAAGTTCTGGTAAATATCTTTAATTCCCTGTACATTTCATAAGTTAGCTTTTCCCCCTGGCATGGGAGAATGGAATTGTTATGGTAAAGGGGTTCTTCACTGATATTATAAGGCGATGCCTTTACCGATTCTTCCCAGATAAGAATTCCAGGAATAGGGGAAAACTCCGCTATAATCGGTTTTGCCCCGCACGATTTAACAAAGCTGATACTTTCACGTACTTCGAAAGCGGTCTGCCCCGGTAACCCGCAGAGAATATATATTCCGATGTCACGGGATCGATAACCCGCTCTTTTGAGGTGAATTACGGCATTTATCAATTCTTCATTGGTGATCTTTCCGCCCGTCTCCATCTGCCTTTTTACATTTGAGGTCTCAAGACCAAAACGGATCGTTTTAAATCCTGTATGGAACATCAAATTGCTGATTTCTTCAGTAATTTCCCTCAGGTGGAGACCATTGGGACAATGAAAACTACACATCAGCTTCCTCTTTGCTATCTCTTTTAACATCGTGACGGCTCTTTCATCGGAACCGACGAGAAGTGCGTCATCATAAAAAGAGAAGTTTGTGATGCCATAGTGTTTATTCCAGTGCTCTATTTCGTCGACAACCTTGATTGGATCCCTTTTCCTGAAGCCGCTGTTCAGAATATGGGACGCGCAGTAGGTGCACCTGTAAGGGCATCCCTTTGAGGTAAGAATGGGGACCTGGTTTTTATCCGGCATAAGATCAAAGGCGGGGTAGGGGTAGGAATCGAGGTCATTTACATCCACAGTAAACTGGAGATCGTCGCCGAAAATATCCTTCAAGAGAGCGGGAATACTCCTTTCACCTTCACCGGTTACTGTAAAGTCTGCGCCAGAATTTTCGGATGCGTGTAACGGGCAGAGAGTAGCATAGTTGCCACCCAGGACTATCGGTATGCCTGGAAGGGTTTCGCGTATGATCTGGATTGCCTCAAAAACTCCGGGATACCAGTAAGTCATCATAGAGGTCATGAAGATCAGGTCGGGCCTTCTTGTTTTGAGAAGCTCTTTTATGAAGATTCGAGGGGTTATGCCGTATCTGTTATATCTTTTTGGTATCTCTGAAAGCGCTTCAGGCCTCGGGATGCTTTCCTTTGGGTACTTGCCACTACCCCAGGGTTTTCTCTTCGGTGGTTTGATATGTGTTTCATGTTTCATTTCCGGATGTGCCGGATTCAGACAGTCAATGAGATGGACGTCATGTCCGTTTTTTCTCAGGAAACCGGCTATGTAGAGAAGACCGAGCGGTTTTATCCAGAAATCATAAGCGGCGAAGTCGTATATCCAGGGGTTGATTAAAAGAAAGTTTTTCTTCATGATAAAAATTTACTATATTGAACTGAACAGCGAGCACATTATTCTTCGAATTACTTCGTTCCCCGCAACTTGTTGCGGGGAGCTTCAAAAATTTTACATAATCGAGCTTGCAATCTGTACTTGACTTTTGGGATTTTTATGTTAATTTTAATCAATTATTTTGTCTACCTTTATTTAAAGGAGTTGAAATGGCAGAAAATGATTACACCCTCCTTATTATACCCCGGAAGAAAAGTTCGGTTAAGAAAGTAAATATCTCGGGCTTTTTTGTCAAATTTATCTCCTTTTTAGTTGTTGTTGTTTTTTTATCTGCTGCATATTTTTCATACGATTATATCATGATCAAAAAGGAAGTAGTTGAAATTACCGGTTTGAAGCGGTTGACTATGGTTCAGAGGGAACAGATTGATTTATTGGTCGGCAAGATTGACGAATTTGATAGAAAAATGGCGGATCTCCAGCGATTTGATAAAAAAATAAGGATTATGACCAATCTTGAGGGAGGTCCTGATAATGATCAGATCCTTGGAGTAGGTGGACCGATACCTGAGGAAAACAATACAGGATCTCAGGAGATTCTTATCGGAAATATTCGTAAAAACATCGACAAACTTCTGGAAGATGCCACATCCCGGGAAAAGAGCTTTAAAGAATTATTAGAATTTTTGGAGAAACAGAAATCGATTCTTGCTTCTACCCCATCTATCTGGCCGGTTATGGGTTGGGTGACTTCGGAGTTCGGGTATAGAATTTCTGCGTTTACCGGGAAGAGAGAATTTCATAGAGGGATAGATATTGCAACGAGAGTGGGAAAAGAGGTAGTAGCGCCGGCTGACGGTATTGTGACGGATGTGTGTAAAAAACCTGGTATGGGAAATATGGCAAAAATAGATCACAGGAACGGGACAACTACTTATTATGGTCATCTCATGAAAGTTGCTGTCAAAAAAGGGAAAAGAGTTAAGAGGGGAGATGTTATAGGTTATATTGGTAATTCCGGTCGAAGCACGGGGCCACATCTTCATTATGGTGTTTTTCTTAATGGAGTTCCTGTAAATCCCCGGAGGCATCTATTTTAGTATTGCAGTATTTCAGTCACAAAACCATGATCTAAGCTAATACATGACCCCGGTATTTTATTGCCGGGGTTTTTTTGAAAAAGGATACTTATGTTAGGTTCAATATTGAGAAAGGTCATTGGGAGTAAGAATGACAGGGAGTTGAAGAGGTTGTCTCTGCTTCTTGAGGAGATAAATGACCTTGAAACTTCTATGGGAGCTCTCAGTGATTCTCAACTCGAGGCGAAGACCGGATATTTCAAGGAAAAGCTTGAAAAGGGAGCGGGACTTAATGATATTTTGGTAGAGGCCTTTGCCGTTGTCAGAGAGGCGGCAAGAAGAACGTTGATGATGAGACCCTTTGACGTTCAGGTAATCGGTGGACTTGTCCTGCATGAGGGAAAGATTGCAGAGATGAAAACTGGCGAAGGAAAGACTTTGGCTGCAACTATGCCCGTATATCTGAATGCTCTCACGGGCCGTGGAGTCCATGTTATTACCGTTAACGATTACTTGGCCAGAAGGGATTCCGAATGGATGGGGCCTGTCTATAAACTTCTCGGTCTTTCGGTGGGGGTGATTATCCATGGCATGAATGATGATGAAAGGCGAGCCGCATACAATTCGGATATCACTTATGGTACTAATAATGAGTTCGGTTTCGACTATCTTAGGGATAACATGAAGTTCAATCTCGAAGATTATGTGCAGAGAGAGTTTCATTACGCAATTGTTGATGAGGTGGACAGTATATTAGTTGATGAAGCAAGGACACCACTTATAATATCCGGCCCCTCGGAGGATTCTACCGACCTGTATTACAGGATCAACCAGATTATTCCCAGGCTTACAAAGGAACGGGATTACACCATAGATGAAAAGAGCAGAACGGTTGTCCTGACCGAGGATGGAGTGGCAAATGCCGAGAAGTATCTCAAAGTTCAGAATCTCTATGAACCGAGAAACATTGAGATACTCCACCATGTTAACCAGGCCATGAAAGCCCATACCCTCTTTAAAAAAGATGTCGATTACCTGGTGAGGGACGGGGAAGTCCTCATCGTTGATGAATTTACGGGCAGAGTCATGCCGGGGAGAAGGTACAGCGACGGCCTCCACCAGGCCCTTGAAGCGAAGGAAAGGGTAAAGATAGAGGGTGAAAACCAGACGCTCGCATCGATTACCTTTCAGAATTACTTCAGGATGTACGAAAAACTGGCCGGTATGACCGGTACCGCGGATACTGAGGCTGCTGAGTTCAAGGAGATATATAATCTGGATGTCATCATTATTCCTACCAATATGCCGATGATAAGGATTAACCATGCCGATGTTATCTATAAAACGGAAAAGGAAAAGTTTGATGCTGTTATAGAAGAGATAAAGGAATTAAACAGGATTGGCAGACCGGTCTTGGTCGGGACGATATCTATTGAAAAGTCTGAGCTTCTGAGTAAGTACTTGACGAGAGGGGGCATAAAACACCATGTACTCAACGCAAAAAATCATGAAAGAGAAGCCGAAATAATTGCTCAGGCCGGTCAACCCGGGGCCTTAACTATATCGACCAGTATGGCTGGAAGAGGAACCGATATAAAATTGGGGGAGGGCGTTGCTGCGCTCGGTGGACTTCACATACTGGGGACGGAGAGGCATGAAAGTCGACGGATAGATAATCAGCTCAGGGGGCGGTCGGGGAGGCAGGGTGATGGAGGGTCGTCAAGATTTTATCTTTCCCTGGAAGACGACCTTCTCCGCATATTCGGTGCCGAGAGAATTTCATCCGTGATGGACAAAATTGGCATTGAAAAGGGGCAGCCGATTGAACATAATCTTATTTCAAAGGCGATTGAAAATGCCCAGAAAAAGGTTGAGGGACAGAATTTCGATATACGGAAGCACCTCCTCGAGTATGATGATGTCATGAACAGACAGAGGGAGGTTATATACGATCAGCGTAAGAATATCCTGAAGGGTGAGGAGCTATGGTCGAATATTGAAAATATGCTGGAAGAAGTTGTTGGCAATATCCTGGATGAGTATATTGATGAAAAACTTCACCCGGAAGAGTGGAACCTCAAGGGTCTTGATGAGAGGATTTATAAACAATTTTCTTTAAAATTTAACTTCAGTGAGTCAAATCGCGATGATATTAATATAGAAACCGTTGAGGAAAAGATAATTTCAGGGGCCAGGAATCTGCTTCGTGACAAGGGAAAAGACTTCGGCGAGTCGGTTATGGATTATCTTATGAAGATTATTATGCTTCAGTCGGTGGACACGCATTGGAAGGATCACTTGCTTGGGATGGATCATCTTAAAGAGGGTATCGGTTTGAGGGGATACGGACAGAAAGATCCCAAAAGGGAATATCAGATGGAAGGGTATGACATGTTTAGCGATATGGTATACCGGATTAAGGAAGATACCCTTGAAAAATTGTGTATGGTTCAGATTCGGAGGGAAGAAGAAATAAAACGGATATATGAGCCGTCAACTGATAAATATGTCTTAAGTCGTGGGGATGATGCAGGTGTATCAAAGACCGTAAAAAGAGAAAGTGAAAAGATTGGAAGAAACGCTCCCTGCCCCTGTGGCAGCGGAAAGAAATATAAAAAATGTTGTGGGAAATGAAAGCAGTAGGCAGTAGGCAGCAGGCAGCAGGATTTGGTTAGAAGTGTAAAGTGAGCTAAAGTGCCTAAGGTTAAAAAATGCGCTTTCAGCGCAACCTGTTTCGAATTTGACTGCGCCGAAGGCGTGTACATTAACTTTAGTTCACTTTAGGCACTTCAAACTTTAGGTACTTTTGGGGTTGCGGCTTTGCCGCCTTAGAGGTTTTTATGGTTCTGGATAAGAAGGACTTAAGAGTTCCCGGATTTCTTGCGAATGGAATTGACGTTGGGATCAAAGACGATGGCGGTAAAGATCTTTCCTTGATTTTTTCCGAGGTTCCGGCGGTAGCAGCAGGGGTGTTTACTAAAAACCTCTTTAAGGCAGCACCGGTTATTCTTGATATGGAAAGGATAAAGAAGGGGGTAGCTCAGGCTATTGTTGCTAACAGTGGCAATGCGAATGCCGCTTCGGGAGACAGTGGGTATGAAGATGCTCTCGCGATGTCGGAAGCTGTTTCCGGGAAATTGAGTATCAAAGATGATCTGGTCTTGGTTGCTTCTACAGGCATTATTGGCCATGCCCTCCCGATAAAAAAAATTAAAGATGGGATCGACAGGTTGGTTGAAGGATTGAGTCCGGAAGGAATTTTAAGTGCTGAGGAAGCAATTATGACAACCGATACGTTTCCCAAGGTTCAATATCGGAAGGGACAGATCGGCTCGAAGGAAGTTACCATCTGTGGAATAGCCAAAGGAGCCGGAATGATAGAACCGAATATGGCGACCACGCTTTCATTTATAATGACGGATGCAAATGTAAGTAAGCATTGTCTTAAGTCTCTTTTCAAGCAGGCGGTAAATTGCAGTTTCAATTCTATTACGGTTGATGGATGCATGAGCACGAATGATACAGCCATAATACTGGCCAACGGTGTTGCCGGGAATAAGCAGATTGCCGGGCCGTCAAAGAATCTGACGATCTTTAAAGAAATGCTTTTTGATTTAATGGTTGGTTTATCAAAGTCTGTCGTCAGGGATGGTGAAGGGGCAACAAAATTGATCGAAATTGTGGTTGACGGTGCAAAAACACTTCAAGATGCGAAGAAAATTGCATATGGTATTGCCAACTCTAATCTGGTGAAGACGGCATTTTTCGGGGAGGATCCCAACTGGGGAAGAATTGTATCCGCCATAGGTGCATCCGGTGTAGAGCTGCCAACCGGTAAAATGGAACTAAGTATTGGAGGGGTTCCTGTTTTCGCTGGTGGGAAGGGGGCAGAGGTTGGTGAAAACAGGCTGATAAAAATAATGGGGGATGATCATATCAGGATAGTTGTAAAACTGGGCATGGGCGGTAAATCCGTTCGTATATATACAACTGACCTTTCGTATGATTATATTAAGATCAATGCGCACTACCGAACATAGAGCTATCAGCTATCAGCTTTCAGTAAAAACAGGCAGTTAGGTGGAAACTTGACCGCTGATAGCTGAGCGCTGAATGCCGTTACTTCTTTTTCCCCTGTTAGCTAAATTTTAAAAGTGAACTGTTTAAAGATTAAAAGTGAACACCCTT
>CAYVXX010000023.1:21419-29387 GCA_964454305.1 uncultured Syntrophales bacterium | reverse complement strand
TGCCGGAGCTCGGAATTGAACCGAGATGGGCTAAAGCCCGGGGGATTTTGAGTCCCCTGCGTCTACCAGTTTCACCACTCCGGCACGCGAGAAATTATATTTGCTGATAATTGAATGTCAAGAAAAATGTATTGACAATTCATTAATGTGCATGTTAAGCGGTTATCACTTAACTGAGAGATATGTGGGGCTGTAGCTCAGTTGGGAGAGCGCATGACTGGCAGTCATGAGGTCAGGGGTTCGACCCCCCTCAGCTCCACCAGAAAATTGAAGGGCTTACGGATAAGTGTAAGCCCTTTTCTTTTTCTGAGTTTCGAGTTTAAAGTTCAAATCGAGACCCAGAACCCTGAACTTTAAACTCGAAACTTTAAACTACGCTTACAGCTCACTAATATCCTTTGTTATTTTTATTTCCCCCCTTTGCATCATAGATGTCTTGGTTTCTTCTATCCATGACTGGAAACATTCTTGCTCCTTTATTTTCAGCAGAAGATTTTTGAGTTCTGCTTTTTTAGTTTCGTAATCCTTATCGTTCAATTTTTCCGCTTCTTTGAATTTTATTATCACGAAACTTTCGTCCACATTAAAGACATCATCCGGATAGGGATTATTCTCCGAGATCTGGAAAAGAGCCTCTTGAAACTTTTCTGAAAAGCCGATCTTGGGTATGTTGGGGTTCGGAATAAAGAACCCTGTGTCTGATATTTTAAGCCGTTTCTCCCGGGAGAGCCTGCTGATGTCTTCTCTGTTTTTCAGACGGCGGAGAATCTCTTCAGCTTCTTGTCTGCATAATCTTTGAGATTCTCTTTCAAGATAATCTTTTTTAACAACCTTTCCGGCTTCCGAAAGGGCAGGTATATGAGAGGGGTTCCTGGAAACAAACTTTATAACGTAAAATCCTTTCGAAGATGACAGGGCAGGACTTATTTCTCCTTCTTGTAAGCCGAATATATATTTATTAACATCTTTGATCTGGACGAGTTCCAGAGGCGGATTGTCCTCGGTAAAAAACCCTGTCTTTTTTATCTTCAAGCCATTCTTGGTCGCATAGTCCTCAAAATTTTCTTCCTGGTAGATTATGTCGTGTGCCTTTTTGGCCTCACTCCATGCAGCATTCATCCCCTTCATCGACTTTATTTCGGCAATTATTTTATCTTTTACCTCATGAAGGGGGGGGGACTCCCCGCTCGATTTTGCAAATTTAGCTTTGTTTTGATCGTAATAATCTTTAACCTCCTCATCTTTTACCTCAGTTGTATCTGCAAAATCCTCTCCGAAAAAAGCGATGTATTTAACCTGTACCTTTTCCGGAATGCGAAAGGCTTCACTATTTTTTTCAAAGTGTTTTTTCAGATCAGCGTCAGTTGGTTTTACTTTTCCTCTGAAGTTGCTGACAGCAATCTTGATAAATTCTAAGTTTATCTTTTCATTTTGAATCCTGTAGATGTCATATACTTCCTTTTCAGAGACCTTAACGGATTCCTTGATGAGTTTTTCCAATTTTGCGATCTTGAATGCCTTCTTCTGCGAAATTTCAAAGTTCTCAGGACTCATCCTGTATTGGCGAAGTATCTGCTGGTATTTATTATTGTCAAAAATGCCATTCGTCTGGAAGGCCGGGTATGAAAGGATGAAAGATCTGACCTCTTCGTCGCTCACACTCAGTTTTAGTTCGTCGGCTTTCCGTACAGCAACGGCACGGTCGATCAGGTTGTTGAGCGCCTGTTGCTTCAGGTTCAATTTTTTCAGAATATCCTCTGTTAAACTATTTCCCAGACGCTGTTGGTAGAGGTTAATGAGGTTTTGGTGTTCGTTCCGAAAGTCGGTATAGGAGATAATCACGTCATCTATGGCGGCGACAGATTCTGCCTGCTGTTTCCCCCTGATGGAACCGAAGTAGAATATGAAAACAATTATTATAATGCCTAAAAGTAGTTTCATGAGCCAGTTTCTGGCATGTTTTCTCATTGAGCGGAGCATAGAACGTTTCCTCTTCTCTGTTTCTTGTAACTACCCGTACCTGAGTAGACACTCTCCGGCGTTAGTAGTACAGTAACGTGTAAAATGCAATGATTTTCTGGAAAAATGGATTGATTGGACTGATAAAATAAGATATATAAATTATTTGTGATTATATATAATGAGGAGTATAAAGCTTTAGTTCCATACAAACTCATAAGAAAATAGGGAGGAGAGGCCTTGCTATTCGATTTTATTTTTGGAAAGCTTTCCAATGATCTGGCAATAGACCTGGGGACGGCAAATACGCTTGTTTACGTGAAGGGGAAGGGAATAGTGTTGAGCGAACCTTCGGTCGTTGCTGTTCACAGGGATTCGAAAGGAATGAAAAAAGTGCTGGCCGTCGGTGCGGAAGCCAAAAAGATGTTGGGCAGAACACCGGGCAATATAGTGGCAATAAGGCCGATGAGAGACGGTGTTATTGCTGATTTCGATATTACAGAAGCGATGTTGCGCCATTTTATACTGCGCGTACATAACCGCAGGACTCTGGTTCGTCCAAGAATTATTATTTCCATACCTTCCGGAATCACACAGGTTGAGAGAAGAGCTGTCAAGGAAACTGCTGAATCCGCTGGAGCCAGAGAGGTCTATCTTATTGAAGAACCTATGGCAGCAGCGATAGGTGCCGGTCTGCCAATAACGGAACCGATAAGTTCCATGGTTGTCGATATCGGTGGGGGTACTACCGAGGTCGCTGTAATATCACTGTCAGGTATAGTTTATTCAAAGTCCGTACGTGTTGCCGGCGACAAAATGGATGAGGCAATAGTGCAGACTATGAAAAGAAAATACAGTCTTCTGATCGGGGAGAGATCAGGAGAAATCATAAAGACAACCATCGGGTGTGCATATCCGGAGGATGACTTGAGGACAGTAGAAGTAAAGGGAAGAGATCTTATATCAGGTATCCCAAAAATTATAGAGATTGATTCAGAAGAGGTAAGGGAAGCCATAATGGAGCCGATAATTATTATCGTCGATACTATCAAGAGTGCCCTTGAGCAGATTCCTCCGGAATTGGCAGGTGATATTGTTGACAGAGGGATTGTATTGTCCGGTGGAGGAGCACTTTTAAGAAATATGGATCTTCTCATAAGAGAAGAAACCGGTCTTCCCGTAACAATAGCTGATGATCCACTTTCGACAGTGGTTAGAGGGGCAGGCATGGCCCTTGATGAGTTAAATTTATTGAAAGAAGTTGCGGTTCAATCATAACAGGCATTCAGCTATAAGCTTCTGAATTAAAAAACGAATAAGTTAAGTGTCCTTACTTTATCCTTGCCTTGAGTTTATTAAAGCCTTTCAAGTCGTACCTTCCTTCAGATCTAAGGCTGACTTCTTATAGCTGGAAGCTTATATGAAAAGACTAAAATATGATCGCTTGCTCATGTGAGAAATGTTATTTCCTAAGAAATATCAACCAATTATTATAGCATTCATTTTCATAATCATCTCTGTTGTTATTCTTTCCCTAAACCTGCGACAGTCAGGGGAAACATATCTTCCCAGAAAACTGGTTCTGGAAGCAGTAACACCCTTAGAAAGTATTGTCAGCTCATCTATAGAATATTTGAGCAATATATGGGGAAGGTACATCTTTTTAGTGGGTCTGGAGGAAGAAAACAGAAAGCTTCGAAAGAAAAATGCCTCGTTGCAAAAAGAGGTCAACTATTATCAGGAGATGTATCTTGAGGGGATGCGGTTAAAAAAACTCCTCGCGCTAAAAGGAAATGTTGATTATCCTTCTGTTGCCGGCAGGGTTATAGGCATAAACAGGTCGTCTGTATTTAAGACGATATTGATAAACATAGGAACGACCGACGGTGTAAGGCTGGGATCCCCTGTCCTGATCGATGAAGGTGTTATAGGCAGGGTTATAGAAACTTCATGGAATGTGTCAAGGGTTCTTCTTTTGACAGACTACAACAGCAATGTTGATGCTCTTATCCAGGGAAGCAGGGCGCAGGGAGTGCTGCAGGGACAAGGTTCTAAAGGATGCATCTTAAAATATGTTCATCGATCGGAAGAGGTTCAGGCAGGGGATAAGATAATTTCCTCGGGCCTGGCCGGTGTTTTCCCCAAAGGGGCACTGCTCGGTACTGTCACGAAAGTGGAGAAGAAAAAGTTCGGTTTGTTTCAGAAAATTGAAGTCTCCCAGGCTGTTGATTTTTCCAAGCTCGAAGAGGTCATTGTGGCATTGCCAGATGAGGATGATAAAAAATGATATATTACCTTATGTTACCGATATTTTCGTTGGTGCTTATCGTATTCCAGACGACTATTCTCGACCTCTTTTTCCTCGGTAAAATGGGATTTGAGGTCTCGCTGATACTCGTTGTGTATGCCGGCCTTCACCTGGACGTTATGAAAGGTGGAATCCTGGCAGTTGTTCTCGGTTTTTTCCTCGATTGTATCACCGGGTCGATGACAGGTTTTTTTATATTCATATATGTTGTAATTTTTTTCCTTTCCAAAGTTGTTTCCTCGAGAGTTTATCCGGAAGGAATAGCATTCATAATGGGTTTTACTTTTATATGTGTTTTTTCAAAAGGGATTATTACTATTTTAATTTATTATTTCATCTATGATGTAGATTTGTCTCATAATGTTCTAAGGATCTTTCTGCCTCAGGCGTTGGTAGCCAGCGTGCTCAGTCCGGCACTTTTTCCCATATTTGACAGATTAGAGGTTTTGTTGGATGCCCAAAGTTCAGGATAATTTAACAAAATACGATCCCAGCAAGTTCAGGAAAAAGTTCAAGATTCTGTTGTGGGTGGTGTCAATTGCACTGTTCATTTTAATTACCAGGATGTGGTGTCTCCAGGTCATCAAAGGGGATGTATTGAGACAAAGATCCGAGAATAACAGAGTCCGTCTTCGTGAAATTAAACCTTTAAGGGGTCTCATTAAAGATGTTAAGGGAAATGTTCTGGTAGGCAATAGGGCTTCTTTTGACATTTCAATTATTCCGGAGGATGCCGGATACGTCAATGCTGTCGTAAAAAATTTGGAAGTTCTGTATGCCAATAAAGGCCTTAAATTATCTGGAAGTAATATCCTCCCTGAGGAAAAAAGAAGAAAACCGTTTATGCCGATTAAACTTGAGAGAGAGATAAGCAGGGAGAAACTCGCCATAACTAAAACCCACTCTCCGGATTTACCGGGCGTAGTTATTGATGTAATGCCTGTCAGAGAGTATATTTTGGGGGAGATGATGGCGCATATTCTCGGCTACGTGGGCGAAATCAGTCATAGTGAATTGGAAAGAGATACTTACCGTATCTATAAGCCTGGTGATATGGTGGGAAAATATGGAATCGAGAAATGTCTGGATAAATACATCAAAGGGGAAAGTGGTGGAGAACAGATAGAAGTTAACGTTGCCGGCAGGGAATTAAAAGTCCTTGGAAAGATCGACCCTGTGCCTGGCTATGATGTTATTCTTACTATAGATTCTAATCTCCAAAAGATTGCACAGGATGCCTTTGAAGGAAAGGCAGGTTCAGTTGTCGCGATGGATCCTCGTGATGGTTCGGTTTTGGTTATGTTGAGTAAACCCTCTTTTGATCCAAACTTGTTCAACCGTGGAATCTCTGCAGATAACTGGGAAAGGCTTTTAAACAATCCCCAGCACCCGATGGAAAACAGAGCTATTTCCGGCATGTATCCTCCAGGTTCTACATATAAGTTAATAGTAGCCGCAGCGGCACTCGAAGAAGGGTTGATAACTCCCCAAACATCTTTTTTCTGTGATGGGTCGTTTACATTGGGCGACAGGACATACAAATGTTGGAGAAAAGGCGGCCATGGTGAAATTGATCTGCACCGTGCTATCGTGGAATCCTGCGATATCTATTTCTACAATCTCGGAAAGTTAATCGGGATTGCTAAATTGGAAGAGTATGCCCGGGGGTTTGGCCTGGGAGAAAAAACAGGTATAGACCTTCCGGGAGAAAAAAAAGGGTTGGTCCCGACAAAGGAATGGAAGTTAAATAGATTCAATGAATCATGGAAAATGGGGGAAACAATTTCTGTATCGATAGGGCAAGGATTCATGCTTGTAACACCAATACAACTGCTCAACGTGTATTGTGCCCTGGCGAATGGAGGGACTTTTTATGTCCCCAGGATTATAAAAAGGATTGAAACAGCCGAGGGACAGATCATCGAGGAATTTAATCCGGAAATAAAATCTCACATTCCCGTCAGCAAAAAAAATATTGAAATATTAAAAAAGGCATTATGGGGGGCGGTTAATGAGAATCAGGGAACAGGGTCGGCTTTAAAGAGGAAGGAAGAGGATGTGTGTGGAAAGACCGGCACGGCCCAGGTCATCGGATTGCCGGAAGATGATACTGTCACGGAGAAGAAAACTCCCTATAAGTTAAGAGATCACGCCCTCTTTGTTTGCTTTGCACCTTCCAAAAATCCCGAGATAGCGGTTGTTGTTGTTGTTGAACATGGCGGCCATGGTGGATCAGCAGCAGCACCGATTGCCAGAAAGATTATAGACGAATACTTTAACAAAAGGGATCGTGGGTCAGTAGTCAGAGCTCAGAAAACATGGATCAGCGATCGTGGCTCAGGAGGTTAAGAAATTATAAAATCTTTTGATCCTTCCTGTTTTACAAAGGGAACCCGAGGAGAATTTTAAGGTGAAGTTTGATCGTAGATTATTATTCAATTTTGATTGGGTACTCCTTTTTTTAGTATTGTCAATCAGTCTTATCGGAGTTTTGAATCTTTACAGCGCAGGTTACAGCTTAGCGGATCTTAATGGTAAACCCCTTTATGTAAGACAGATGTACTGGATTATGATCGGCCTGATGTTTATGGTAATCTGCTTCTGTATAGATTATCGTTTTATAGGCAGGTATGCATATGTTATTTATATCATTTCCATCATCCTTCTTATAATGGTTTTCTTTTACGGAAGTGGGGCTCATGGATCCAAGAGGTGGCTTGTCGTAGGAGGATTTTTTTTACAGCCGTCTGAAGTAGTAAAACTGACGGTTATACTTGCCCTTGCAAAATATTTTGATGATAATAAAACTGATGAAAGTTACAACCTCAGAAAACTACTGCTTCCCTTCTTGATAGCATTGCTTCCCTTCCTGTTGATATTAAAGCAGCCTGATCTTGGTACCGCCCTGATTTTGATTGTTCTTTTTTTGTCGATGGCCATTTTTATCGGTGTAAAATGGCGTTCAATTATTTCAGCTGCTATTAGCGGTATCGTCCTGGTTCCTCTCTGCTGGAATTTTCTGAAAAATTACCAGAAAGAGAGAATTTTAGCCTTTTTCAATCCAGAGAGAGATCCCCTCGGCTCGGGATATCATGTCATTCAGTCCATGATTGCTGTTGGCTCAGGCGGTATTATAGGGAAAGGGTTTTTAAGAGGGACACAGACTCATCTAAAATTCCTGCCGGAACAGCAAACAGATTTTGTATTTTCTGTTTTTGCGGAGGAATGGGGCTTTCTCGGGGGTACGGTATTGATGAGCATATTTTTTGTACTGGTGTTATGGGGCTTAAATGTTGCCCGGAACTCGAGGGATTTATTGGGAGCCTTAATAGCCTTTGGTGTAACGATGCTTGTTTTCTGGGAGGTATTTATAAATATAGGTATGGTTTTAGGCATTATCCCCGTTGTGGGTCTTCCCCTTCCTTTTTTAAGCTATGGCGGATCTTCAATGGCTGTGCTGATGGCAGGCATCGGATTGGTTATAAATGTAAGCATGAGAAGATTCATTCTTCAATCAAAAGAGTAAGGTCTTGACGGGGAGCTCACGATAAAATAAGTATATTGTTCGCAACAGCTCACTATCTTCGATTATTCGCTTTGCTCATGAATCTTCGATTGATTCGCTTTGCTCATGAATCTTCGATTGATTCGCTTTGCTCATGAATCTTCGATTGATTCGCTTTGCTCATGAATCTTCGATT
>CAYVXX010000023.1:0-21319 GCA_964454305.1 uncultured Syntrophales bacterium | reverse complement strand
ATTCGCTTTGCTCATGAATCTTCGATTGATTCGCTTTGCTCATGAATCTTCGATTTCCTTACCGGGAAGCTTTGCCCTGCGGGCGGGAAGATTCGCAATTGACACAAAAGGAGACTTTGGATGGCTAATAAAAACAAGGACGATGAGGTAAAGGCATTCCTGGGAAAGGGAACAGAGTTCGACGGAAAGTTGATGTTTGGCGGTTCTGTCAGGATAGATGGTGATTTTAAGGGAGAGATATTGGGTGGCGGAACATTAATAGTCGGAGAGAACGCAAATATTGAGGCGAATATTGCGGTTGATAATTTATTAGTAAGTGGTGATGTTAGGGGAAGTATTGAAATTAAAAAAAAGGTGGAGATTTTCTCAACTGGAAGACTTCTGGGAAATGTTAAGACATCGATTTTCGTTATACAGGAAGGAGCGGTGTTTGAAGGAGATTGCCAGATGATCAGTGAACCGGGAAAAGAGAGCGCCAGGGAAGAGGATCAACAATAACCGCTTGACAGAAGAATGCCCCATTTTATAAAGTGAAGAATCAAGCAGTCAGGTAGCCTGAGGTTAAGAATCATAGCCCTTTAATTTAAGATTTTTTAATAATAAAAGGCTCTATTTCGCGAAAATGAAAAATGAATCATGAGGAAATTTGTCAGGATAATATCTGTTGTAGTATTGGCGCTTTTATTCATTGTATCGTGGTCTGAGAGGGGAGACGGAATAGACATGAAAGATGTGAGAAAATCGATTCTTGCAGGGTCATGGTATCCTGGGAATCCGGCGATTTTGTCGTCCGATATAGACGGTTTTCTTAAAAATGTGCCGGCTGAATTTTTAGATGGAGAAGTAGTTGCTCTGATCTCACCTCATGCAGGTTATATATATTCCGGGCCGATTGCAGCGTATTCCTATAAGCTTGTGAAGGGAAAGACCTTCGATGCTGTAATTATTATAGGACCAAGCCACCGTACCAGTTTCCAGGGGGCTTCCATATACAATAAAGGCGGATATGAAACACCTCTGGGAATTGTTCCAGTAGATGCACAGTTGGCGAATGAGATTATTGCTCAAAGCCCTATGATATCTTATGTTCCGACCGCTCACATGCAGGAACATTCCGTTGAAATTCAGCTCCCCTTTCTACAGATGGTCTTGGGCGGATTCAGCTTCGTCCCGATAGTCATGGGGGATCAGAACAGTCAGACCTGCGAAGAGTTGGCCAATGCGATTTTCCGATCAGTAGCCGATAAAAGAGTTCTTATAGTTGGAAGTTCTGATCTTTCTCATTTTCACAGCTATGACAGAGCCGTGAAGTTAGACTCGGTGGTTTTGGATCACATAAATAAAATGGATACGGAAGAGCTTTTAAAGGATCTGCAAAGAGGTGCCTGCGAGGCCTGTGGTGGCGGGCCGATTGCTGTTGTCATGATGGTTGCTGAAAAGCTTGGTGCTGATAGTGTTAAAGTACTGAAATATGCCAATTCAGGAGATGTTACGGGAGACAAGAGTGGTGTTGTCGGTTATGTTTCTGCAGTCTTTTATAAAGCCACCCCTTCTGAGACCGTCAAGGAAGAAACCACGGCTGGAATCGATATGGGACTCACAGAGACAGAGAAAAACAAACTCCTCGAAATTGCCAGAAGCGTAATTGAGAGCAGGATATCGGGTGAAGAAAATCCCAAATTTCATGTAGAATCAGCCACCCTTAGAGAGAAAAGGGGGGGGTTTGTAACTCTCCATAAACATGGACAGTTAAGGGGATGTATAGGACTTATAGAGGCGAAAAGGCCCCTGCACAAGACCATCGAAGAGATGGCCATGGCCGCTGCCTTCAATGATCCAAGATTTTCTCCCGTTAGCCGGGAAGAGTTGAAAGATCTTTCAATTGAAATATCGGTTCTCACCCCATTGAAGGAGATTAAAGATATAAACGAAATCGAAGTCGGTATCCATGGAATCTACATAGTAAGAGGTTTTTATTCCGGTATTCTTCTTCCCCAGGTGGCCACGAAATATAAATGGGACAGGCTCACCTTTTTGAAAGAAACCTGTCATAAAGCGGGTCTTCCATCTGATGCGTGGTCGGATAAAGACACAAGAATTTACATCTTTTCTGCTGACATTTTTGGTGAATAGGCACAGTTCGACAGATGAATAACAGAAAGCGACGCATAATTTTAATCAGCAATAATATAAAATTAGGGCTAATGCTGATTGGTACTCTGATTTTCTTGTGTTCTTATGTCAGATCGGCTGAGGCCACTCAACTAAAAAATATCAGAATTGGCGACCATAAAACATTTACGAGGGTTGTATTCGATTTTCAGAACCCTGTTCGGTTCAGGGAACCTGTAATCAAAGACAAGGGGGAACTCTCCGTTGTTTTTCTTGATAGCACCATTACCACGGCCATGCAATTACAGAAATTACTTGACAGAACCAAGCGAGTTCAAACCATTAAATTTACGCGGCAAGGTTCTCACTTAACCGCTAATATTACCCTTTATTCTCCTTCTTTTAACTTTAAATATTTCTCTCTTTTTAGTCCAAACCGCTTTGTCCTGGACATATACTGGGTGAAGACACCATCTGTGGGCTTTTTGCTTAAGAAACCCCTTTCTGAGAAACGCCCTGAGAAGGCATTTGAAGAACCTGCCGTAGAGGATAAATCGCTTTCCTCCTTATTCAGGTATGGACAGTTACAGATATACCTGTTAGTCGTATTAGTCGGATTAAATGTTATAACCGTTATTATTCTTGCGTTGTTGAGTTTCAATCTATTAAGGAAAAGACATGCGGTTGATTTTAGAGATCATGGCGGTATTTCGAATTCTTTGAGAACATCAGACAAAAGGGTATTTTCCATAGATTCCAGGATCAAAGAAGAATTGGGAAAGTATGATCGAGCTTGATCACCGGGGACACCATGGATAACAAAATCCAGACAGAATTGAATGTTGGTCTTTCAGAAGAGGAAAAAGAAGACCTCGAAAAGTTGATAAAGGAATTCAAGGGCGAACAACCTGTCTCCATATCCGGTATAACCCTTGACGATGTTCAGGATCAGGTCAGATCCATGGGTGAACGCCTTGCACAACTTTCCGAAATGCTGCTGAAATTCGATACAAGGTTAAAATCACTTTACACAATATTACGCCTTTCTTATCAAAAAAGCGAAGACATGAACGAGCGTATTGATGCTATTATAAAATCTATTACAGGTATGAAAAACATTTAGTTCGGAGGAAGCATTGAACGATCAGATTGGAAGACAAAGCAGCATCATTAATCGCTTTATTGATGGTTCTATCACTATCGATTCCATTAAAGAGTTTGAACAAATCCTAAAGATCTTACCTGAAAATCCCGTGCTCCGTAAAACCTTTGCTGATTTACTGGTACACAAAGAATCGCTCGATGCCGCTGTTGATGAATACAATAAAGCTGCCAAACTTTTCATCAATAATGGTATGACATTACAGGCCATTGCCTCCAAAATCCCGGAGTGGCAAATCGCCAAACCCTCGCACGAGGAGTACCTGGCCTTCTATTCAGCCCTTCAGGAAAGCAAATCCCAGGATACACTCATCAATAATTTTTTTGTCAGAATGACGTACCCTGAGTACGTTGCTATTATTGAAGGATTGGTGCGGATCATTTTGCCTGCAGGCAAGATGGTAAAAAAGTTTCGTAATGTGGAAGATGATATCAGTTTTATTATATCCGGGGCATTGAACAAAAGGACTTATCATCATTTAGAGGGGGGGGAAGAAGACGAAAGGACATCAAGTGAAGATCTGATAGAAAACAGTTTTTTTGGCGACATTTACCCATTTGAAGAAGAAAAAATGCTTCAATCAGACATAGAAACAATCACTCGCGTTGAATTACTTAAAATTTCAAAACAAAGGCTGATGGGGATTTGCAAAGAATACCCCAATGTTGAGCTTCTGTTAAAGGAACTGTATAAAGCCCGTTCGGAATCAGGAAAAATTTCTTCGCAAGCAATCCGAAAAACAGTCAGATACGAAGTCCCAACAAGGGTTAAAATGAAGAGTTTCCAGGACAAAGCAGATAGCAAAGGTCCATTAGTCTTCGAGGGACTAACCCAGGACATCTCCATGGGTGGAGCCTGTATTACCTTAGGTGCAAAGTATCAGATTGGTTCCTCCGCTGACATGATCGGGAAAAACGTCAATATACATATCAGGGTGCCAAGAACAGATAAAGGCATAAACATCCTGGGTATGATTGCATGGAGCAAGGAAGTTTCTGACGAAGGGAAAATAACTGTAATAGTAGGTATCGAGTTCAAAGATATGACCATTACTGATCGTGAGCTCTTAAAAAAGTACTTCCACGGAAGCGATGGAGCAGATAACCTGATCTGTAGCTTATGGGAAACACTTATGAAAAAGTAAGGTTCCAAGTGAAAGAAAATCGCGAAACTAACGGGAAATCAATCCCGAAGATATGGGCAGTGGGTGGCGGAAAGGGTGGAGTGGGTAAGAGCACCGTAAGTATCTTCCTGGCCTTCTGGTTGGCCCGGATGGGTAAACGAACCATTCTCATGGATGTTGATCTTGGCGGGGCAAATCTACACTCACTCATGGGAGTAAGTAATCCTCCACGGACTTTGAACGATTTTATTACCAGGAAATATGAATCATTAGAAGATATTTGTATCGACACAGAGGTAAAAAATCTTCGCCTCATTTGTGGTGCCAGTGAGATTCTTTCCATGGCAAACCTACTGTTTGCCCAAAAGTTAAAGATTATACAGAACGCCTCCAGGTTAGATGCCGACTATATTGTACTTGATCTTGGAGCTGGAGCTTCTTTTAACGTATTGGATTTTTTTCTTATTGCCCACAAAAAAATTGTCGTTATGACCCCACAACCTACATCTATCCAGAATTCATATGCATTTATCAGGAATGCAGTCTACCGAAGGTTAAGCCGACTTTCCAACCAAAACCCATCCCTCCAGGCCCTTATTAAAATCGCCATGAACTCAAGAAATGAGCTCAAGGTGCAAACAATCAAAGAGCTTTTCCAGGTCATCCAGGAGTTGAGTGGCAAAGAAGTAATGGAATCTCTGCGGAAAGAAATTGTGGAAATCCAACCAGCAGTAATTACCAATATGGTCGAAAATCCAACAGACAAAAACGCAGGTCACATCGTAAAGCTCGTTGCTGAAAAGTATTTAATGATACATCCTGTTGATCTGGGCGGCGTAGCTTACGATAGGCGGATATACAAAATGGTTTCCGAAATGGTCCCCTTAACCGAGCTCGAACAATCAAACGAGGCCCTTGCCTCTGCTTATGAAATTGTAATGAAGTTATTGTGAGATCAGCGAGGCCGCAAGCGATCTCGCTGATCGGGGCGAGTTTAGCTCGCCCCGATCAATTTTGACGCTTATCTCCTGCCCATTAATCCTCTTCCATAGTACTGGTTTCCACAAGTACCTGACCGAGGATAACTTCTCTTACCACTTCTGCTGAACAACCGCTGTGCTTGCTGTTCCGGAGTCAGTACCTTGTGAATCTCCAGTCGATAGTTTGTCGACTTTTCTTTTATACGGTACTGTAAATCACTGATTTCTTTCTGCTTGGACATGATCTTATTTTTGTCGGGATCGATCTGAACCCAGAGCAGTTTCAACTCAGCTTTCTTACTGAAAAGCTGAGTTCGCAGCGGCGTTACTTCTTTCAGGTGTGTCTCACGTAGCGACTGAATTTTAGCCGATTGTTCGGCTGTCAGGTTCAGATTAAAGCCTGCATTGCTCTTTAAGTTACACCAGGGTCCTGTGCCAGGATCTCTTCCATAACCGGGACCCATACCATAACCCCTTTCCCATCCGGGACCCTTGGCAAATACTGGGATGGTCATTACTACCACTAACAACATAATTCCTAAAACTGTTGCTAATTTTTTCATTTTAAATTCCTCCTTTAAGGATATTTCACTTTTGCTTTCTTAAGAGAGCAACGACCGTGCCAAATGAAAAATAATTGGATAACCAGCTTAAATCACAAAATAAATTTGATAGAACTGGTTGCTGGTAGTATATCATGTTGTTATTTTCGGAAAAAAGATGGATAAAAAGTATCCAGTTGTGGTATCCTGTTGTTTACAAAGTATCCACTTGTAATGAACATTCAGTAGCGTGGGGGACTCTGTGCCCCACAGAGGGGGCACGCTACTGGTAAATATTAAAGAACATGCACTACTTACAATACATTTGCACATTTAAGTTCCCTGGAAGTCATGAAACTGATTCTTTGTCATCCTGAACTTGTTTCAGTAAGTTAGAGACCCTGAATGATCCTGAAACAAGTTCAGGACATGATGTTGGGTGACAAAAAAAGACTTTTTACGAAACTATCAAAATTGAAGCTCGCTGCAGGGGGCTTCAAGGTGGCCGGGTATCGTCCCTGAAGCCTGGCATCTATTTTGCTTTGGAATAAGTTTATGACAGGTAGAAAAAGAGAAAAATCATGGATTACTCTATCACCCTGGATAGTAATAGGAGCGGTGGCTGTTCTGGCGCCTATTTTTATCTTTGTTGCCGTTCAAAATATTCACAAGCAAAGAGAGAATACGACCCGGCTTTTATTAGAGAAGGGGGCGGCCCTGATAAGGTCCTTTGAAGCCGGTACGAGGACAGGAATGGGGATGCGCTGGGGCGGTCTTCAGGTGCAGAAATTACTGACGGAAACGGCACAGCAACCCGATATTGTTTACCTGCTGATAACAGACCTGAATGGTAAAATCCTCGCAGATAATGACCCCTCTAAAATTGGAGAATATCACGGAAAAAATCTTGACCTTGAAAAAATTCCCCGTTCCAAAGAGGTAAAGTGGCGAGAGGTCATAGATGAGACCGGTGCAAACGTTTTTGAAGTCTTCCGCCGGTTTTCCCCTACGCTCAGACACTTTCAAAAACCACGGGGTGAACATGTCCCAAATGACTGGTTGCGATCGTGTATAATCCCTCGGGAAGGCAAACCTTTATCCCGGCTGACTATTTTCATCGGTCTTGATATGAAACCGATTGAATTAGCCAGAGAAGAAGATGCGCGTCATACGGTGATTATGGCGCTTATTCTTCTTTTAATTGGATTTACGGGAGTCATCTCTCTCTTTCTGGTTCAGGGTTACCGTTCAGCGAGGACCTCCCTTTCCAGAATCAGGGCATTTTCCGACAACCTGGTAGAAAATATGCCCATAGGTCTTCTGGCCATCGATAGTGATGGAAACGTGTCCTCTTTCAACCAGACGGCCGAGCTGATATTACAGCTCTCAGCCGATGAGCTACTCGGCAAAAAAGCCGATCAAGTACTGCCGCAACAATTACGTCCACTAATTGATAAACTTAATCCAGATGTAAAAATTATTGAAAAGGAAATAGATTGTCCCGTCCCGGATGGGAACCGTATTTCCCTGGAAGCGATAGCCACTCTTCTGGAAGAGGAAGACGGAACTTTTGGGGGATATGCCATCCTCTTCAGAGATCTTAGCGAAATTAAACGCCTCAGGACGGAAATTGAACGGAGTCAGCGCCTGGCGTCCATCGGGAGGCTGGCGGCCGGGATCGCCCACGAAATTCGAAATCCCCTCAGTTCAATCAAGGGCTTTGCCACTTATTTCAAAGAACGATATAAAGACGTACCCGAAGATCAAAAGACAGCTGAAATCATGATTCAAGAAGTGGAACGGTTAAACAGGGTAATTAGTCAACTTCTGGAATTTGCCCGCCCGATGAATATTCAGTTGAAACCGACATCCATGCGAATACTTATTCAACACTCCTTGAAAATGATTGGGGGTCAGGCCGGAGAGAAGAATATCAAAATAAATCCGGAGATTTCTTTAGAAATGGATGAGGCACTTATTGATACTGACAGGATTAATCAGGTTTTACTCAACCTCTACTTAAACGCCATTGAAGCAATGGATGATGGCGGGACTCTTTCTGTGAGGCTTTTCGGAGATGATCCCGGATGGGTAAAAATAGAAATTTCTGATACCGGAAGCGGTATTCAGAAAAAAGACCTGGAAAAGATATTTGATCCTTACTTCACCACCAAGCCATCAGGAACAGGTCTGGGCCTTGCTATTGTCCACAGGATAATGGAAGCCCACAATGGTGAGGTGAATATAAAAAGTGAACAGGGGAAGGGAACTACTGTGTCTATTATATTGCCTGCTTCTGAAGGAAAAGCCGGGTCTCCAGTTACAGATAAAGTTGATAGTTGATTACTGTCAGTCGAGCGCTTTCTAACAATGATGCACTCGTAAAAAGTCTGCATTACCTCATTTTTGTCATTCCCGCGAAAGCGGGAATCCAGCAATTTCAAGCTGTTATGAACTCCCGCTTTCGCGGGAGTGACGGGTATTATGACTTTTTACAAACTTATCAAAAATGAGGTCTAATTTTCATGAAATCAAAAAAAATTGTGCTGATCGTAGATGATGATCGGTCCCACCGTATTATGCTGCAAACTCTTTTCGCCGGATGGGGATATTCTACCGTTGAGGCGGATGATGGTGATACTGCCGTTGAAAAGGTCCAAAAACAGCCTTTTGACCTGATCTTAATGGATGTTCGCATGATAAGGGTCTCCGGGCTGGAGGCCTTAACAAAAATCAAAACCTTCAATCCTGCTATTCCGATCATTATTATGACCGCCTATTCATCGGTTGAGTCCGCGGTGGAAGCACTGAAAAATGGGGCTTATGACTACCTCACCAAACCTCTCAATTTCGATGAACTGCGGTTAACCATGGAACGGGCCATGGATCACAGACAGTTAAGTGAGGAAAATCGTCTCCTTCGGGAAAGTTTGAGCTCCCGGTTTGACAGACAAAATATCATTGGCCGCAGTGACGCCATGGTAAAGCTTATGGAAACAGTGGCCCAGGTAGCCCCGTCTGATGCGACTGTTTTGCTCACAGGCGAGTCAGGAACAGGAAAGGAACTGATTGCAGGGGCAATTCACTTTAACAGCCCTCGAAAAGAAGGCCCCTTTGTGAAGATCAATTGTGCCGCTATTACTGAAACCCTGCTTGAGTCAGAGCTTTTCGGTCATGAGAAAGGGGCATTTACCGGTGCCAATCGGCGTAAGGAAGGTAAATTTCGCCAGGCCGATGGAGGGAGTCTGTTTTTAGATGAAGTAAGTGAAATGTCACTGGCTATGCAGTCAAAATTATTACGTGTTTTACAGGAATTGGAGATCACCCGGGTTGGCGGTGAAGATGTGATAAAAGTGGATGTGAGGGTAATAGCCGCCACCAATAAAGAGCTTCTACAGGAAATTGGTGCCGGTCGATTCCGGGAAGACCTTTTTTATCGTTTAAATGTTATCACTCTGAACGTATCGTCTCTGAGAGAAAGGAAAGAGGATATCCCACTTCTTGTCCAGCACTTTTTGAAAATATTTGCCGAAAAGAATCATAAGGAAATAAAAGGGTTTACCCCGCATGCAATGGACCGTCTACTCAAATATGAATGGCCCGGAAACGTTAGAGAACTTATAAACACCGTTGAAAGAGGGGTAGTCCTTTCACGGTCGGAGTATCTTGATGAACACGATATATCGCTAATCGTTAAGGATGAAGATGAAGTATCGCTCCAGGGTGAAATGTCCGGTAATTTGCCCCTTGAGGAAGTGGAAAAGGCCGCTATATTAAAAACACTGGAGCTGGTCGAAGGAAATAAAAGCGAAGCTGCCAGACGGCTCGGCATTACAAGGAAAACTCTTCATAAAAAGCTCAGAAAGTATGAGGTTATGTAGTGTGGTTGTTTTGTCGGTAAAAATCTTCAAGCAGACGTCAACGGATCATCGGAATCTATATAGAAAAGGGATAGACAGTGGGGATTAACTTCTTATTAGTGGACGCACTTAATCTTATTCGACGTGTGTATGCCGCTCAACCTGGAGATGACGGCCCGCAGCGGGCAAAGGATGCACTGACGACAACCGTTCGGTCACTTCAGCGCGCTTTGCGGGAGTGCCGGCCGACCCATGCTGTTTGTGTTTTTGACGGTCAAGAACAAGGTTGGCGCCATGAAATGTATCCAGACTATAAGGCCGGACGCACGCCTATGCCTGAAGCATTGCGGTCGAGTCTAAAAACGTTCGAAGAAGCGTTTTTCGGAATTGGTGTTTCTTCACTGACCTTTCCGGCATTGGAAGCAGATGACGTTATTGCCACATTAGCCGTAAAAGTGGCGCTGCGGAAAGGAAAAGTTATTATCCTCTCGACCGATAAGATGTTTCTTCAGTTACTTTCTGCTCAGATCAAAGTACGTGACCACTTTAATAAACGAGATATCGATCTTGCCTATGTGATGGAAAAATTCGGGGTAAAGGCTGAACAATTTGTTGATTTTCTGGCGCTATCAGGAGACAGCACTAATAATATTGCGGGTGTGCCATCGGTTGGGTATAAAACAGCGTCCAGATTGTTATTGGAATTCAATGATTTAGACAATGTCTTGTCAGTTGCGGGTGTGATGAAGGGAAAAACAGGTGAAATGTTGCGTAAACATGCCGAAGAGGCGCGCATGGCGCAAACGCTCGTACGACTTCGTAATGACCTGGAGTTTGGTTTGAACCTCAAATCATTTCGATATACTCGCTAATTGGAAAATAGATGGGCGGGGTTTCATTCCTGACCATTTCTTGCTCGTCGTTACAGTCGGTGAGACAAGAACAAAAGCCATTGACATTCTTTTGAGTGTGTGATTAGTTGCAACTCATATTTGTCAGGTGCCCTAACGTATGGGTTAGGATGAAAAGGGAAGGTGGTGAAAAACCACCGCATTGTGGCCGATGCTGTGATCCCTTCGTAACTTCACCGTAAAGTTCCGGACTGCCGTATAGTGGTAGACCGGTTGAAAAGTCACTGGCGAACGACACATGCCGGGAAGGCGAACGGTGAAAGGGAAAGCCAGAAGACCTGCCTGATTATCATACAGGATTGGTAATGCCAAAAGCCGCCTGGAACACTGATGTAGTGAAGTGTTCCAAGCGGCTTTTTTTATTGAGGTGCGTATGAGAAAGGTATTGTTAAATGAAAATCGAAAACTGGAAGTTGTGGAGACGTCCCCGCCCGCAATTCCTCGTGGTGGGGTTCTTGTCTCGATGAGAGTAGCAGCCGTCTGCCGAACGGATCTTAAGATGCTTGAGTCTGGACAGAGAGATCTATCCCTTCCCAGGATACTGGGTCATGAAGGTGTCGGAGAGATAATAGAAAGTGATAATCCGTCATTTGAGGCCGGTGCCATGGTAGCCATATATCCCGGTATTTTTTGCGGAGAATGTGAACAATGCAGGAAGGGAATTACAGCTCAATGTGAGAAAATAAGGATATACGGCTTTAACGAAGACGGATTCTTCCGTTCAATCATACCTTTTCATGAGGGTCAACTGCGTTCTCTTGTGCCTTTTCCAAATGGGCTTGATCCTGAACAGGCAGTGCTTGCAGAACCTCTTGCCTGTTGCCTGAGTGCCGTCAGTAAGTTCAAGTATGCAAATAAGAAGAGAGCGCTGATTATAGGCGCCGGTGCTGTCGGGAGCATATTTGCCGCACTTTTGAAGATGGAAAATTGGGGAGAAATAATCATAGCGGACAGAAATCGGCAGAGGCTTTTGAATGAATTGCCCCGGGGTGTTAAGACTATCGATACATCAAGTTCCAGTCTTTTTGAGAGCTTAGATAATAAAAAAGTGGATTTGATTATTCCCGCCTGTCCTGATGGTCTTAACTGGCCTTTCTGGGAAATAATGAATCAGGGAGGTTGTATTTCATTTTTTTCCGGAAACCAGAGAGGGAATGAGTCGCTTCCGATCGATATGAATGCCGTACATTACAAGGAACTCACGATTGCCGGTTCCTATGGTTGCAATATCGAAGATTTTCGCTCTGCCCTGAATATACTGGCGGCGGAGCAAATCGATCTTACCTTTTTCCGATTTTACAGGATACCGGTCGAAGAGATTTCGGATGGAATGGAGACCCTGAGCAGACAGAAAGTCAAGAAAGTAATAATAAATAAATTTTGATGCACTCGTAAAAAGTCTTTTTTTGTCACCCTGAACAATACCACAGTCACCCTGAACTTGTTTCAGGGTCTCCTGAGATTTTGAACGAGATTCTGAAATAAATTCAGAATGACAAGAGTGGATGCTGAAACAAGTTCAGCATGACAAATGGTGCAGTTTGTGACTTTTTACGAATGCATCAATTTTAACTTCTTGCGATTTTATATAAGGGAGGAAAATTTAATGGATGAACAATCACTTAGGTCATTCGGTCAGGTAATAAATTCGTTGATGGCAGGGGAAAATCTCACCCGGCAAATGTCCAGGGAAATGTTCTGCGAGATTTTAGCCGGACGTCAGCCTGACATCCACCAGGGGGCGGCGCTGGCTGCTCTCAGAATGAAGGGTGAAACAGCGGAGGAGATAGCGGGCTGTTTCGAAGCCATCTATGACTTGGACACAAATAAGGGGAGCATTGAAGGTCTACAGGTTGTTGAAAATTGTGGAACAGGCATGGACAGTCTCAAGACATTCAACATCAGCACTATTTCTGCCATCGTATCGGCAAGCCTTGGTGTTTGCCTGGCAAGACACGGTGCCCGTGCGATCACCTCTCGGTGCGGCACAGTTGACCTATGTGAGGCACTGGGCGTGGATGTGGAATGTGATGTAGACATGGTTTGCCGATCAATCGAATCGAGTGGTCTCGGTCTTTTTAACGGAATGAGCCCAAGTGTTCATCCTGGCGGTCTCGGAAGGATACTGTCTCAAATTAGATTTGGCTCCACTCTCAACATTGCCGCGTCGCTGGCCAATCCGGTTCTGCCTCGCATTGGTGTGCGGGGAGTGGGATCCCCTGAGCAGATTGAACCGGCACTAAACGTAATGAGGCAAATAGGATATCAAAAGGCGATAGTATTTCATGGGTTTGATCGAGACGGCTTGAGGGGCATGGACGAGCTTTCAACGCTTGGAGTTTCCAGACTTGGTATTCTAAAGGAGAATGGAGAAACGGAATTTCTGGAAATCAGGCCGGAGGAGGTGGGCCTACCGGGCGGTAATTACGAAGAAATCAGGCCGTATGGCAGCGTGGAGGAAGAAGCTGTTGATGCCGTCAAAACCCTTGCGGGAAGGGGAAACAAGTCACGGACAGAAATCGTTGCCCTCAACACTGCGGTTATACTGTGGATAGTCGGAAAATCGTCCTCTCTTCGGGAAGGTGTCGATATTGCCTTGAAGGAGATTATGTCGGGGAAGCCGTTAACCAAATTAATTGAGTGGGTAAGCGTTCAAAACAGAAACCCTGATGAGGGTATTGAGAGAGTCATGACGCTTTCCGATAAAGCGTATATACCTTATTAACCATTAAAGGAAAAACTCGGCATTTGACCTCGTAATTGCTGCTTAAAACATAAAGGAAAAAGTGATCGAACCGAATGTGTGCGCTTTCTCTGTTGTTGTTTCTATCGCGGTGGATGGGGAACTTCAATTATAATACATGACCTTTAGTTTTTTGGTCGGTTATGATATATATTTCCTGCAATTTTAAAACTCTTCTTCAGTGGGTCATATCATGAAGATGAAAAAACAAATAATATTATTGTTGTCCCTTGTACTGTTATTTATTTTCTTAGGTGGGTGTATGACACCCACGCAGATGGTCGATATGGGGCGTAGCTTTAAAGTGATGGCCTGGTCCAATAAGGAGCAGAGCTACCAAAAATTGATGAACGAGGGGAAATACGATCAGCTGGTTGAAGAATATAAAAAGGCATTAGAAGAAGCTAAAAAGAAAGGAGAGATTGCCCCCCAGGTAGAAAAAGCAGTAAAGATAAGCGGTATTTATCTTAGAAACCTTAAAGATTACTCCAAGGCGATAGAGTATGGCGAAATGGCCATTAAATTAATAAGGGGAGGACAAAAAATCGGGCCCGAAAATCAACCTGACGATGATTTTTATCCAAATGTTAGCGCTCAGTTGAGGGAAATGTATGGTACTGAATGGGTGAGAAAAACTAAGATAAAGTGGTATAAAGATCAAATGGTTTCAGCACAGGGTTCTCTGTGGACTGCGTATAAATCAATTGGCGATGCCAAGAAGGCGGCATTTTACCAGCGTGAGTTTACAAAAAAAGTCAAGCCGGCCGAAGAAACAATGAAGGAAACCGCCGATGAACAGGCTGAATTGCAGAAAAAGCAGAAGACCTATATTGAGAAAAGATACGGCAAAAAACTAGCTGCCGGCATGGAATCTACTCAACCGGACATAAAGGGCCAAATGGAGCGTGCTGCGAAAAAGCAGGAAAGATTTAATGCTCTTATGTCTCGCATGCAAGAACAGGCTGTAAGGGGTGACCTGCAGGGAATCAGGGCTTCCATAAAAGAGATTGTTGGCTCCATATATGAGGGGTACGAGCAGACCCCCGGGGTCAATAGGCAGTTTTTAGACGCACAGAGTTATTCCATGGGCGCTGACTATTCCTACAAGTATGGTCTTTATCAGGATGCATACGAATACAGCATCAATGCGCTAAAGGCCATTGGGCAGGTATTTGAGTTTTGGCGAGGGCATGCAAATCAGGCCTTTTTTACCAGCGACCGTAAAAGAATTATGATGCAGCAAACAGCACAGTACAGTCAAAACCAAATTAAGTGCTGGCTGATTGCGGGCGAATCATTAAACCGCCTCGGCCGTTATCAAGAGGCTATTCCATACCTGAATAAGGCTTATGAACAGAAGGAAGTGGGCTACGGCATGTATTTCAGCATGAGCTCACAGATGCTTCCCAAGATGGAGGCATTGCAGGAGTTGAGCTATGCCTATGAGCATGCCGGTATGAGCTCAGAGGCTATAGCTGCTTATGAAAAAATGATTGAATATTTTGAGAGTCTCAGGGCGAGGCTAACCAGGGAGACTCACAAGATAGGCTTTATGGGAACGCAGCATGAGATTTATGACAAGATAATCGAGCTTCTGCTGAAAGAGGGGAGAACGAGTGAGGCGCTTGGGTATGCCGAAAGGTCGAGATCCAGGGCCTTCATTGACCTGCTTGCAGGCAAGGAATTCAAGCCAAGGAGCAAGAGGACTCGAAACCTGCTGGCAGAGAAAAAATCCCTTGAGGTACAGTTTGCAAACCTTGATGAGCAAAAGTCCGACGATCCTTCCCGAGTGCGGAGCATTCAGGTTGTGGAAAAGAAGATGGACGGGGTAATGAAGGAACTCGGAAAGGAAGATGCCGAGCTGCTTTCCATGACAACTGTAAAAACCCTCTCAGCCGGAGAAATCCAGTCTATGCTTGACAGTAACACCGCGCTAATTGAATACCATGTGACGAGGGCAGGACTGAATATATGGGTAATCACGTCAGATGCTGTGCGGGTAAAGAGAATAGATATTCCAATATGGGTACTGGCTGACAAGATTGTGCAGTTCCGGGAAGGTGTGTCAAAACCCGGCGGTCAGGCCAGAGCCCGCGGAAAACTGAAGGGGACGTCCCGGGTGCGGCTGGAGATCGCCCCCGAAAGATTTAAAAATGGTGAACTGTACACTTACAGGGTGTATGTCAAAAATAGCCTGCCTTTATTCCTAACAATCGACCAGGTAGAAACAAAAACAGGTGATGAGGGTACTATCACTAAAGAGATTCTGGAAAAAGAGATTCCCGGCAGTGAAGAGAAACGGATTATCGATTATTCCGTAAAATGGAGGGTAACCCCCGGTATCCATCAGGTATTTCTGAAGACAGACCAGGGTGATTTGACCAGCAACGTGGTAGAAGTAAAGATTGACAATAATGGCATGGTATCCGTCAAAGACAAAGGTTATCCCGAAAAGGTGGCTCAGTTGAGAGGTGACATTGGAAAATATTTCAACGTATCTCTTTACGATATTCTGATAAAACCAATCGCTCCATATCTGAACAAGAAAAAGGTTGGGATAATCCCCCAGGGCATCCTGCATTATGTCCCCTTTGCAGCATTAAAAGATGGCAACCGTTATCTCGTAGAGGATCACACTCTTTTCTACCTCCCATCTGCGACCGTTTTGAAATTCTGCAGGGATAAACAAAAAGTGTTCGGTGGAAAGGTGCTGGCGCTGGGTAATCCTGATCTAAGGAACAGTCAACTGGATATACCTTTTGCCTTTGATGAGGTAAAGGCTATCGGAAGACTCTATCCTGGTTCTACTGTTCTTGTAAGAAGGAATGCTACTAAATCGGTTTTTGAGGATCTTGCAGGTTCTTACGATGTTCTTCATCTTGCCAGTCATGGTGTGTTCGATGCAAACAAACCGCTGAATTCTGCACTGCTGTTAAGTCCGGAGGGCAATAGTGACGGCAGGCTTACTGTCAGTGAGATATTTGACCTCGAACTTGATGAGGCCTCTATGGTCACACTGAGTGCCTGCCAGAGCGGTATGAGCCGCATCAGGGTGGGAGACGAGATGATGGGGCTGCCGAGGGCGTTTATTTACGCGGGTGCTCCGACTGTCGTGGCGAGCCTCTGGAATGTGAACGACGAGGCAACTGCAATCCTGATGGAGAAATTTTATAGAAACCTGAAAAATTCTGAAAAAGGAGATGCCTTGCGAGAAGCCCAACTGTTTATGATAAAGAATCCAAAGTACAAAAAGCCATTTTACTGGGCAGCTTTCTCTTTAACGGGTGATTACAAATAAAGGAGAAATCAGGAGGAGGGAAGGGATGAAAGATAATATTCGAATCGGCGGGTGTTTTATCTTTTTTTTGTTTCTATTGTTTCTGACAATACCACAAAACATTTATAGCCAGGATATTCGGGCTGTTAAGATTGTACCTGATCAGGAAAAACGCTCTTCCATACATACAGTTGATGGTTATGCATATCTTTCAGAGAACATGACCATCTCCCAGTTACGGGCCGCGGCCTTTGCCACTGCAAAGAGACAGGCGCTGGAGGCTGCGAAAACCCATATAAAAGCGAAAACCAAGGTCAAAGATTTTCAGGTCGATTACGACATGATCTGGTCCAATGCGGAAGGCGCTGTCACGGTTCTCGAACAGAAAGACCACGGTGTGGAGGGGAACACCCGTTACCATGTCTGGATCAAGGCGGAGGTTTTGTATGATATTAAGCCCAAGAAACCTGAAGGTCACCAGGCGGCAATCATGGACAGCGATGCGCCGCTTACCGTAAAAGTCTGGACTGAGAAAAAGCGCTACGGGACAGGTGAAAATGTCAAAATCTTCATTCAGGGAAATCGTGACTTCTACGCGCGGATTGTAGACATCACCTCAGGTGGACAGATTATTCAGCTCCTCCCCAATGACTATCGCAGAATCAGCTTTTTCAGAGGTGGAGAAGTTTACACAATTCCGGACAGGGGGGACCAGTTTGATTTGCAGGTTGTGCCTCCGTATGGCGAGGACCGTCTCGTCGTATATGCCAGCGAGGTGCCACTTGGAGAGGTAGCCATGGATTCAATCGGTCAGGGACTGAGGCAGTACCGTGGATTGCAAAAAAATCTGGCGGCGCAGACACGCGGCATAAAAGTAACAGGGGGCGGTATTGACACGGACAGTGGTGCGGAATTCTACGAGGCTACCTGGGCAATCACTACGAAGAAGTAAAAATATTTATGGAAAAGAAAAGTACGACCGAACTTATAGCGGTGCGTCATGGCGAGACCATCTGGAATGAAAAAGGTCTGATACAGGGACACCTGGATACCAATCTCAGCCCGCTCGGAATTCGACAGGCTGAAGCAATTGCGGAAAGACTGGCAGAGGAAAAGGTTAAAGCTATATACAGCAGTGACTTGAAGAGATCGTATAAGACCGCTGAATATCTTGCCGCTAAGACCGGGCATAAGATAATTACTGACAGCAGATTGAAGGAAAGATGCCTGGGCATATTCCAGGGCCTTACAATGGATGAGGTCGAACGGAAATATCCCGATGAATTTAATCTATATAAAACGGCCGGACCCGATCATATTGTTCCGGAAGGGGAGAGCAGGAGACAGCAGTTCGAACGTTCAATCGAGTGTATAAAAGAGATTACAGAGCGTCACCCCGGCGGACGTATTGTTGTTGTAGCCCACGGGGGAGTATTAAACGGTCTCTTTCGATATGTCCTTGATATCCCGTTTTCGGCGCCCACAAAATTCAAACTCTTTAATGCGAGCATAAATACATTTTTCATTGAAAACGGCACATGGCTGCTCGGTACATGGGGAGATGTCAGCCATCTTCGGGATATCGGCGTCTCGGTGAAATGGATAGATGGTGATTAGATTACGGTTCCAATGCCAGGAGTTCCATCGGCCGTTCTATCAATGCCTTCGCACCGTGTTTCCGTAGTTCATCCGGCGGTCGAAACCCCCATAGCGCTCCTACCGGGAGCATTTTAGCATTAACGGCCGTTCTCATGTCAACCCCGGTATCCCCCAAATACAAAAATCTTTCCGGTGAGATGCCGAGATTTTCGGCTATTTCGTGAGCGCCATATGGGTTGGGTTTCAGAGGTATTCTTTCACGCTGACCAAGTATCATCTCAAAGCTCCATTTGGAGAGGAGCTCACGAACGCAGAGCTTGATAAAATCATCGGGTTTGTTTGAAAGGATAGCCATTTTTACGCGTTTTTCAACAAGTGCGTCGAGGAGTTCCGGTATACCTTCATACATCTTCGTGTTTAACTTCCAACTGCGGCTGTAAATTTCACGAAATACCGTTTCACATTCCGCTATCGTATCATCATTTCGCTTATCAGGTGGCAGTACACGTGAGATAAGCATGGTTACCCCGTCACCGACAAAGTAGCGATACGAGTTTACCTCGTGAGTGGGGAAACCGTACCCTTTTAGCATACTGTTTGCCGAGTTGGCGATATCCTTCAGTGTATCAAGGAGTGTCCCATCGAGATCGAAGATTACGGCTTTAAAGTACATGTTTTCTCTCACCTTCAAATACAAGCTTCGCTGAAAAACGGTTCTTTGGAGGGCATAAGCCACTCGTTGGCGCTTATTTCAATTTTCTTCTTATCTTTGGCTTTCCTAGGGATAATGCTGCGTGCGAAACGGATGCCTTCGTGCAACACCTTTCCTGCTGTGTCCTCGGCATTCAGGACATACAAAAGTCTGAGCTGTGTGTCGTGAACCCTGGAGATATTACCCCGGGAATTCTCCCATTTGGAATAAGTTTCAGGAGCCACTGATAAAAGTTCTGCCATCTCCTTGCTCTTCAGGCCGAGTTCCTTTCTGAGAAACCTGATTTCTGGTCCCGTCAATTGTTCCTCTTGACACACTATGTTTTTACCTATCAAAAGGTGAAGTTCCTCAACCTTGGGAATCTCAGGACCGCCTTCGCCGCACTCGATGCATTGATACTGGATTATTCCATACAGATACACATTATCCAGGCCGCATTCCACATAATGATATGACTTATCCTTGATAACCTGTAACTTCCCCTCACAATTCCAACAGGTCTGCATTTCTTTCCTCCCTTATTCCATTCCTCCAAGAACTGTAACAATAACAAGCAATTTCCTGTTCACTATTGCTACAACTACGGTTCCTTTATGGCCTTCTATATCTTTGCCATGTACGTGATATTTGTGTTGACCGTCTGGGTTTTCTTCCCTTTTTCTAATTTTGCCGTGCTTTAGAATATGGAATACATCTCGCATCGTGTAATCCCTTTCTTTCATTTGCCCCCTTGCATGTGTTGAAGGGATAACACTCCCGTATTGTGAGATTTTCCTTATAAGCTTTTCTGCTTCTTTGAAGGACAGAGGTTCCATGTGATTCCTAAATCCCATAACTCAGATGCCTTTGTCAAGGGAAAACATAATCCTGAGTTAAGATGATAGCGCATATAGATAATATCGGTACAATTATCTTAATCTTAAATCAGGTCTGCGGTTACTTTAACGCCCTTGCCTTTAGCTAATGCTTTTGTTAAGGGGGCAGAGTTGGGGATGTCGGTTTTTAAATATATAAGCAATGTGAAAAACCGTATCTATTTTTCATTAATTTAAAGGACCGGGCATATATTCACTGGGCATCTTAAAATCATCATGACCTTTGTTCTTCTTCACTCTCGATGGCTCAGTGCTTTGATTTAACTTTATATTGCCCTCCCTTGATATCGGCCCTGCCGACATGAAACTTTTTTCAGGTATTTCTTTAGATATTTTCTTCATGACTTCTTGCATTACTTTATTGGCAGTCATTCCAACAGCATTTATCGAATGTGAACCATTGGCGCACCAGACAATGTTACCTGTATTTACAACGATCATTTTAATTGATAAAGAAGCGTGGCATAGATTTGTGTTCAATACTCCCAACAACATGCCCATGTAATAAATGGGTGCTTGACTTGGCCGACAATTATAATTACTTACCGAACCTATGACAATGGCATCAATACCACGAATTTGTAATGCTGACTTGTTAGATTCAGTCAGTCCAGACTGGACTAAAATTTCTTCATCAATTATGGATCTCAATTGGCTACGTTCAATTACATTATATCCTTTTTTTATAAATTCAAGTAATACCGTATCAGCAACCTCTTGACCTACCGTCGGATCGGACAAACAATCAAATTTTACAACCGCAATATTTTTATATTGTGAAAAATCGGTGCCAGGTTTTATGTAGCAGTTTGATGTTGCACAATTTGCCAAAAACAATATAAAAATTAGCCATATCCACTTATGTCTGCAAATCTTCATGTCGATTCCCCTTATAATTCTAAAATCTCTATTGCTTCTTTCCTCCAAATTCCTATGAATTTTTTGTAATTGTCTTTGAGTTGAGCATCTTTTTCTATGTTTACTTTTACTTCTTTTGGGACTTTCAGTAGAAACAACCGAACGTAATCAAACCACGTATCTATATCTACGCTGAACAGGGTTGAAAGTTCCTCTAAGAATTTTCTTGTATAACTTATCTTGATATTTTCAATAAAGGGTTTATACGCAGAGTCAGTCGCAACACTCATGTGATCGTTGAGGAGATCAACTGCATCCTCAAAAGCTCTGGTTCGCAAAGAGTGGTGAATCTCCTTTTCAGATTTTTTTAAGAGATCAACAGCTTCTTTGATATCTTCAGATAATTGTTTTTGCATGGATTTACCTTCCCAGTCTAATGAGGGGGTAACCAACCAAGCCAAAGAATTTGCCTGTAGGGCTGCAACGGATCTTGCGGCTTGGTTCACCCCATTGTGTACGCCCGGCATGGGCGTGAACTTATGGGGTGAAAGTCCCCTATACGTGA
>CAYVXX010000022.1:0-29570 GCA_964454305.1 uncultured Syntrophales bacterium | reverse complement strand
CACCTGGTACAGGGACTTTCACCCTGTTAGCTCTGTGCCATGCCCGGCACACACGAAAAGTTCACCGGCCCACTCGGCGAAGCCGTAGTGGGTCCGGTGAAACGTCAGGTTATAGGGTAAATTTATTTATTTTTTTTGCTCTATAGATAGATCAACAGCTTCATGTATTTTGGCTAAAAATTCATTTACTATCTCAACTAGTTTTTCTAAACTTGTTTCTTTTATGTCCCATTGCTTATCAGAATGTAAGTAAAAACCATCCTTTGATAAGCCTTTAAATATCCGTCTAGGGGAGGCACCTCGGGACTGTACTTCCTTGACACGGTCATGTTTTTTTCCGCCTGGAAATCTTTCATCAAAATGTTCAAAAGTGTTTCTTGCATTTATGTAATGTTCTATTGTTTTCCTATGCGAATTAAAGACAATATTAGCACTTGTAAATTCTGGTTGCTGAGATAAATACCTCATCATTAATTTGATATTCCCCCAAGAAATGAAATAAAAATGAATATCAATAAATAGTTGCTGGTATTTTTGCTTTTCTGATTTAATATATTCTTTTGATTTTTGTTGAAAGTTGGGCTCATTCGGATCAGGTTCAGGACTTTTTTTGATTGTTTTAGCATATGACCAAATTCTATCCATCTGAATTGAAGCTGCTTTCAGATTTTCTAGTAATTGGCCATAGGCAAATGAAGATGCAACACCGTTTTTACAGCTAAATATTATTTTCTCTTCATAGTCCATATTTTTAAAAAAATCGTTTAGATTTTGCATAAGTCTAAACCCTATAATGACCACGCTCACTGGCAGGAATGAAGCTCAGCGTAATTCCCGTCCAGTGCAGCGTTTTGTTCGAATCTGATTCTTCCTTTAGCCTACAACGTCCTCTTGATAACATTCTGGAGTCAGGGTGCTAGTCGTAATGGGGCGCCCGCAATCTGGAACCATGATGGCAAAACGCTGAAAATCACACGTGAACTCTACAAGGAACTTGGTGTAGTCAACACCATCAGCCAGAGTCATCATTCCGAACTGGCCGGAAATGGGTGGGAGCAGTGAATTCTTATGATTAACGATGTGAGTTATAAACTCACTTCGTCCAATCCAACACCCACCGTACCGGTTCGGTTGAGTACGGTTCGACCACTTTATGATGTGTCCCGAGCTATCAGGTTTCCCGTTTAATGGTATAGTTCCAGAAAACACCAAGTGCGATTCAATCACCGGTTTTGCCACATCTTTGTCCTCGTATGTAGATAGAATGAGCTCGCAGACATTGAGGGATTGCTTGGTCAATTGATCTGGTGGGCAGGAAAGGTGCGTCGCTAATTCGTTCTTCAAGTGGTTTTCGAAAAAAGTACCAACATCGTCTATCTCGCCGTTGCCTTTGTATGTGGGTGCGCATGAATGAATTACTGCATACATACTCTTGGAGTTCATGTGGGCCATCCCTGCAGTTATTATGGCATATGTTGTCCCGTTCATGTTCACGCTGAACAGTTTCCTAGCCATCCGTGACCAACCCACAGGAATACGGATGGGATCAGCCAGTTCCACTTCTTTGCCGGAATGTTTTTCCTTCACTTTCAAGATAGTCTTGTTCCAGGTAGTCTGGGTGTCTGCCGCCAGCGCGATGCCATCTGGAACAGCGATTGCAATTCCTATGCTCATTTTAAGAACCCCCTGTTTCTTGATGATTCGAACGAAAAAATCAGCCGGAGCGTAGCGATCGGCTGTATTGCCCTTGTTCTGTGATTTTTAATTTCATTGCTGTATGTTCATGCATAGTCCCGCAGTGGATGCCAACCAGCAGGCAAAATTTGCGCTTCCCGCGCTGGTATTGTTCCTTTACTTCTCCCTATTGCGTACAAATGCTCTACCATAATCCAGAACTCTTCTTCAGAGAGTATTGTCTTCATGTCGTTTACGAAACGTGCATCGACAACCATATTCGCATCGTTATTTCGCCCCGATAAATGATCGTGAGACGGGTACATGGCAGCTGTTGCCTTTAAGTTTGGATCAAGCCGGAAGCCACTGTGATATCCGACAACACTTCCGTCTTCATTAATAGACTTCTTGACAGAAGCCTCTTGGTCTTGAACTCTGTACCTGCCGCGCCTACAGAAACGGCGCCAATTTTCCGGGATATTATTATGAGGCATTTATTTTCCTCCACAGAACAATTTATTAAGCGGAAAAATATCCGTATCTTCCAATATACCCCGATATTGCGGAGTAAATTCTTTATTGACGCTTTCCGCAATATCAGTATAATTAGCGTTCACAGAATAAATATTTTAATAGGTTGAGGGAATTATGGGAAATAAAAGGGAATATGTCAAGGATAATTCTGGACATAAGCAAAAGAAATTATTGGATGTTGCAAGAGATGTATTGAGGCGCAAACATTACAGCATTCGCACGGAAGAGGCATACACAGGCTGGATGCTCCGGTACATACTTTTTCATAATAAAAGGCACCCCAAGGATATGCGAACAAAGGAGATCGAAGCATTTCTGACACATCTCGCGGTAGATAAGAACGTGGCGGCTTCCACACAGAACCAGGCCTTCAATGCGATCCTGTTTTTGTACCGAAATGTGCTGAACATTTCTCTTGAGGATGCGGAAATCAATGCGGTAAGGGCCAGGAAAAAGCGAAATATCCCCGTAGTGCTCACAAAAAATGAGGTCAAACGGATGCTCTCGGCAATGAGCGGAGTACATCAATTGATGGCTAAACTTATTTACGGCAGCGGTATTCGTTTGATGGAGTGTCTCCGGCTTCGGGTTCATGATATAGATTTTGAGATGGATGAAATCACGATACGAGACGGAAAAGGCTTCAAGGACAGGATAACGGTGCTGCCTGAGCCGATCAAGCCGGCACTTCGTGAACATCTTGAACGGATAAAAATAATTCATGAAAACGATCTTGCGAATGGATACGGTCTCGTGTACCTTCCGTATGCGCTGGCTCGTAAATATCCTAATGCCGAGAAAGAATGGGGTTGGCAGTATGTATTTCCCGCGAAGGGAATTTCGCAGGATCCGCGGTCAGATGAAAAAAGACGTCATCATATTCATGAAACGGCTTTACAGAAAGCGGTAAAGCAGGCGACGCGAGATGCTAAGATAGTGAAAAAGGCCACATGCCATACCTTCAGACACAGTTTCGCCACGCACCTTCTGATGGACGGCGCTGATATTCGAGTTATCCAGGAATTATTGGGGCATAAAGACGTCTCAACAACTATGATCTATACGCATGTTCTCAGAGAACAAGGCGTCAAAAGAGTAAAAAGCCCACTGGATTTTTAACGGATGCAGTTGGCCAGTATTTATAAGAAAGGCGGGACGGCAGTCTGGATAAATTATCATCAAGCTTTGAAATATTAAAGAAGAGTTTTCCCGACTATGAAGACCGCCCGGAGCAGCGCGAGATGGCGGAAGAGGTCCTGCTCTGTCTCAAGGATAAGAAGAACCTTCTCATAGAGGCGGGGACAGGTGTCGGCAAATCGTTTGCCTATCTTGTCCCGGCGGTGCTTTCGCAGGAAAAAACAGTGGTATCTACTTCATCGCTGGCTCTTCAGGATCAGCTTGTAAAGAAGGATCTTGTTTTTCTCAAGAAGGCTCTTCCTCAGAAGTTTTCCTTCGGGATACTCAAGGGTAAGAATAACTATCTCTGCCTGAAACGGGAAAAAGAATATGCGGGGACGGGCAGGGCATATGAAAAGTTTCTCAAATGGCTGTCAGAGACCGGGACAGGCGAAAAAACCGGGCTTTCATTCATTCCGAAATTCTGGTCTGAGGTCTGCGGAGATTCACAGGATTGTAACGGGAGAATGTGCCCTTTCTACGACAGGTGTTTTTATTACCGGCATTATCGAAAGCTCCACGGCAAAGACATCCTGGTAGTCAATCATCACCTCCTCATCTATGACCTCCTTTCGGATTTCAATGTCCTTCCCTTTCACAAGCAGTTAATTATTGATGAGGCCTCCGATATTGAGGATGTTATCTCCAATGTCTTAGGCAGCAGCCTGACTTATTCAAGGACCATGTGGCTCCTTTACAGGCTGAAAGGATTGAAGATAATCGTTGATCACCTTTTTGCCGAGGTGGAGTCATTCTTTAAAAAGACAGATGTGCCATCTCAGCCGGTCTTTCCAATTCCCGATCCCGTCATAGAAAGGCTGAAGAACTTCAGGAAGGAACTGGCGCTGAACGAAACAATCTCAACGCTCGAAAAACAGAGAAAATCGGTGGCTGATGATGAGTTCAAAGACAAAATAGAAACAACCATAAATTATGTAAAGTCATTTACCACGGATGTAGATGATTTTATAGGACAAGATGATGCGGAAAGGGTTTATTATATAGCGGGAAATGGCGATGCCCTGGAGTTTAAAAGCAACCTTGTGGAATCCCAAAGTGCTTTCAGAGCACTGACAGACATTTATGACAGCACGATTATGACATCGGCTACTTTGACATCAGCAGGAAAGTTTGCTTTTTTAAAGAACAGGCTGGACATCGAAGATTTTGAAGAAAAGATTGTCGGGTCGCCATTCGATTACAGAAGGCAGTCTCTCCTCTATCTTGACAAAGACCTGCCGGGACCGGATAGAGGAAATGATGAGATATTTCAGCAGGAGAGCCTCAAGGTAATAGAGGGCCTTGTCGATGCGTCCCGTGGCAGGGCATTGGTGTTGTTTACATCTTACAAACATCTTAATTTTGTCGCGAAAAGTACCAGGATATTTCACCCCTTCAAATCCCAGGGGGATATGCCCCCCGCAAAACTTATTAAGTGGTTTAAAAATACTCCTAATTCGGTACTCCTGGCAACCGCTACTTTCTGGCAGGGGATTGATATAAAGGGGGACGATTTGAGCCTTGTCATTATCGCGAAGCTTCCCTTCAGCTCACCGGGAGATCCGGTATATCAGGAAAGATGCAGAAGACTGGGAAACAGATGGTTTAACGACCTTGCCCTCCCGTCTGCTATTCTGTCATTGAGGCAGGGTTTTGGACGGCTTATTAGAGGGCGTAACGAATATGGCGTGGTTGCCATGCTTGATACCCGGCTCGTTACTCGTTCATACGGCAGGACTATCGTCTCATCCTTGCCGGAGATAAATATCGTCCACAGTGTTGAAGATGTGAAAATCTTTTTTGACTCCATTCCAACAACAAAGGCACAGACTGCCAAACAGAAAATAGATTCCGCAGATGTGAAAGGCGTCGGCATTAATTAAAACCTTTACCGAAAGGCATTTTCGTAATATTTCTCTTGCCAAAACCGCATAAAACTCGTAATGATATTAAGATTAAAAGTGTAATCATGAAATCTTTTACCTGTCAATAAAGGGGGAACGGCATCATGAAAAGTTTTTCATACATCGGTTTTATAACCCTGCTTGCAATTTCTTTGTCCGTAGGATGCGCAACCACTCAGGAAATCAAAGGCTCAATAACCTCAAAGGTGAGCTCAATCACGTCTGACGTGGACCAGAATCTGTTTGCCAAGGTTCCTGAAGATAAGCAAGCGGAGGTCAAAAAGGCCGAGTTTGACCTTAAGGTTTCAGAAGAAAAAGTTAAACTCGCCGAACTTAAAAAGGATCTGGCTTCAACACAGGAAAATTATGCGGGATATGAACAGGATCAGGCCCAAAAGTACCGCCAGGAGGCCGCGATTGCCCTGGATATAGCGAAGACAGAGGCGATAGACGAGTCGGGTTTGGGTAAAAAGGATGATAATATTAAGGTCATAGCGGATCTAAAGTCTAAAAAACTCAGAATGGAAGCCGATAGGGTCAACGTCGAGGGAAAGCTTTCCACCACCAACCTGCGGATCAACACCCTGACCGAACAGATTAAGGCGCAGGAAGAAAAGATCAAAGGTATGGAGTCACCTGCTGAAGAGAAAGCTGAAGAAAAACCCGCGACCACAACCGTAGACGAAAAGGAACAGCAAAAGTAAAATTGCACGACTCGGCAATAATAGGTGGGGAAGATCCCACGCTCGAAAAAGCAAAGCAGAAGGCCTTCCGCCTCCTTTCCGTTAGAGGAAGAAGCACAAAGGAAATACGGTTAAAACTCAAGGAAAGAGGGTTTGCGGAACCCGTTGTAGAAAAGGTCATCGTCAGGCTTCTTGAGCTCAACTATTTAGACGATAAATCTTTCGCGGAACAATGGGCCCGTAATCTGGCTGTAAACAGGCTCTACGGAAACAGAAGGATTGAAATGAGCCTTCTGGAAAAGGGGATTGGAAGAAACCTGATTGAACTATCTATCGCACTTGTTCGTGAAGAAAGAAGCGAAAAAGAAGCGATAAACATACTTATAAAGAAAAAGTTTAAAGGCAGAAAGGTTTCCGAACTCGACGAAAAAGAAAAACGGAGACTGGCTCAAAACCTGATGGGAAGAGGGTTCCCGGCAGGGTTGATTTTTGAGGCGTTAGGAAGAACAGAGGAGGAATTTATAAATGACGGGAAGTGAAATCCGGGAAAAGTTCTTAAAGTACTTCGAGGAAAGGGGACATACAGTGGTGGCAAGCTCATCCCTTGTCCCGAAAGAGGACCCGACTCTTCTGTTTACCAATTCAGGCATGGTTCAGTTTAAATACTGCTTCCTGGGAGAGGAAGACCGGGGCTACACAAGGGCCGCTTCCTCCCAGAAGTGTGTCAGGGCGGGAGGAAAACATAACGATCTGGAAAATGTGGGCTATACCGCCCGTCATCACACCTTTTTTGAAATGCTGGGAAACTTTTCCTTCGGCGATTATTTTAAAGATGAAGCCGTTACATGGGGATGGGAGTTCCTAACAGAGGTAATGGGTATTCCCAAAGAGAAACTATGGATATCAATTTACGAAGATGATGATGAAGCTTTCGAGATATGGAACAAAAAGATAGGAATACCCGCGGAGAAAATTGTCCGCATGGGACAGAAAGACAACTTTTGGATGATGGGCGAAACCGGCCCCTGCGGTCCCTGCTCCGAGATTATGTATGACCAGGGTGAAGGGGTAGGTTGCGGCCGGCCTGAGTGCAACATAGAATGTGAATGCGACCGCTATCTTGAACTCTGGAATCTTGTCTTCACCCAGTTCGACAGGGACGAATCAGGCAACCTGAATCCGCTGCCAAACCCGAATATTGATACGGGAATGGGCCTGGAGCGGTTAGCGACAGTGATGCAGGGGGTAAGCAGTAACTACGATTCTGATTTTTTCACAGAAATCATCGGTTCTATCGAGAAAATCAGCGGGAAGAAGTACAAGGAAAATGAGGATCATGACACGTCCATCCGGGTGATAGCCGACCACAGCCGGGCCATCACTTTTCTGATGGGTGATGGCGTCCTCCCGGGTAATGAAGGAAGGGGTTATGTCTTGAGGAGGATATTGAGAAGGGCTGCACGCCATGGAAAACTGCTCGACATAAACAAACCTTTTCTGCACGAGGTGGTACCGGTAGTTATTAACGTCATGAAAGAAGCCTATCCCGATCTTATTGATAAAGAATCATTTATCAGGAAAGTGGTCATAAACGAGGAAGAACGTTTTATAGACACTCTCGATAACGGTTTGAAGATATTGAATGAAGAGGCGGCATTACTCAAAAAAGCCGGCAAAGATATTATCCCCGGTGAGATCATCTTCAAGCTCTACGACACCTTCGGTTTTCCGGTTGACCTGACGGAAGATATTGTCAGAAAGGACAACTTCTCCCTGGATATAGAAGGTTTCGAAAAGGCTATGGAGGCTCAGCGGGAGCTGGCCAGGGAATCATGGAAGGGAAGCGGCGGAACAGCCGTAGTAGAAAGTTACAAAAAACTTTCCATGCAAAATATCACGACTGAATTCACAGGATACGAGGGGACGACGGAGACGAGTTCCCGCATCACCGGCATCCTTGTGAATGACAAAGAAGTCGAATATTTAACGGAAGGTGAGAATGCCGAGATCTTCGTCGAAAAAACCCCGTTCTATGGGGAAACGGGAGGACAGGTCGGAGATACCGGCATCATTGAAGGAGAGGGGTTTCTCTTCGAAGTCTGGGACACGCAAAGACCTCTCGATGATCTCTTTACGCATATTGGAAAGCTTAAAAAGGGACAGATTAAGATCGGGGATACAGTAAAGCTTAAGGTGAACAAGGACGAAAGAAGGGCAATAGAGGCACACCATTCCGGTACGCATGTCCTGCAGGCAGCGTTAAAAGAAGTTCTCGGGGATCATGTCAAACAGTCAGGGTCTCTTGTAACGCCGGACAGGCTTCGGTTTGACTTTTCTCACTTTTCCAAAATCGACGATGAAGAGATGGAAAGGGTAGAAACCCTGGCCAATAAATACATCAGAGAAAACTCCCCGGTCACCACCGAGGTACTGCCAAGAGATGAGGCAATGAAAACTGGTGCAACGGCCGTCTTTGACGAAAAATATGGTGAGGATGTAAGGGTTGTTAAAATGGGTGATCTCAGCATGGAGCTGTGCGGGGGAACGCATGTCAACAAAACCGGTGATATCGGGCTCCTCAAGGTTATCCATGAATCGGCAGTAGCAGCCGGCGTAAGGAGAATCGAGGCGGTAACGGGGAAAGCATCTCTGAAATATATCAGAGAAACGGAGAAAGAGCTGAAAAAAACGGCTTCTCTCTTAAAAGCCAACCCTATGGAACTCGCTGAAAGGGTCGAGAAGCTCCAGAAATACCAGAAAGATCTTGAAAGGGAAATCGATTCGCTGAAGGAAAAATTAACAGCCAGGGCTTCGTCCGACCTTCTCAGTCAGGCCGAGGAAATAAAGGGAGTCAAAGTACTTACAACCATGGTTGATGCGCCGGATGTGAAAACCCTGCGGGATTTCGGGGATAAGCTGAGGGACAAAATTCAATCAGGAGTGATACTGATCGGCAGCAAAGCAGATGGCAAGGCAATGCTGCTCTGTATGGTCACAAAAGACCTTACCGACAAATATAACGCAGGTAAAATCGTAAAAGAGATTGCACCGATTGTGGGAGGAACCGGCGGCGGACGCCCTGATATGGCCCAGGCAGGAGGATCAAACCCTGAGAATTTAGGACAGGCTTTTAACAGGCTGAAGGAAATTCTATAGGATTAAGGATGAATTATGATAGGTATTTTTGACTCCGGTTTCGGCGGTTTGACGGTACTGAAAAGTATCGTGCAGGAACTCCCCGAATATGATTACCTGTATTTAGGCGACAATGCAAGAGTACCTTATGGAGGCCGTTCCGAGAAGATAATATATAAGTTTACAAAGCAGGCGGTCGCCTTCCTTTTCAAACAGGGATGCCCTCTGATTATTATCGCCTGCAATACTGCATCTGCCAAGGCACTGCGGAGAATTCAACAGGAATACCTGCCTCAGACATATCCTGAAAGAAGAGTCCTCGGGGTCGTCCGGCCGAGTGCCGAAGAAATCGTAACAATAACCTCAAACAACAAGGTGGGGTTACTGGCAACTGAGATGGTCGTTTCATCAAGGGCTTACATTAAGGAAATCAAAAAGTTAAATCCGTCAATTGAAATATTTCAGCAGGCCTGCCCTCTTCTGGTACCGATCGTGGAAGCAGGGGAACACGATTGGGAGGGAACTGATCTGATTGTTAAAAAATATCTGAGGGGGCTATTTGATCAGAATGGCGACATCGACACTCTCCTCCTTGCCTGTACCCACTATCCGATACTTTATCCAACTTTTGAAAGGAATATCCCCTCAAACGTAAAGATTCTTGAACAGGGGCCCATTGTGGCAAAAAGTCTTAAAGACTATATTCTGAGACATCCCGAGATCGGGAGAAAACTCTCAACGGGAGCAACACAAACCCTGCTTACAACCGATCTTTCCGAAAGGTTTGACCGCATAGCCCGTGTTTTTTATGGAGAACCAATACACTCGAGTCTTGTCTCCTTAGAGCTTGACTGAAAAAAATTATTGTGTTATTTCACAGACGATTTTCGAACCATCCTTAAAATAACCAAAAGAATCATTCTTATGATAAATTTCACCCATCTTGACGAAAAAGGCAGAGCCAAAATGGTCGATGTTTCCGCTAAGGAACCTACCTTGAGGGAAGCAGTGGCCCAGGGAAAAGTATTGATGAACCCGAATACTGTAAGAGATATTGAACAGGGAGAGGTGCCGAAGGGTGACGTGCTCGGTGTCGCAAGGATCGCAGGGATAATGGCCGCCAAAAAGACAAGTGATATTATTCCCATGTGTCACCCCCTCGAACTGACGGGAATAAATGTTAACTTTTCAAGTAATATTGAAAAGGGCGAGATAACCATAAAGGCAAATGTTAAGACTGTGGGAAAGACAGGTGTGGAGATGGAAGCCATGACGGCCGTGAGTGCGGCAGCCCTGGCAATTTACGATATGTGCAAATCCGCGGACCGTGGGATAATACTGTCTGATATAAAATTAATAACAAAGAGTGGCGGTAAGAGCGGAACCTTTGTAAGGAAAGAGTGATGCTTTAGTAGAAAGTCCACTTTCTATGAAACCATCAAGCGCAAAGGGCATAGGCAAAAATATGTCAACCATCGTATACAAAATAGGGAGAGCATTATTAATTCCCCTCGCTATAGATGTATGTCTCCTTTTCATACTCCTTTCGATTTCCCTGTTCGTCAGTGGTTCTCCTTCAGAAAGGGTTGTCCTGTTTGTCATATTTATTCCTCTTCTCTATATATTTCTCGAATCGATTTGTCGTAAGGTAAGCATAGAGAACAACGGTATAGAAATAAAAAAACTGTTCAGGAAGAAAGTGCTCGGCTGGGAAGATATTACCAGTGTAGGCACCGTTATTATACAAAAAAAGGCGTATCTTCTATTAACCACAACAAAGGGTTTTCAAGCGCTGTCCAATTCTTACGAAAATTTTACCGCTCTGGTTCAAAATATTGTTGATAATGTTAATAAAGACAAGGTAGAAGAAGAAGTCCAAACTCTGATTGAATATCCGATAAAAAAGATTTCGAATCTTATTGCAGCCTGGGTTGTAGTTATTATCCTTTTAGGAACTATTTATATAAAGCTGACTCACCTCTAATGAAAGTGGTCATCTTTTGATCACAGATGTCTGAATGCCAATTTATGATGAAGAAAGGAACGGTCTCTGTCATGGATGTACAAAAATCTAATAGAGTGGTTGTGGATGAGGCAGCTCAAACATCATTATTTCCAGTCGTAGAAGATATCATCGAGGAAAAATTAGAAGACATTGTCACGTTGCTCTGTTCAACAGACGCAGAAAAGAGCAGATTATATGAGGAAATATTGTCGATATTTGAAAGGAGCTTGATCAAGATCGCTTTAAAACGTTCCAATAATGTCAAGACCGCCGCCGCCGATTTTCTCGGGATAAACAGAAACACCCTCCACAAAAAGATGGGCAAGCTCGGAATTAACCTTAAACGAGAGTGAAGTAAAAACCTATCGGCATTCAGCTGACGACAAAACCTTATTCAAAAACTGCCCTGTTATGGAATCTTTCATGCCTGCCACTTCCTCGGGGGTACCGGAAGCAACGATTCTCCCTCCTTTTTCTCCACCTTCAGGACCAAGATCAATTACATAATCGGCAGATTTTATCACATCCAGGTTGTGTTCAATTACTACAACAGTATTTCCCATATCCACCAGTCTCATTAAGACATCAAGAAGCTTCTGAATATCGGCAAAGTGAAGACCTATTGTAGGTTCATCAAGAATATAAAGGGTGTTTGCAGTAGCTCGTTTACCCAATTCTCTCGCCAGTTTTATCCTCTGTGCCTCTCCACCTGAAAGAGTCGTCGCAGATTGGCCTAATTTTAGGTACCCGAGACCCACTTCGAAAAGGAGCTGCAGTTTCGATTTTATCGCCGGAACACTGTCAAAAAACGAAAGCGCTTGATTGACTGTCATATCCAGAATCTCTGCTATATTTTTCCCCCTGTATCTAATTTCCAGGGTATCCTCGTTGAATCTCTTCCCATGACACACATCACAGGTCACATAAACGTCCGGCAAAAAATGCATCTCCACTCTTATCAAACCATTCCCACGGCAGGATTCACATCTTCCACCTTTGACATTAAAGCTGAATCGACCCGGTTTATACCCCCTGATACGTGATTCAGAAAGCCTTACAAAAAGCTCCCTGATATGTGTAAATGCTCCTGTATAGGTGGCCGGATTTGATCGCGGGGTACGTCCTATCGGTTGCTGGTTCATGACGATAACCCTTTCGATACCACCAAGGGTTCCTATCCGTCTCAACTTCCCCACCCTGCCCCTGTATCTGTACAGCCTGCGGGCAAGTACCTTATAAAGAGTTTCGATGACCATGGTGCTCTTCCCCGAACCGGACACACCAGTCACACATGTAAAAATCCCCACCGGAATCTTTATATCGATATCCTTCAGGTTATTTTGGTGAGCACCTTCGAGGATTATAAATTCATCAGGGACATGTCTTCGCCGATCGGGTACCGGAATAGATAACATCCCTGAAAGATACTTGCCAGTCAGGGATCTTTCACTCTTGCAAATTTCTTCCGGTGTACCCTGGAAGACAACCTCACCCCCATTCAATCCCGCACCCGGTCCCATGTCAACAATGCAATCAGATGACATTATCATCTCAGCATCGTGTTCCACCACTAAGACCGTATTCCCCATGTCACGCAGATGCTTGAGAGTAGAAATAAGTCTGATGTTGTCCCTCTGGTGCAGACCAACTGTCGGTTCATCTAACACATAAAGAACACCTACCAGTCCGGAACCTATCTGCGTTGCGAGTTTGATACGCTGCCACTCCCCACCGGAGAGGGTACCCGAAGACCTGGCCAGATTGACATAATCCATACCCACATTGAGAAGAAATCGAAGCCTCTCCTTTATTTCCTTTACTATCCTTTCAGATACGATCATATTCTGGTCTGACAGAGAGAGCGTTTCAAAGAACCTCATGCACTCCTCTATCGACATCTGACACACTTCACATATATTTTTCCCCCCGACAGTTACAGAGAGGCTTTCTTCTTTGAGTCTATGACCCCGGCAGGTAGGACATTCCCTTACATTAATATACCGCGCCAGTCCCATTCTTACTTCATTCGAATTCGTCTCCCTGTATCGCCGATCAAGATTGTTGATCACTCCTTCAAACGGCTTGGTATAAAAATACCGTCTGCCGCCCCTGTCAAAATGGAATTTAATCTCTTCATCTCCTGAACCGTACAGAAGAACCGTTCTGATCTCTTCCGGCAATTTATTGAATGGAATGTTGATATCAAATTTATAGTGTTTGGAAAGGGCCTCCAGCATCTGATAAAAGTTAAGAGAATTCCTGTTTTCCCAGGGGACGATAGCACCCTCCCTTATGGAACGTTCCGGATCAGGAACAACCAGATCCTCATCAAAATACATCCGTGTCCCCAGACCACTACAGTCAGGACAGGCACCATAAGGACTATTGAACGAAAACATCCGCGGTGTCATCTCAACAATGCTGACGCCACAATCCTGACAGACATATCCTTCACTAAAGATAATATCCTTGCCCCCGTCAGTAGTAATCCTGACGAGTCCCTCCGACAGGCCTATGGCAATTTCGAGAGAATCTCTCAAGCGCTTTCTTATCCCTTTTTTCATTATAAGCCTGTCAACCACAACATCGATACTGTGGCGCTTATTTTTGTCCAGTTCTATATCTTCGCCAAGCTCCAGCGTCCTTCCATCAATCCTGACCCGAACAAAACCGTCCTTGCGCAATTTCTTCAATTCTTTCTGAAATTCACCCTTCTTTCCCCTGACAATCGGTGACATTACATTTATTTTCGTCTTTTCGGGAAATACCAGCACATTATCGAGTATTATATCAATAGTTTCAGATTTAATCTCCCGTCCACATTTATAACAGTGGGGCACTCCTACCCGTGCATATAAAAGGCGGAGATAATCGTATATCTCGGTTACTGTTCCAACCGTCGAACGGGGATTCTGGCTTGCTGTTCTTTGTTCAATAGCTATGGCGGGGGACAAACCCTCTATCAATTCAACCTCGGGCTTGTCCAGTTGACCGATGAACTGGCGTGCATAGGCCGACAGTGATTCCACATACCGTCTCTGTCCCTCGGCATAAATCGTATCAAAAGCCAGAGACGATTTACCGGAACCGCTGACACCGGTTATGACGACAAGTTCATCTCTGGGAATACTTATATTTATATTTTTAAGGTTGTGCTGACGCGCACCCCTTATCTTTATATATTTCATTTAATCAGGCACTTAGTGTCTCAGCATCGACAATAGTTTGTCGATATGACAGAAAATTTGTAATTATTGATTAAGAGTGAGCTAAAGTTTAAAGTGCCTAAAATGAGCTAAAGTTAATGGCACACGCCTTTGGCGCGGTCAAATTTGAAACAGCTTGCGCTGAAAGCGCATTCTTTAACTTTAGGCACTTTAGTTCACTTTACACTTCTTTAACTTCTGGGTTGCGATTCTGCTGCTTAGAGTTTTATGTCTATATAGGATTTTTTTCTCAGTTCTTCGAGCCACTCATAAAACTTCTTCTCAATCTTGACCTGACCTATCATATCTTTAATTTCTTCACGTACTGACTTGAGCGACTTTATCCCTGCACCCTTCCTGTCCGTCACCTTTATAATATGAAAACCTATGGGAGATTCGATAACATCACTTATCTGACCATTCGCTAAGCCGAAGGCCTCTTTGTCCACCTCTGGGAAAATCATCCCTTTCTCGACAAAACCGAGGTCGCCACCGATTTTTGCGGCAGGTCCCTGGGAATGCTCGCTTGCCGACAATTCAAACGATTTTCCTTCTTCCAATTGCTTATGTATCGTTTCAGCCTTCGCTCTCAGTTGCCGCTTATTTTCCTTGCTGCAATCTTTGGGTAAAATGATAAGTATCTGTTTTATTCTAACTGCCTCTTCTCCCTCATAATCCTTTCGGTGCTCGCGATAATAATCGCCTATCTCCTCATCGGTAACGGAAACTTTTGATTTTATGTTTCTTCCAACCAGTCTCACCTTCATCAGGTGTTCTTTAACTTCTTCTTTATACCTTTCAAGGGTGCTTCCCTCTTTAGCCAGAGTCTTTATGAAATCTTCCATCTTGATATTTCTTCTGGAGAACATATCCCCGATGGCTTCCATAACATCTTCCTCTTTCACAACAATTCCCAGTTTCTTTGCATCTTGCTTTACCAGGGTTTCATCAATCATCTTGTTCAACATTGCCAGCCTGGCCTCCGCAAGAATCTTTTCCCTGCTTTCTCCTTTTCTGGATTCCTCTATCTTTTTCAAATGGGGTTCAAGGTCGCTGTTCAACTCGGAGAGGGTTATAACTTCATCATTCACAACGGCAACGATCCTATCTACAATTTTAGCATTTAGCGGATTGGATAGAAATATAACAACAAAACAGACAAATACAGCCATTTTCAATATTTTCATATACACCTGCCAATTTAAGTTTTAAGTGACTAAAATGAGCTAAAGTGCCTAAAGTTAAGGTTGATGTGCACTTGTCAACTTTAGGCACTTTAAACTTTAGTTCACTTTAGGCACTCTTTTTATGAAACTTCGACCTTCCGAAGGAGATCCCTGTTAATTTTGATATCTACCTCCGACCTCAACTTTTTCAACCACTTCATATATTCAAGCTCTTCTTTTTCTTTTTTCAGATCGAATATAATCTTCTTCTTTACTTCCGAAAAACTTATCCTTTCACCTTTACTTTTCTTAAAAACCTTGAAGATATGATAGCCGTAAGGAGTATTTACCACGTTACTGATTTTCCCGGGAGGCAAGGAAAATACAACCTTATCAAAGGATTCCGGCATCACCCCTCGACTAAAAACTCCAAGATCTCCCCCTTTGATGCTTTCCGGACCGGTGGAAATCTCCTGCGCAACTCTACCAAAATCCTCTCCTCTCTTCAATCTTTTCAGAACTTCTTCTGCCTCCTTACGACTTCGGACGACAATATGAGCGGCATGAACCTGTTCTTCTGAGATATACTGTTCTGAGTGATCCTCATAATATGCAAAAGCCTCATCCTCTTCAACCAGAATAATCGAATTCACATCATGTTGAACCAGTTTTTCCAGCATTACCCTTTTTCTCAACTCTTCCTTCCAGATATCATAATTTATTCCACTTTTCGTAACTATCCTTTCAAATCCACCGTCAGGATAATCCTTTTTTATTTCCGAAATCCTCTGCTCCAATTCTTCATTACGAACGGACAGGGAAAGTTTTTCAGCACGAAGCAGCATGATCTTATCATCAATAAGTTCATTCAATATCTCCTCTTTCAGCCGATCGATTTCACCTTCTTTCAAGGACTGAATGCTCTCCATGATATCCAGTTCCTTTTTTAATCTTTCTTTGAAATCACTCAGGAAAATCTTCGTGCCATTGACAGTAGCAACATATTTCTCCGCAGTGTCATTCACACCCTGGCAGCCGGATAAGACAAGTAAAAAAATGACACAAAGACACAAAATGTGCCATGTCTTATACGATCTATACGATCCTCCTCTATACATCTTAACTCCTCGTTTAATAGGGACAGCGCCTATTTTTTCATAAATCTGTAGCTTAGCCTGCAAGAGCCTATAAAAAATAGGCGCTGTCCCTATTAAACCACATATCACGTGGTCAAATCCCTAAGCAAACTCTTTGCCTGTTTTAGAGCTTCGTCACCGCTAAGACCCGACATCGGGACACTTAGTTTAAAATCGGGTGTAAACTGCGACCCTTTCATCTTTTTCTGGGAAAGTTCAACTATCTTTCCCGGTTCAACGGGGCTATCCTTATGAAAATAAATGGAAATTTTCTTCCCGTCATACTCCATCTTTTTACCCCAAACATCCTTTAAAAGGTTCCTAACACTGATAATCTCCAGAAGATTTTCCACTTGCGGAACGATAAACCCATAGCAATCTTCAAGCTCTTCTCTAATCTCGGTCAGGTCATCCTCCGTGGCAGCCATGGATACCCTTTTATAGGTTACAAGCCTCCTGTGCATATCGGTTATATAATCATCCGGAATAAAGGCCGGCAATCCCATATTGATTTCCGGCTTTATTTCCTCTTCGGGCATCTTCTCACCCCTGAGTTCCCTAACAGTTCTTTCCATTAACTGAGTATACAGTTCATAGCCCACGGCGGAAATATGACCCGACTGCGATATTCCCAGGAGATTCCCGGCCCCCCTTATTTCCAGGTCGTGAGAGGCAATTCTGAAACCGGAACCGGGTTCCGAAAATTCTTTGATCACCTGAAGCCTCTTTCTGGCGTCCTCCGAGAGCATTGCTCCTTTGGGAACCAGGAGAAAAGCGTAAGCTTCTTCTTTTGACCTTCCTACCCTCCCTCTGAGTTGGTACAACTGGGAAAGTCCAAATCTGTCCGCACGATTTATAATCATTGTATTTGCCGTCGGGATGTCAATCCCTGATCCTATAATCGTGGTACACACAAGGACATTGTAATCCCGCTGTAGGTATTTCACCATGACATTCTCAAGTTCCCTGCTCTTCATCTGGCCATGGGCTACTCCAACCCTAGCCTCGGGAACCAGTCTCTCTATAACTCGCGCCATTGTGTATATTGAACGTACCCTGTCATGAAGAAAGAAAACCTGGCCACCTCTTTCAATCTCTCGTCTGATAGCATCCCTTATCGCATCTTCATCAAACTCTAAAGCATACGTTTTGATGGAAAGGCGATCATCGGGAGGTGTGTTGATAATAGATAAATCCCTTATCCCAATTAACGACAGATGCAGTGTCCTCGGTATCGGGGTCGCTGTCATTGTCAGAACATCAACAAGAGCACGTAACTTTTTCAGCTTTTCTTTGTGGCTAACCCCAAAAAGCTGTTCTTCATCTATAATAACAAGCCCCAAATCTTTAAAAACAACGTCCTTCTGCAAAATTCTGTGGGTGCCGATTACAATATCTACCAGCCCTCTGTTTATCGCCTCAACGATTTCCTTTTGCCGAGCCCTGGTTTTGAACCGGTTCAAAACCTCAACGCTGACAGGGGTTTTTTCAAGTCTCCTGGCAAATGTCTGATAATGCTGTTCTGCCAGAATTGTTGTGGGAACCAGAACCGCCACCTGTTTCCCCTCCATCGCCGCCCTGAAAGAGGCCCTCAGTGCTACTTCAGTCTTGCCAAACCCGGCATCCCCGCAGATTAATCTGTCCATCGGCCTGGAATCACTCATATCAAAGATGATGTCATTTATAGCTTTCGCCTGATCCGGAGTCTCATCATACTCGAAGGAAGACGAAAATTCATCATAATACCTGTCGGTAGGAGAAAACGAGTGCCCCTCCATCACTTCCCTGGCGGCATAAACGGAAACGAGCTCTTCCGCAATTTCCCGCACGGATCTCTTTACCCTCTTCTTGACCACATCCCATGAAGAGCCACCCAATTTATCAATGCTCGGGACATAACCATCCGAGCCGATATATCTCTGAATCTGATCCAGACGGTCAACAGGAATATAGAGCTTATCACCTCCAAGATACTCGATAAGCAGGAAATCATTCTCGATCTTTCCAATTGATAATTTTTTAAGCCCAAGGTATTTACCTATGCCATGATCGGTATGGACAACGTAGTCCTCCTCCCTCAACTCCCCAAATGATTTAAGAAAATATCCCTCTCTGACCGGTCGTGCCCTTCTTCTTTTTTCCTTTTTGCCAAAAACTTCCTCTTCACCAACAACAATGATCTTGAGACCTGGAAAATGGAAACCTTCAGTTATCTTCCCATCTCTTAAAATCAGGCTTCCTTTGCCATCATGCCGTGCCAGCTCAGATAAGACAGGGGCATCTGACCTGGTAACAGGGAGGGAATATCCCATAAGCAGATGGGACATTCTCTGAATCCCTTCGTCTCCGCTACACAAAAAGGATACAAGATTTCCATCATCCATCCATTTTCTAATCTGCTCCACGAGAGGGGCCAGAATACTATCTTCCATGCTGATTTCAGATGTTTTCTTCTTCAGCCCGGTATTGGTCTCAATATGAAATTTGACTGCAGAATCATTTTTATCATCAATGCCAAATTCAAGTCCCTCGACATATACCTTCTTGAAATCTACAAAGTGCTGCAACAGTTCCGCCATCGATACACAAAAAGATTCTTTCTCTAAATAGAATTTATCTTCTCTTTCGGCCCTGAGCAGAAATCCATCTATATCATTTACAATCTTTTCTTCAGCCTGTTCCATGGCGATAAAATCGTCAAAAATCAACATGCTGTCCTCAGGAACATAATCAAAAACCGTATCAAGACCATTATAAAACAGAGGTAAAAACAGCGGGTTTATCGAAGAGGAAAGACCATTTTTTATTATTTCCGCAATGCGATTTCGCACGGTTATAGAAGTACCCAGCTCACCTGCCTTTTTCTTCAAGTTCCTTATAGCCTGTCGCTGTACATTCCCTGACAGTATAAGCTCCCTCGCGGGGGTGAGAACAAACTCATCGATCTCTTTAGCAGATCTTTGTGAAACTGTATCAAATTCCCTGATCGACTCTAATTCATCCCCTATAAACAGCATTCTCAAGGGCATCTCAGAGATTGGAGAAAAAATGTCAATCACATGCCCCCTTACACTAAACTCCCCCTGCTCCTCTACCAGGGCTACCCTCCTGTAACCCCCCTCGTCCAGCTTCGCAGTAAAACTATCCCTTTCCAGGGTATCACCTATGGATATTGTCTCAACATAATCTTCAAGAATGTTTCTCGGAATAGCTCTTTGCAGAAGGGCAGAAAGCGGAATGACAAATACGGCGGGATTACCGTAAACCAATCTGAAAAGGGTATCTATCCTCCTTGGCTCCACATCCCCCTGGTAAGAAAGCATATCAGTTGACACTATTTCCCATGGCGGATAAAAGACAACATCGTTACCATCAAGGAAGAAAGAGACATCCTGGTATACGTTTTTTGCCTCTCTCTCGGTGGAACAAATTACAATCTGGGGTTTCTTTCTGGTTTTAAAAAGTACTGCAAGAAGGAAGGATTTTGCCGAACCGTGAAGACCGCTAACCTTTAATTCGTTCTCTCCCTGGTTAATCTTCTCGATAACGGCATTAAAGACGGGATCAGATATTAAAATTTCTTTCACCAAAAAAAGTCTCACTCCCGAAGTATTTGAAACATTCGGCTATCATTAGCCGTCAATCTTTAGATCCAATCTCCAGCATTGCCTTAAGGGTCTTTTCGGCTGGAATCCGTACATCTTCAGGAATCTTGATTACATGTTTCATCTCCAAGAGCGAGTTTAAGATATCTTCAAGTGTCGTGTATTTCATTGTACGGCATATAAGATTATCCGAGGCAGAAATAAAATTTTTTCCCGGATTTTCCTTCTTTAGCTGACACATGATCCCTATCTCGGTACCGACAATAATCTCCTCGGCATCAGTTTCTTTGGAAAACCTGATAATTCCTTGGGTACTTCCAACATAATCCGCTATGTCAAGCACCTCCGGGGCACACTCGGGATGGGCGGCGAATTGCGCCTCTGGATACTTAGCTTTTACATCCTTTACTTCTTGCAGTTTTACAAAATGGTGAACCGGGCAGTAACCATCCCATGGAATGATCTTCTTGTCGGTAAATCTGGAAGTGTAACGAGCAAGATTCCCATCGGGAATCATGAGGACCTTTTTGTAATTTTTAAGTGAATTGACCACCCGTACAGCATTGGCAGAGGTACAGCATATATCGCTGTGAGCTTTCACTTCGGCGGAAGAATTCACGTAGGTCACCACCGCGGCATCCGGATTTTCCTTCTTTGCCCTTTCCAGTTGCGGGACGGTGATCATGTCTGCAAGAGGACATCCTGCATCCAGTCTTGGAAGAAGTACGGTCTTATCGGGGGATACTATTGAAGCACTCTCCGCCATAAAGCGAACACCTGCAAAGACAATAATATCGGCATCTGTTTTGGCTGCCTCTATACTCAAAGCCAGTGAATCACCTAAAATATCAGCAATTTCTTGAATCTCGTCTCTTTGATAATAATGTACCAGTAGAATGGCATTTTTTTCTTTCAGTAACTTCTTTATCTTTTCCTGTAAATCAAGATGCCCCATTTATTAGCTCCGAGTTCCGAGTTTGGAGTTCAAAGTTCAGGGTTCCGGGTTGAGCTTTAAACTTTAAACTCGAAACTTTGAACTCTGAACTCTCATCTATAACATCAATTAGATTAATTCAAGTGAAAAAGACCCCCGTTCCATATTGACAAGGAAGACCTTTTAAGATAGCGTTCTTTGGTTAAATCAGCGATGCGACCGAACAAAAATGTGTTAACTCTTTAAGTGCTAAACGCTGACGGAGGATTATATATCATGATAACAGTCGAAGAAGCACTCAACCGGATACTCGGTTCTGTCACTCCCCTCAGTCTGGAAAAGATAGACATACTGAACTCACTCGGAAGGGTCTTGGGGGAAAATATCTTTGCAGATATGGATATTCCCCCGAAAAACAATTCGGCAATGGATGGCTACGCCCTCCGCTGGGAAGACACTACGGAAGCTTCAAGGGAAAATCCAATTACTCTTACTGTTATTGAAGACATCCCGGCAGGATATATTCCCAAAAAGAGCGTCAATTCAGGGGAGGCATCCAGGATAATGACCGGGGCCCACATACCACCCGGTGCCGACGCGGTTGTGAGAATGGAGGAAACAGAAAAAACCGGGACACGTGTAAAGATATTCAGCGAAGCAAAAATAGGACAGGATATAAGGTTTGCGGGTGAAGATGTTAAGGATGGTGAGCTTGTTATTTCATCCGGGACTGTCATCAGACCTGCAGAAATAGGCATGATGTCTTCACTGGGCCGTTCTTTTATAAGTGTCTATCAGAGACCCATCGTGGCAATCCTCGCTACGGGTGACGAACTTGTCGACATAGATGAGAAAGTAACATCGGGAAAGATCAGGAGCAGCAATAGCTATTCCATTGCCGCTCAGGTAATGGACTGCGGCGGTATTCCCTTACAGATCGGTATCGCCAAGGATGTCAGGGAAGATTTAATAGCAAAATTCAGGGCGGCAATGCGTGCCGATATCATAATCTCGTCCGGCGGCGTATCGGTGGGAGATTACGACCTTGTAAAAGATATCATGAAGGAAGTAGGCGACGGGATACAATTCTGGAAGGTGGCGATGAAGCCCGGTAAGCCGCTTGCCTTCGGTGCCTTTGAAAATATTCCCATCTTCGGACTTCCCGGCAATCCGGTATCGTCCATGGTTTCATTCGAACAGTTCGTTAGGCCCTCGATATTGAAGATGATGGGACATAAAAAATTGTTTCGGAAGGCAATACAAGCGGTTTTGATGGACGATATAACAAAGAAAAAGGGTCGTAAGCATTTTGTAAGATCCAGTATAAGATATGAAAACGGAAAATTTACTGCCACAACGACGGGAGAACAGGGATCCGGCATACTGAAATCGATGGTCAGGGCGAACGGTCTTATAGTGCTGCCAGGGAATAAAACATGGGCCAAAGCGGGCGATGATGTGACGGTTCAGTTAATTGACAACTCACTTGAACTGACTGCACAACCGGAATACCTGAGTCACACCAATATTAAGCTTTAAAATAAATGGCGGCGAAAACATTGAAGCTCCCCGCCTACAAGGCGGGGCTTGCGGGTGCGCTCCCGGTCAAGAATGTAAGCGTTGACATTTGATAAGTGATTCGATATTAACATGCCTATTGCGGAAGTGCCAAGGTCACTGGTGGGCCTCCTGGACTTCAAACCCAAAAAACTCAATTATTGTCAAGTGCTATTAAGCGATGTCACTTAAGATATATTCCTGATATATTAAGGAGTTACTTGCTTTTAAATGCCATAAAGTGTCATTAAAAAATATCGCTTATACCCACCAAAACAGGCACCAAATCCCGGACGATAGGCACCTATATAGGCACCAAAAATCATCGCTTATAATGTAAAATAGGCACAATTCCAACGTGAAAGATATATACATTACATCCAGAAAAAAATAACTTGATCTGTTATTTTGTCATTACCTCAAAACTGTTCCTTGACGGAAAGCGTATATTCCACGGCAATCCAGTCAGATAATTCAATCAAAAGCGACACAGAATAAACTTGTCAATCTGTACCACAACATAGTCAACAGGAAATTATGTTTTAATCACATTTCGTGTCGTGATAAGACACAAAATGTGACTTCTTTATGACAAAGTTGCTTTGACTAAGTTCTTATGCCTATTAGGTTATCATGAATCGAAATACCGTTAAAATTGGCCGAAGAGAGTTGTATGAGCAGGTTTGGACTGAACCGATGACAAAGTTGTCCAAGAGATACGGGTTATCGGATGTCGGGCTTGCCAAGATTTGCAGGAAGAACAATATACCTCGGCCCACTCGTGGTTACTGGGCAAAAAGCCAATCAGGAAAAAAGGTCAATAAGATACCACTGCCACAAAGAGGCAATGACTGGAACATCTATATTACTGAGAGTCCTTTCAATACCTTCAGATCGGAAAATAGGGATATTTTATGCGAGGTAACTTCTTCCACAAAGCAATTATTGAAAAAAGTCGTCGTGCCTGAAATCCTGATAGATCCACATCCTCTGATCGACAAATCGTCTGAGGTATTGGCGTCATGTAAGCCAGACCGTGCCGGTCTTTTAGTCCCACCTCAAGAACAGTGCCTTGAAATTCAGGTCTCAAAAGACAGTCTCCCCCGAGCTCTTCGGATCATGGACGCCTTGATCAAAGCCTTAACCGTCATGGGGTTTGAGGTCTCAGTATCAGGCAAGTCAACAGACGTGAAAATTTTTGATGTTTCGCTCAGCATCGGTATTGGTGAGGCATTGGCTCGGAGACGCATAAAGGCCGAAGATCATAATCTTGACGGGTACTATGAGTTTGGGTACAAACTCTTTAAAAAACAGCCCGTACCCTCTGGAAAACTCTTCCTCAAGATGTATATCTCAGATGTATCTTTAGGCAGAGGCCACAGGAAAAAGTGGCGGGATACCGAGTCAAAAAAACTCGAAGATTACCTGCAAAGCTTTGTGTCAGGTCTGATCAAGGCTGCCGCCTTAGAAAAAAGCCATAAACACGTTTGGGAAAAAGAATAGAGTGATGGAAGCGCACAAATGTAGGTGAAACTGTTGTGAAACGGGCGCAGACTTATGAAGAGATAGCACTGCTGATACAGCTATGCAAAGCAGGTAAACTTTTTGATGTACAGATCTGGATAGCAGATGGAAAACCGATAAACCTTCCTTTACCATCTGACAGGAAAAAGAGAAAGAAAAGTCCACTATAAATTTTCATTGTAAACTGACCCACTTTTTTCATGATAATTGACAGGCATTGAAAAATCAGATTGCGGATAATTTTGTCGGAGTGTCATATTTCCTGAGTCAAAAAGGCAGAAAACAGTTACTCGAGTGTTAGATGTGGAAGAGATGAAAAAGGCTAAGAGAGTAGCGGAATGGCGTTCCCTCCCTTCAAACGGTCTTGCTGATTGTAAAGCACATGCGGTTATGAAGTACAATGTGGAGTAAAGTAAGTAGGTCAAGAGAAAAGGGGTTCCAGAACCATGTAGCCCCTTTTATCCAAAACAAAAGAGCACACGAATGACATACAAATTATTAGACTCCCACGCTAAGCAGAGGAGTCTGAGGACACTTCAAGTTTACTCAGCATTGATCTGTGTGTTTGAAATAATCGGCCATTCCGTAAATGTCCATTCTCAGAAATTGATCTTGGAGACGAACTGCACGGCTGATTAACACGGGATCATCAGTTTCGTCTGCCTCCCGCAAAATACTGGACAATGCAGCTATTAAAGGCTCGGTGTGCCATATCTGGTGAGGCGATTCTAATTCACTAATTCGTTGGGTGAGACGCTCACAAATGTCAAGAGCGGCGATGGGATCACGCCCGGCAAGGTCGGCAATCCAGTCAAGGAAAATGTGAAGGTCAAGGCCGTGATCTTCAGCTTCTACGGTAGAAATGAAGTCGCGAGCAACTTCCTGGTTGAGAAGGCGGCCATGATTCTTTGGATTAAAGGCATGTTCGATACTTCTATATATGCCCTTGTCTAAATTCTTCGTATGGAAGATGCGTCGCAGTCCTTTGACGCACAGATCGAGGTGTTGATTCAGGTTAGCGGCAAATACCTGTGAAGCACCCAACCAAGCTGATGGTAAACTCATCGACTCCAGTTGATGAAACAGATTGCTGTCTTCTATGTGTCCGGATAATGTTGCAAGAGTGGCAATTCGACCCCAGGACTCTCCTGCCTCATCGGGGGCTTCGATACGCATTCTTTCAAGGTAAGGGGCGACCTCATCGAAACATTCGTGATACTGGTAATAAAGATGTTGTTCTGAAAGAGGCCACAGATGCGTTTGAGTCTCACGAAATACATCGTGGAAAAGTTGCCAACCCGAGGCATGGCATTTGGATGTCAGGTAGGGTAAATGATCAAGAATGGCAGCACGAACACCTCCTACAGGGTCACGTGCATAATGGCGAAGGAGGGGAAAAAACAACTCGGGCGCTTTGAGCTCCTTTTCCAACAAATTATTGTACAATGAAATGGCGCAGCCGGCGGCGATTCCGCGAACACTGTTTATGGCATCAGTTCTAAGATCCTCGGTAGAGATCCCTTGTTTTCCCTGACTGAAAATTCTTTGTCGTTCTTCTTCGGGATCGGGATGCCAAACAAATCGGAACAACTGAAATGTAAGGCGTTCTGCTGAATCTAGATCGGTCAGAACTTCACAACAGGCTTCCAGTTGGTGGGTAAATCCATAGCCGTTTTCCCGCAAATCGGAACACTTCTCAATCCTGTCCAGGAGATACAGGGCAAGCGTTTCTCCGTCCGGAAGAGGTTCAACAGGTTTCCAATTTTGAGGTGGCCGTAATCGACCGAAGCGGTAACGAAGGTGATCGGCCATTCCGTTGAGCAGACTGTTAATGTACCCAGTTGCCTGAACGCCTTGCTGCTCGAGAGCAGGCAATAGAGTAATATAACGCGCCGGGTTTATTGCACTTGCCTCGCTTAAAACTCTCTCAAATACATCTCGACCGCCCTTATTGAAATCCGCGGGATGCGAGCTGTGATCATTGTAATTGCTGTAATAATCGAGCAGACGGAATATGTCGGCATCGTTAAGTTTTAAGAAATTTTCGAGGGAAACGGGAGAGCCTACAGTTCCTCCCCAAGAGTGGATGTTGGGTGCTGGCAAATATGTGCCGAACTGGGGTTGAAAGCGTTCCACGAAATCTTGACTCTCGGGGAGCCTGAATATTGTGGGTATCCAGATGAGGTAATTATAAATAGCATGGTGAACCCATATAGGAATTTCCTGTCCGTCCCAATTTTCATCAGAATAAAGCCCTAAAATAATATTTTGATTTGTCTCCTGAGTTTCAGGGGACAAAAGGTGATACCCCGCCTGGATCATCTCACCCAGTTCATGCTCGATGTGACCGTAACGAAGCAACTCCGCATCGGTCAGAAGAGAAGACATACCGTCCACATTAGCTTCAGGATTTTCTTTGTAGGCTACGGCGAGGAAATAAAGCAGCGTCTCTTCACGGGCATATCTGAGCTGCGGTTCATTTCTTTGCCACCAGTCCCAGTCATCATTCGCACCGGCGTGATGTTTGAGGGCATGCTCAATCCCATTCAGCAGAATTTCAAGATCACCAGCATGATGCACATCATGCCGACTGTGACGGCATTCCCAGGACAAGCTATAAAGGAAGTTTGATCTTAAGCGACGAGCAGGAGAATATCCTTCTTCTTTCGTTGCCCATTCTTCTATAGTTTTAAGGGCGGTATCCAGAAGCCAATCTGAACAGGTCAACCTTTTCTTTAAGAATTCTTTATCGTGGAAAACGTGAGTATTACAGTGGAGTTTTTTCCCTATGTCAAAACGCTTAATATCATGTACGTCTACATCTTTAATGATGTATCGCCATAGCAGATCGTCGCCTTGACCAGTCGCTTCAATAAAAAGGCTGAGGACCTTTCCAAGTATGTCCCTATTGTTTTTGTTTTCAGCCAGCAATATTTCAATCAGTTCCCGTATACCTTCGATCTGCCAGTGCTGGAATTTATGGAGTTGTATGGTGATTTGCCAAATGAGATTTTCCCCTTCGCCCCATCCCTCTGAAAGAGCCTGCCTCCATAGAGAAACCACTTCGGATGGATGGCTATTCATCCAGCGCTCGAGCTGTGTTATAAGCAAGACGCGCCATTCACCATCAGAAGCATGAGATGCGAGTGACGGCAGCCAGTTTTCGTAAAGCATTCGCCACCAAGCATCACCTTCGACACGCCAAAACAAACGGCGGAAAAGTTCTGGTTCTTGCCGGAACATTCGTCTCAACAACGGCCAATCATTATCCGTTGGGATAATTTCAGCCAAAGATTCCGCAATCAGGCGCCTTAAGTGATAAGCAATTTTATCGTCATGCAATGCATTCCATACTTGTCTGGAGAAGAGGGCGGGAGCATGAGCCCGTACGTGAAATACGAAGCTACGCACTGCTGCTCGCAGGAACGGAAAAGGAGGATGTGACTTTATGAACGCGGAAAGATCTTCACCCCGTGCTAAGGAGGAATAAGACGCCAAATTATCGAAAAGGGTCTGGTGGCTGAATCCAAGGCCAGTACTCGGGTCTTGAAATAATAATCCATTGCTAACCAGAGCACGGCGAACAGACTCTGCACCTGGAAAAGTAGCGGGAGGTATCAAGTTGGTGCGTTCACGAAGTAACCGGGCGGCTAATGTTTGTAAGGCTTCCATCGCCGGAGTTCCAAGTTCTGGATTTTTAACGACCACTTCTTCGAGATAAGCCTCGTATAGCTCATAAGCCGTGTGGATATTACACGGACCACCCCGCATAGCGATAGCTTCAAATAATCGCAGATTTTGTGGCAGTGTTAGAAGGCGTCGTAATTCCACCTCCACCTGTCCCTCTTGAATTCCCCACTCTCTCAGTAAGGGAGCAACGACCGTGTCATAATCAAAGTCCGAAACATGAATTTTGTGTTTCCATTCACGATCACGAAGAAGAGGATCGTACTGCAAATCAAATTGGCGGCAGGCTGCAACAACCGTAACATTCCTCATAGGTTTCAAGCGGTCTATAAGTCGGAGAAATACATTAAGGGCTCCGTGCTCACGATTCATCGAGAGAACATCCAAAGAATCTATGATCACCACAACTCGACGTTGTTCCGACAGGCGGCCGCATAGGCCGACAATATCTTCCGGCAGACCAGCACTCGTAAAGTCATCTTCAGTGTGGAGACGGGAGAAGCGGTCACCTTTGATGAAAAGGAGCCCATGATGATCTTCTTCTTCAAGGTGGTCAGCAAGATCTAAGAGCAGGCACGTCTTCCCGCTTCCAGGGCGATCGGTGACAAGAATAGTGTTGGCGCCTTCGTCGATCAATTGAATCAGCACGCCCAATTCGACACGAACTATCTGGCGACCTCCTACAGTACGTTGCCACTCTCGGCCAATGCATGATGACAGCTTGAACTGTTCAAGGATCTCCGACTCGACTCGCAGGGGTGCCTTCACAAGACCCTTTTGAGCCAAGTGTTGTATCACGTCGTCACGATGAATGGTCAATGTCGTGGCCTGAATTTTGGACTGATGTCTATTAAGAAAGGATTCCAGGACAGGCAAAGCCAAATCTGAGTTGATAACCAATTGTTCCAGGTCCCGTTTATTGCTCCGATCCCACTCATCGAAAGAAAGGCTAGATCCGAATTCAAGACGGCGCAGGAGATAAAGAGAATCTGCCTCGGAACGTTCCCATTTAGAGGCTATAGTGGTTAAGGTTGCTTGCAGCCTCTCGCCGCTTTCGCGGTGGAATGCGTTATAGTCTGGATACTCTCTGCTGGCTTCAGCAAGAGATTGGAGGTCGCCGAAGGGAGTACGAGAATAAAGCTCAACAACAGTGCTTTCGTTACTTTCCAATTGGTTTCTGATCTTGGACAATTCATCAGATAGGCTTTGATCGGATAACGACCATGCGCGATTTCGCGGTTGATTTTTCTTGACTTGTATGTGGCGTCGCCTGCCATCAGTATATACAACCACCACATCATCAACGCTGATTTTCTCGTCGAGATCAGGGATTCCATTAGATTCTGCCTGTATATAAGAGATTCCATCATCGTCATTCATTAGTCGGATGAGCCAATGCAACGCTACAATGTGTTGGTAGTCATCTCCTTGGTTCGATTTCGTGCCTGCTCTACTCATAAACTTAATAATTATATCTTGTTTTTAGAAGATACTTTTTTTTAAAAGATATTTTGCACGCTACTCAATCTTATGCCTTTTCTTTTCGATCGTGCATCTTGCAAGCTTTCATTCCCTATACAACTTGGTGACGGCTGTATAGTCTTTTCGTGTTACCATTGCGTTAGGATTACCTGCTTAAGAAGT
>CAYVXX010000021.1:0-29985 GCA_964454305.1 uncultured Syntrophales bacterium | reverse complement strand
TAAGTTCGGAGGATAGAGTTATTCTTCATGCTTTCAGGAGAAAAACACTGGAAGAGATGCTGAAACCCATTCTTGAGGTGTGTGACAGGGTACCCATTGTAGTCTTAACCACCACTGCTGGGGAAATGCCGCTATCAGATCAAATCAATGTGTCTTACCTTCCTATAAATGAACCATTACAAAAAAAGATAGAGAAGGAGTGGCTGTATATCCGTAATAGAGAATGGACTTGCAAGATTCGTGAACTTACTAAAGATGCAGAAAATATTCTTATTCTCACCCATGATGACCCTGACCCTGATGCCCTGGCGAGTGGTGTAGCCTTAAGAACCTTGCTTGGAAGAAATAGTGCTACGGCTCCCATTGGTTCTCTTGGCAAAGGTACACGTAGTGAGAATCTTAACATGATGCAGTTTCTGGATATTCGACATATTATAATGGATCCACAATTTCTCAACAATTATTCCATGATTGCGATGGTTGATGTACAACCCCCCTATTTTGGGGATAGAGTAACAAAAGCTGATATTATCTTCGATCATCATCCCCAATCTGCAAACTATGAGTCTTCTTTCAAGGATATCAGAGTTGAGTATGGCGCTACCTCCACTATCCTCAGTGAATATTTAATATCAAATAATATTAAATTAAGTCAAAGGCTGGCTACCGCACTTCTGTACGGTATAAAGGCAGATACCTTAATGTTGGGAAGAGAAGCAAATCCTGATGATATCGAAGCCTTCACCTATCTCTATCCTCTTGCTAACCATAATATAATTCGCAGAATTGAACATCCTTCTCTCGAACCTGGGGAGGTGAACTCTTTTACCAAGGCTCTCAAAAAATACCAATTGGTCGACAAGGTACTCTTTGCCCACATCGGCCGGGTTCAAAAGGAGGATATTATTCCACGCTTGGCCGATTTTTGTCTCCAGATAGCAGGTGCTGAGTGGTCTGTAGTTTCCGGACTATTCCGGGGGAATCTGGTGATTTCGACAAGAAATGTCGGATATGTAAAGAACGCCGGTGAAGTGGTAAAGAGAATTTTTAGCGATAGTAGTATTGCCGGAGGACACCGCACAATGGCAAAGGCGGTAATACCCTTAAAAGATTTTAAGAAATTACTTGGTTTTACTGATAACAGAGATATTGCAAATAGAATACAAGAGCTTTTTTTGAAGGTCTTGAAAGAAGATACTTAATGATTGAATCATATAATTGAAAAATGAACTATTTATTCAACATTACAGAATTTTTAGAAATGGTTAAATGGCAAGACGGTGTTGACATCCTTGTTTTAGCCTTCCTTCTTTATCGCTGCTTTGTGCTTTTTTGGGGGACTCTGGTTTTCCGAGCCATTATTGGTCTCTCTCTTCTCTGGATTATTAACCTCTTGGCCACCATGCTTGGATTGATTGTAACCAGCCTGATTCTGAAAGGATTAGGAGCTATCGTTGTCATAATAGTTATTGTTGTATTCAGGAATGAAATTAGAGGAGTTATAAGCAATACAAACCTCATGAACCTCTTTTTCGGGAAGCCTGTGAGGAGACGAATCTTCGACTATAGATCGATTTCCGATGTTATCTTTTCTCTGGCCGAAAGGAAAGTGGGAGCTCTACTGGTTTTTATGCGCAAAAACAGTTTGGAGCACCTTGTTCAGGATGGAGTGCGTATTGATGCCGTGTTCAGTCGAGAACTCCTTTTCAGCATCTTTGATAACAAGTCTGCTCTACATGATGGTGCTGTCATTATGGATGGCAGTCAGATCAAATTTGCTGCAGCCTTTTTACCCTTAACCACTCAAAAATCACTTCCTCTTTATTACGGGAGCAGGCACCGCGCCGCCCTGGGGCTTTCAGAAAGTTCTGATGCTGTTATAGTGGTGGTCTCCGAAGAGAACGGTGGAATTTCATTAGTTCAGGAAGGGATTATTAAAAAAGTTTTAAATAAGGACAAGTTATCTTTGAGATTGGAAGAGCTTTTGGAAGGGAAAACCCAAAAAGCAAAAAAGAGCAGTCGAATGAGAAATTATGCCCAGAATATAGGTGTTAAGCTAATCTTTCTGGTGTTGGCCTTATTTATCTGGTTCTTCTTTGCCGGGGAGAAGGAGTCTGTTATCTCCTATACCCGTCCCATTGAATTCAGAAATCTACCTAAAAATATGGAATTGTTAAAGATATCGGCAGAAAAGGCAGAAGTACAAATTTCAGGTAGTCGCCATATCCTCCTTCAATTAAAACCTGAACAGGTAGGTTTCTCACTCAATCTCGAAAATAGTGAACCAGGGAAAAATGTCTTTCCTCTTACAAGCAAGAATCTCTCTATCCCTCCCGGGCTCAAAGTAATCAAGGTAAAACCCGATAAAATAGCGGTCGTAATGGAGGCAACAGGAACTAAATCGATACCAGTAGCTCCCGAGTTTGTTGGAAATTTACCTCAGGGCAAAGAGCTTCTTTCTTACAAAATGACACCTGATCAAGTAATAATTGTAGGAGCCCCTTCTGTTCTCAAAGGCATTTCAAGTATAAAGACCGAGCCTATTTCACTCACAGAAATTAAGGAATCAAGTACGATTCAAGCAGGAATCATGGTTTCTCCTCCATCACTGAAACTTTCTCCTGATTTCCCCGGAAAAGTCACCATTAAATTGATGATTGGAGAAAAAGTGAAAAAGCCTTCAAACAAGAAACAATAAAAATATATTTAGGGGAGAAGGGTTTTCCTTTCGGAGGAGGAAGGGTCATGCAAAGTTTCAGTCAACTTTTTAACAAGTTTGTTACCTTGCTGGAAAAGGTAAAAACGGGAAATGACGCCTCGCAATTTTTTATATCACTTGCCATATTGGTTTTAGGTTTTCTCTTACTGGAGGTCCTCTGGCGTTTTCTTAACAAAAGAGCTGAAAAAATACTCGATAAGAAGAATTTTAAGAGGTGGATGCCATATATATCGGGTTTCCTACCGTCGTTGCGTCTCGCCTGTGCCGTTCTTCTTATCAGGGCTGCGGAACTTCCTCTCGTCATACCCCCCAAATTGGTCATCATGCTCCATGGACTGGAGGTGTTTCTGCTTGCTGTCGCCGGAATTCTCTTTATCTTCGCGCTTGTGCGTCTCTTAGACCTTTCCGTCTCTATACTGCCGGCAACCGTAAAGGGAAAAATCCCGGAATCGTTCTTGAAAAGTTTTAAAGGTATCCTGAGAATAACCGGAATTGTTTTCTTGACCATCCTGTTCGTTTATTCACAGAAAACCCTCTTCCCTGAATGGCTGTGGAAGTCTTCCTGGTGGCGCTATCTGTCACTTGTGATGGTGTATACGGTTCTCTATATCGGTGGTAATTTTCTGACGGCCTTTCTCGATACTATGACTGGTGCGCTCAAGGATGCCGAGGAAAAAATACGGTTGCAGCTTTTTCTCAAGTCGGCCCTCTGGCCTATTCGTCTGCTTCTGGTAGCAATTGCCGTCTATGCAACACAGGCGATCCTGCAATTGCCGGCCACAACTGATCGAATTGCAGAAATCATTGTCAACATCCTCAGTACACTGGTGATAGTGATTTTCCTCTATCGATTACTAAGTGTGGTTGAATATGAATTAACGGAATTTGTTAAGAGAGAGGATAATGAGTTTGACTTGAATCTTGTCCAGATGGTTCGGGTTGTTGCCCGTGTATTGATTGTTGTATTCGGTTTTATTTATCTTTTAAAGGCGGCGACCGGCAAACCTATGACAACGCTCCTTGCGGGACTTGGAATCGGTGGTCTGGCAGTGGCGCTGGCAGCTCAGGATACTTTGAAAAATCTCTTCGGCAGCTTTATGATTATGATTGACAAGCCCTTTAAGGTGGGCGACAGGATTGTTGCCGAGGGATTCGACGGTTTTGTTGAGGAAATCGGGTTCCGTTCCACCCGTCTAAGGACATTTCCGGGGCACTTGATCTCAATTCCGAATGAAAAAATGTCAACCGTCAGTGTGGAAAACATTGCAGAACGTCCAAGTATCCGGCGACTTACCAATATCACGATTACCTATGATACCCCGCCTGATAAGGTTGAGCGTGCGATATCTATTGTCGGGGAAGCCCTGAAGGATCATCAGGGGATGCATCCCGACTACCCTCCGCGAGTCTATTTCAATGAATTCAATGACACGTCTTTGAATATAGTAATGATCTACTGGTATCATCCGCCCAACTACTGGGACTTTATGGAGTTCAGCGAACGGGTAAACCTCAAAATCATGCGTGCCTTTGAGGCCGAGGGAATAGAATTCGCCTTCCCGACGACGACTACCTATCTGGCTCAGGATGACCGTAGACCGCTGACTATCAATGTTTCCAGCCAATCGAAGCATCCGGACCTCAATGAAAAAGGGTGATTTTTTATTCTGTTATTACAGGGAAATATATCCGTAAAGGGGAGGTTAATTTATCATGCCGAGGTTATTCAAAAGAATGTCAAAAAAGGTTGGGCTTCCGCCGGGGACTCTCGTACACGTCGGCGAGAAAAAAACGGAAAAAGTGAAAATTACCGTTATGGATTATGATCGAACAGCCTTCCGGGAAAAGGAAGTGGAGAACTTAGAAGAATGTTTCCTCTTCAAAGAGACACCAACGGTAACCTGGATTAACATCGATGGTCTTCATCAAGTTGAGATTGTCGAGAGGCTCGGAAAACATTTCAACCTCCACCCGCTCGTCCAGGAGGATATCCTCCATACGGGACAACGCCCGAAAATGGAAGATTTTGATGAGTACATCCTGATCATTTCAAAAATGCTCTATTATGACGATGAAGCGGATACGGTGAGATCGGAGCAGATCAGTTTAATCCTCGGATCAAATTTTCTGATTTCGTTTCAGGAGATACCCGGAGATATCTTCAACCCCTTACGGGATAGAATCAGGACCGGGAAAGGCCGTGTCAGGCGAATGGGTACGGATTATCTCGCCTACTTGCTTATCGACTCCATCGTTGATCATTATTTTGTCCTTTTAGAGAAGTTTGGAGACCGAATAGAAACTCTGGAAGAACAATTAGCAAAGGATCCAAGGCCTGAAACATTACAGGCTATTCATAATTTAAAGCAGGAGATCATATTTCTACGGAAGTCGGTGTGGCCCTTGCGGGAGGTCATAAGTGGGTTGGAACGAACAGAATCGGACCTCATCCATGATGAAATATCCATCTATCTCAGGGATCTGTATGACCATACGATTCAGGTCATTGATTCTGTCGAGACGTATCAGGATATTCTCTCCGGAATGTTAGACCTCTATCTTTCGAGTGTGAGCAACAAGATGAACGAGGTAATGAAAGTGCTGACCATGTTTGCTTCTATTTTTATACCTTTGACTTTCATGGCCGGTGTTTATGGAATGAATTTTAAGTTTATGCCCGAACTCGAATGGCGCTGGGGGTATCCGTCCCTTGTGCTTGCCATGGGTTCGGTAGCGGCTTTTCTGCTCGTCTATTTTAAAAGAAAAAAGTGGTTTTGAGATTATACTGCCCTATCATCAATTTTCGTGTAACATATAATGGATTGATGGCACTTCCCTATGAAACCCTGAGGACATAATATTTATGAGTAAGTCAACCCAGTTGGAAAGTGGATCGCAGGAGCCCGAGCGTACCCTGGGAACGTTTGCCGGCGTATTTACGCCCAGCATTCTCACCATTATCGGGATCATTCTATACTTGCGGCTGGGATATGTTGTGGGAAGTGCCGGCCTTGCACGCGCACTGATCATCATGGCGGTGGCGAATATTATCTCTGTCCTGACGAGTGTTTCGCTGGCTGCCATTGCCACCAATATGTATACGAAGGTCGGAGGGTATTACTATTTAATCTCTCGAACACTTGGCGCAGAATTCGGAGGGTCCATCGGCGTTGTTCTCTACCTCGCACAGTCGATTTCTATCGGGTTTTATTGTGTTGGATTCGGTGAAGCGCTGGCGGGAATACTGCCACCCAGTTCCGGAGTCTCTCCGCAATTTGTTGCGGCACTTTTAGTTGCTTTTCTGTGTATCTTTGCATGGCTGGGCGCCAACTGGGCCACACGTCTTCAGTATGTTGTCATGGCTATTATCGCGGCCTCGCTTATCTCTTTTTACGTCGGAGGATTGACTCATTTCGATGGAGGAATTTTCACCCGTAACTGGTCTTTTCCTTCGGAAGGGGGGTCTTTCTGGATTCTTTTTGCTATCTTCTTTCCCGCCGTCACGGGTTTCTCTCAAGGTGTGAGTATGTCGGGCGATCTAAAAGATCCGGCGAAAAGCCTGCCGTTAGGAACCTTCCTGGCTGTCGGCATTTCAATTTTCATATACTTTTCTGTAGCTATTGTTTTTGCGGGAGTTGTGCCCGCGGAAGAGTTGAGCCGGAATTATCAAGCGATGAACAATGCTGCCAGTGTCGGATGGCTGATCAGTGCGGGAGTCCTGGCTGCTACTCTTTCATCGGCCATGGCTTCGTTTTTGGGAGCCCCGCGCATACTACAGTCTATGGCGCAGGACAGGATATTCCCATTCATTGTGCCCTTTGCTCAAGGTGCAGGGTCGACCAATAACCCCAGGCGGGGGGTATTGCTCTCGGCAGCGATTGCTCTCGCGACGGTTGGTCTTGGAAAATTGAATCTCATCGCTCCAGTGGTTTCCATGTTCTTTCTGATTTCCTACGGCCTCCTGAATTACGCAACATTCTATGAAGCGCGTGCGCTCAGCCCCTCTTTCCGTCCGACATTTCGATGGTTTGATTATCGCTTGAGTTTTATAGGGGCGGCAGGTTGTTTCGGGGTCATGATCGCAATTGATTTTATCAGCACTATTATTGCCGTTGCTGTTCTCTTCGGCATTTACGAATATTTACAAAGGACGGCAGGTCCCGCTCGGTGGGCTGATAGCAACCATTCATACCACTTTAAGCTGATGCGGGATCATATGTTTGCCATACCAACCGATCTCGAGCATCCACGTGACTGGCGGCCGCAGATCCTTGCATTTTCCGATGATCAGCATCGGCGTGGACGCCTGCTCCACTTCGCTTCCTGGATTGAGGGGGGTAGCGGGCTCACAACGGCGGTTAGAATAATTGAGGGAAAAGGTAAAAAAATATATCAGCTTCGTAAGGAGTATGAATCGGAAATTCGTGCTGATATAGCACAGTGGGGCATGAAGGCATTTGCCAAAGTAATAGCAGTTCCTGATCTCCGTGTTGGTGTGCAAACACTGATTCAGTCCTTTGGTATCGGACCGATCCGGCCGAACACAATACTACTCAATGGCTCCGAACAGGTTAAGGGTATAAAGGGGCAGAAACAATATGGTCGCTACTTCAGTGAAGGGATACGACTCGGCTGTAATATAATCGTCTTGAATAGCGAAGAAGAAGCATGGGATAAAATGAAAAATCTGGATTCTGCGAATCGCCGAATCGATATCTGGTGGCAGGATGATATGACCGGCCGTTTGATGCTTCTCCTCGCCTATCTGATGAAGCGTAATGCAGAATGGAGTAACGCTGAACTATGTATATGGATTTCCAGTTCACGAAAAGATGCCGCAGCAGGCAGAAAACATCTGCGCCAGATTCTTGAAGATGTCCGAATCGATGCTGAACCGAAAACCGTGGAAAGCGCAAAAATTGATACAATAGCAGAGAAATCGAAAAATGCGGCGATGGTTTTTATCCCTTTTCGTATGCAAAAGAGCGGGCCTGTAGGACCTTTTGGCGTTTTTCTTGACACGGTATTTTCGCGGTTACCGATCGTTGCGCTGGTTATAGCTTCCGAAGATATCGATCTCGGGGCTGAGCCTGAAGACGGAAAGCCCGGAGAGATAGCAGCTGCTGAAGATGCCGCGGCCGATTTTGAAAAGAAGGCCAGAGACGCAGAAAGTAAAGCTGGACAGTTAGCTAAAACAGCCAAGCGTAAACTCCGTGAACTGGAGTCGATAGACAAGGATGATGAAAATGAGGAAAGAAGAAAAGAGCTGAAACAGGCTGTTCGTGAAGCAGAAAAACTGGAGAAAAAAGCCATGGAAGAAGCAGAAGAAACACGTGCTCAAGCAGATGAAACAGCCCTGCTGGCCAAAAAAATAACAGGTAAACCGGCCGAAGAGGATGAGGAAACCAAAAATTAAAGAAAACATTATATGCATATAATTGTCACAAACCTGATTTTTGCCGAGATTACTCCCAAGGTTTACGCCAAACACTTTAATTACATCAGCACCAAAACCCAACCTGAAGACTACATGTAAGTCTTTTTGCACGGACAAACGATACCGGATCAAGGTCCGGCACATGGTTTGTCCATGCCACCGAATGCCTATAGCCCTTCGAGGGGGAGTTTAGCATCTGTATGTTGGAGATGCACTTTTTGCCATTTTCTTACCGAATTGATCAGGTATATCTGCGTGGCTTTTTTAATTTCCTCCAGAGATATTGTTCTTTCAACTATCTTATTCTGTTCCAGCAGGTAAGAACGATAGGTTCCGTTCAGTAATCCGCATTGCACCGGCGGTGTGATTAATTTTCCATTACATCTTATGACCACATTGGAGAGGCATGATTCCGTCACTTCTCCTTTTTCATTCCACAGCAGGACATCATCACAGTCCGGAAATTCGGCTCTTGCCGAGTCATACACACGTCGATTGGTTGTTTTGTGAAACAGGAACGGATTTGCTGAATCCACCGGTTTTTGCGCAATTTGCACTCTTTTTAGTGTTGCCGCGGTTGAACTGTGTAGCGGCTCACACTGGCAGGTAATAGCCTCATTTCTTGCCAGGAGTAAGCGTACTTTATAATCAGTATCCCGGAACGAGGCTGCTGCTGACTTTAATTCATTCTGTATGTCATCGGCATCATATGGAAAGTCAAAATACTTTGCGGAATCACGCATGCGATCCAGGTGATAACGGAGCAGGAAATATCCGTCCTGTGGCGTCCATAATATTGTTTCAAGCAGTGAAAACGAAGTGTCGGGTTGCGGCTCGTTTACGATTTTTGCCTTGAGCAGACATTCCTCATACTCTAGGGTGTCGACAGAATCCCAGACGATCCCGCCTCCGGTGCCATACTCAATCCGGTTTTGTTTCTTGTTTATGAGGGCGGTGCGAATGGCTACGTTAAACTGTGCGTCATTGTCGGGTGTGATATATCCGATGCTTCCAGTGTAAATGTTCCGGTTCGTATCTTCAATATCCGCGATAATCTTCATTGTATTCACTTTTGGAGTCCCGGTGATAGAAGCACACGGAAACAGTGCCGTCACAATCTCACTGATGGGCGCGTCCGTTTTTGCCGTAACGGTGGACGTCATCTGCCATACCGTTGGGTATTTTTCGGTCTCAAACAGTTTTGGAACATTGACACTTCCAGTTGCGGCAACACGTCCGATGTCGTTTCGCATCATGTCAACAATCATTACATTTTCGGCCCTGTCCTTTTCCGACTTGTAAAGCAGTTCCCTGAGCTTCTGATCCTCCTCGTTGGTGCGCCCGCGTGGAGCGGTTCCTTTCATCGGCCGTGAGGTTAGACGGCCCCGATGAAGCTCAAAGAAAAGTTCGGGCGAGGCTGAACATATCGCGTAGTCATCGGTTTCAAGGAATGCCCCGTACGGAGCGTTCCTCGCGATGTTCAAGAACAGCGACCACGGATCACCGGAATATTGAGCGGATTGTCTTATTGTGTAGTTTACCTGATATGTTTCCCCGCGTTCGATGTGATGCTTTATTCTTGCAATAACATCGATATACCTGTTTTTATCCGTTGTTATCGACCAGTCCAAAGGTGCCGGATAGGAGCCCATGGCAAGTTCCTGCAGGTCTATGATCTTCGGTTTTTCGTAGATGCCAAACCAAAGCAGAGGAAAAGAAGTTGGGAGATGGGTTTTATGTGCGCTATCAAATGCAGGTGCCGCCTCGTAACTGATGAAACCGGCGGCATAACATTGTCGTTCGTACGTTATCCTTTCCGTCAGTTGTAATTTTGGAAGTACTTCACGGATGTCGTCTGCACGAATGATCTCCAAAGGATTCGCAAAATGCAGCCATATCCCTTTCGCAGCGTCGTGTATGATAACTGTGTTGATCATTGTGGTATTGAGGTGTTCGCGAGAGCTGAGCGGTACCATTACAAATTTATTCGTTTCTCTCCATGTTTGTTGAGGCTTTGAGCAAAACCTGTTCCTGATTAGCCTCATTTAGTACATTAAAACTTCATATTTTTCGATATAATAGTAATAATTTTTTTGTAAGTTATTTTTAAAGAGGAAAACAGGAGAAATGAAAACACTTCTTCCTTTTCTCTTCTTTTTGCATTTCAGAACGGCCATGCTGGATGATTCTAATAAGTTGCAAAAGCTTAAATTTTCAGCTAACCTGCCAAATCTGTAAGATATAATGAAAATCCACAGTGCGAGTATTTCCGGTAGTAAATTTTCGGTGCTCCGGGCATTGTGGGAATAATTGTCGGGAGGCATAAGTGAAAATTACAGTAAAAAAGAAAAATCTCATAAATTTTGATTGCGAGGCAGCGGTCGTTTGTCATTTCGAAGACGGAAAAAGACTCTCAGGTAGTGCTGCACTGCTGGATAAAAGATGCGGCGGACTTATCAGAGAGATGATTGACGGGGGGGATTTTGAAGGTAAGCTTTTTCAAACCTCTATAATATATACAAGGGGTTTAATTCCGGCCAGGAGAATTTTCGTGGTCGGACTGGGTAAGAAAAAGGATTTTAATCTGGAAAAATTAAGGGGCGTCTTTTCTAAGGCGGCCCAGAAAATAAGAGAATTAAACCTTAAAGGATTTGCGACGTCGCTCAATTTTGGAAAAATCAATCAACTTCTCACAAGCATTGCGGAGTCTGTAGTGGAAGGGGTTCTGCTCGGTACATATCAGTTTACATCTTACAAAACCCTGGAGAGGGAAAAGATCAAGAAATTGGAGGAATTTGTTATTATCGAAGACAATGAAGATTCTTTTGAGATCATAAAATCTGCTGCAAAGAAGGCGGAAATTATTTCTGATGCCGTCTATTTTGCGAGAGATATTGTTTCGGCTCCCGGAAACGAAATGACGCCGACTATCCTTGCTGATAAGGCTGGTGAGATTGCCGGGAAAAAGAATGTAAAACTGAGAGTCCTTGATTCTCATGAGATGGAAGAGCTCGGCATGAATGCCCTGCTCGGTGTTGCAAGAGGCAGCAGCGAGCCTCCGAAGTTTATTATACTCGAATACTGTGGCGGAAAGAAGGGGGATAAGGCGATTGCCCTGGTTGGTAAGGGAATTACCTTTGACAGCGGTGGAATTTCCATAAAACCTTCGGCTGATATGGATAAGATGAAAACAGATATGGCAGGCGGCGCCGCGGTTATGGGTGCGATTAAAGCTGCCTCAGAGTTGAAAATCCCTGTTAATGTTGTTGGCTTAATACCGGCCACGGAAAATCTTCCCGGAGGAAAGGCATATAAACCGGGAGATATTCTCAAGTCTCTATCCGGTCAGACTATAGAGATAAAAAACACAGACGCGGAGGGGCGGCTGATACTGGCCGATGCCCTCACATTTGCCCGCAGATTCAAACCGGAAGCGATAGTCGATCTTGCCACGCTGACAGGGGCCTGCATAATAGCCCTTGGTGATAATGTTATCGGCATGATGGGAACCGATAATAAACTGAAAAAGAAGATCAGGGATGCCGCAGAGGTTACGGGCGAGAGGTTATGGGAGCTCCCATTATGGGAAGAATATCATGAGTTGATAAAGAGCGATGTGGCCGATTTGAAAAATACAGGGGGAAGGGCAGGGGGAACGATAACGGCGGCAGCCTTCCTGAGCAAGTTTATCGGTGATTATCCCTGGGTGCATCTCGATATTGCCGGGCCGGCATGGTTGACCAAGGATAAACCATACATACCGAAAGGGGCATCGGGTGTCGGTGTGAGGCTGCTGGTGCAGTTTATGCGCAGTCTTTCAAATGTATAGAGATTGGTTTTTATGCATCCACTTCTTGAAATAAAAGACCTGAAAACATATTTTGAGACTGAAAACGGTACGGTAAGGGCCGTTGACGGTGTCGATCTTATCGTAAATGAAGGGGATACCTTAGGAGTTGTGGGGGAGTCGGGCTGCGGCAAGACAGTCCTTGCCCTCTCTATCATGCGATTGATACCGACGCCCCCGGGGAGGATTGTCTCGGGGGAGATTATTTTCGACGGTACCGATATCGTTCGCCTGAAAGAAAACGAAATGCGGAGCCTCCGGGGAAAGGAAATATCGATGATATTTCAGGAACCGATGACCTCGCTCAATCCGGTTTTCAGGGTAGGGGATCAGATAGCCGAGGCAATCAGGCAGCACCTTGGGCTTTCCAGAGAAGGTGCCCTTGAGAGGGCTGTGGAGATGCTGGGACTTGTCGGTATGCCTTCTCCGAAAGAAAGGATCAGGGATTATCCCCATCAGATGAGCGGCGGCATGCGCCAGAGGGTGATGATTGCGATGGCGCTTTCCTGTAATCCCAGGCTGATGCTGGCGGATGAGCCGACAACCGCTCTTGATGTGACGATTCAGGCGCAGATAATCGAACTTATTAATAAGCTGAAGGGAGAAGTGGGAACATCGGTAATTATGATAACCCACGATCTTGGAGTTATTGCCGAGGCGGCTCAAAATGCCTGTGTGATGTATGCAGGAAAGGTGGTGGAGTACTGTCATGTAGTGGGTCTCTTTTCGAGCCCTCTTCACCCATATACGGTAGGTCTAATGGAATCTATCCCAAGCGGGGAAGGTGGGTATCTCAAGACAATACGGGGGGCTGTACCCAATCTGTATGAACTGCCCTCCGGCTGCAGTTTTCAGGACAGATGTCCTGATGTGATGAAAATCTGCAGGGAAAAGGAGCCGCAGCTTGCAGAAAAATCTCCGGGACATCAGGTCAGATGCTGGAAATACGTGTAATTACCAGACATAAAGTACCAGAGGCACAGAGGCACAGAGAATAGAGGAACTCTGAACTCTGAACTCGAAATTTGGAACTCGGAACTTTATCTATATGAACGCTGTCTTGCTCGATATTAGAAAATTAAAAAAATATTTTACCGTAGAGGGCGGGTTTATCTCGGGTCGCCGTGGGATTGTGAGAGCCGTGGATGGAGTCGATCTCCAGATTTACCGTGGAGAGACACTGGGGCTTGTTGGCGAGAGCGGTTGCGGTAAGACAACTCTTGGACGGCTTATCATGAGGCTTGAAGAGCCAACAGCGGGAGAGATTTTCTTTGCCGGTGAAAATGTCTTTGAATATTCCGGCGAAAGACTGAAAGGCTATCGCAGAAAGGTGCAGTTGATATTCCAGGACCCCTATTCATCCCTTAACCCGAGAAGGAGTGCGGGGAGCATTATTGGAGAGCCGTTTATCGTTCATAAACTGGGCAACAGAAAGGAGAGGGAGGCAGAAGTAGTCAGGTTAATGGGAGTAGTGGGGTTGAGCAGGGAGCAGATGGGGCGGTATCCCCACGAGTTCAGCGGCGGTCAGAGGCAGCGCATAGGAGTGGCAAGGGCCATTGCACTGAGACCCGAACTCGTTGTTGCAGACGAACCTGTTTCCGCGCTGGACGTTTCTATACAGGCACAGATATTAAATCTTTTGAAAGATCTGCAGAAGGATTTTAACCTGACCTATCTCTTCATAAGCCATGATCTCAGTGTGGTTGAACATGTGAGTGACCGGATCGCCGTTATGTATCTCGGGAAAATAGTGGAACTCGCAGAAAAAAAAGCACTTTATCAAAGTCCGCTCCATCCGTATACAAAGGTTCTTCTTTCTGCTGTGCCGGTCCCCGACCCGGAAAGGAAAAAGAGAAGAATTGTCCTCAACGGAGATGTCCCCAGCCCGATTGATCCGCCGGCCGGATGTTCTTTCCACCCCCGCTGTCCCGAAAGAATGGATATTTGTGATAAGATTGAGCCGGAGCTCATAGACAAAGGAGCAAAACATCAAGTCGCCTGCCACGCTGTGGGTTGATACAAAGGCAGCTTTCCAACTATCGTGATAGCAACTCCATTGAGTATCTCACATATAAGCACTACAGCCCCTTTTGATACAAGTACCGGAGTTTACCACCAAGGAATTGTCCGATTAAAAATGTGCTTATCAGGACCAGAAATGTGGTAAAATGCAATCCAATCCCTGCCAGAATACGAATACAGACGACGAAAGGAATGGGAATATGCACTGCCAGAAACCAGTGCAGCGAGAACTTCCTGACCCCTGCTCGCCAGAAGCCAAACGGAAGGTTCAGAAGCAAAACCGAAAGAGCTACTATCCATAAATTATGCATAACGTCAATTATAGGTCAACTATCTCAAATGGCTTTCAAAACGGAGGCCCCGAGGGGCCGGACGGATGACATAATGCGCATTCGACGAAGGGGGCAGACCCTCGTTTATGGCATGTTTTCTGCGACGTAACATGTTGATTATTTAACTGTCTTTTTCTTCCTTGATTTTGGCAAGATAGCTTCTTTTCGCTCTATATTCCATTTATTCTTTGAACAGGTATATGGCGTGAGGATTTGACTCAAGACTTTGACTCAAGACCTCCTACCGGATAACGGGACAAGTATCAGACTTCCAGCCGGCCAGGCCTCCGAGTACGACAATCAGATTGTCCCATCCCTGCCTCTGAAGCAGGCTCGCAGCGATCATAGATCTCAATCCGCTTCCACAGAATATATAGACCGGATGATCTTTCGGTACTTCGTCCATACGGAGCGGAAGCTGCGTAATGTGAATATTATGAGTGTGAGGCAGTGCCCCGGAATTCTTTATTTCATCTTCACTTCGCACATCTAAAATCCAGGCAGGTCCTTTTTCATCGAGGTGGCAGCCCAATGCTTCTACAGCGAATGTCTGAATGGAATTGCTCTGCTTTCCTGCTGTATGCCATGACAGCATACTTCCCGAAAGGTACCCGGCGAGATTATCATATCCCAGTCGGATAAGGTAGCGGACTGCCTGTAGAGGATCATTTGTTTCATTTACAAGTAGAAGAGGCACATCGTAAGAAAGAAACCACCCTGCAAAACTGGGCAATCCCTCGAGCCAGACAGAAAGAGAATTCGGCACATGTGCGGCACCGAAACCTACCTCCATTCTTGTATCAAGAACAATTCCGTTTTCGGATTTTTCCGCAAATTCACTCGCCGATAAAGGAGTAGGGATGGGAAGTGTCCCCATCAGTGGCGCACCTTCAACGTTTAACTTCTCCATCCGTCTGAAGTAAGGAGGGCGCTCCAGTTCCTTGGCAACATTGGCTATAAAGTCATCTCTATGGGTATATTGAAGTTTCGGGTTGAGCCTTCGCTCCAATCCGATAGTCGTCAATGTTCGATCAGCGATGTCAGCGGCACAGACGGAACCTGCACCGTGGCCGGGACAAACTATGATATAATCACCCAGTGTAAGGAGTTTGTTAAAGAGGGTATCATAAAGCAGTCCGGCCATTTCTTCCTTTCTGTCTACTCCCACGAGATCCACCCTGCCGATATCGCCCGCGAAAAGTGCGTCTCCAGTAAAGACCATCCAGGGTGCGTCACCATGGTCATATAAAAGGTAACTCATGCTTCCCGGAGTATGTCCGGGCGAGTGTATAGCCTCAAGCTTGCGATTTCCGATTTTCCATGTCTGTCCGTCTTTTGCAGGTTTTCCATAGCGATAGTCCAGCTGTTCATCGGCATGCCAGATTTCAGCACCTGTGCGCGAGGCTAGTTCCGTAGACCCGACAACATAATCCTCATTGCGATGTGTTTCCAGAATATGAGTTATGCGATAACCTTCCCTGGAAGCCTTATCAACGTAGATGTCGCAATCACGCCGGGGATCGATTACAACAGCTTCGTTTCTGTCACCAATGAGATATGAATAATGCGCCAGTCCTTTTGATTCTATCCGTTCAAATAACATTTCGACCTCCTTGCTATAATAGTAAATCTTTTATAAAGGTGTTATTTCATTTCCTTGCCTATCGGGGATTTTTCCCAATCACCGTGGGATTTTCAGGATATGAAGACCATTCGGTAAAACTCCCCTCATAGATCGTAACATTCGGGTAACCGAGATACCATTTGAGCAGGAGGAATTCATTGGTTGCCTCCCGACCGGTGCCACAAGAACATATGACCGTTTTACCAGGGCTCACACCATGGTCATCGAGTATTTCCCGTATTTGTTCATCCGGCTTGAGAAGACGAGTGTTGTCTTCATCCATCAGCTTTTTCCACGGCAGATTTATCGCGCCCGGTATATGACCCGGTTTAATCCAGGGTCCCTGCCCTTCGTAGATCTCGGGCGGACGAGCGTCCAGAAGGATGACATTTTCCCGATCTTTAACAGTCTTGAATTCTTCATACTCTACAAAATATTGTTGTTGCACTTCAGCGGTAAAATCGGTTTCCTCCACCACGGGAAAGACCTGCGTGAGCGGCTTGCCTTCTTCTTTCCATTTCTCAAGACCGCCATCAAGAATATAGACATTCTTATGACCGAAACGGGCAAGGCTGTATGCTTTCATTGTTTGTTCCAGCCCGTCACCCCACCCCTTGAAGGCACCGGTACCCGTATAGACGACAACGGGTACTTCCGGCTTCAGACCTACCCGTCTAAAATAATGCTGAACGGCCTCAGGCGGTGCATAACGGGCAGGCAAACCCTTTAAGGGCACACGGTGTATCCCCTGATTCATATATACAGCTCCGGGTATATGTTCTTGAAAGTAATCGTGAACGTCCGGTTGTACGTCAAGCACCATTATATTTTTATCGTATAAATGTTCATCCAGCCAATCCGTGGAGACCCATTTTACAATTCCCTGACCGTAAGGATATTTTTTATTCATGATCGCTCCTTCCTTATTCATCGATGTGTTTTTAACGTATCGATTCTTACTTTCCTTTTCGCCTTAATCTGAGCAATCCTAAGAGATCAAGCCTGCCCATACTTTTCGGTGTCGGAAATATTCCCTTTTTTGCCAATCTGACATCCTCTACAGAGTAAAATGCTTTCGGATTGAATCTCTGGACATGGCGAACAACATCTCCAAGATTCTTCCGTTTTATGGCGGTAAATATAATCTTCACCGGACCGGTGGCACCCGTTGCGTCGATGCTTGTTATGCCATACCCTTGTGATCTGAAAAAACGTATCAATTCGGTTGCGTCTTTCTGAGTAATGATCCGAACAATTACGGAACCCACAGCCATCATTTCCTCAATATAGATCCCGACAAAATTTCCCGCAGCAAAACCGCTTGCATATGCGATGTAATAGAGAATGTTGTTTAAATTTTGCATAATCTGACCGATGGCAAGAAGCCAGATTAGAATTTCAAAGAATCCAAACAGCGGAGCCAGATATTTCATGCCCCTTGAAATATAAATAATACGAATCGTTCCAAGGGTCACATCAATAATGCGGGCACTGAAAATGAGAAATGGAAGAACAATCCATTTGAATGTTTCCGAATCAAATAATGTTGAAAGAACATCCATGGCACATTACCGCCTTTCTACGACACAAATAGATTTTATCAATATCAGGTCGTTCCTCCCGATCAACCTTAATATTAATACAGAATGCGTTCATCAGGTGAGCAACGTCGGGGTCTTCAAATGACTCGTGAGCCATTACATGGCACCAGTGGCAGGTTGAATATCCTATGGAGAGGAAAGCCGGTTTATTCTCTTTCTCCGCTTTCTCAAACGCCTCGTTTCCCCAAGGATACCAGTCAACGGGGTTGGTTGCATGCTGAAGCAGGTATGGGCTTTTTTCATGAATCAAACGCTTATGGGATTTCGTATTATGCATTTTCACCTCACTATGTTTGTTATGGTGAAACTGTCGGAGGCAGGGCTTAAGAAAGCTTGTAAAAACAGGTATCGTCATCACTGTCATTTTATTTCTTAAATACCTCTTTTCTGGCCTGATACTTTTGAAGCGCCTCATTATAAAGCTCTTGTTCTTCTTCAGTAAAAATAACCAGAGGAGGAACCTCCATAGGTTTTCCCTCAGGATCTAATGCCACCATAATGTAATAAGCGGTTAATGCCTTTTCTTTTGTCCCGGCGATGGGATCCTCATGCTCAATTTCCACTTTAACCCTGATGGAGGAGTGACTGATAAAAACAACTTTGCCATGAATTAATGCCAAATCTCCGACACGAACAGGTTTTAAAAAATGAAGGTCATCGACCATTGCCGTAACGACATTTGAATTACAGTGGCGAACTCCCACTATGTAGGCGGCATTATCCATTAATTTCATTAACTCACCGCCATGAATATATCCGGCAGGGTTGGCCTGATCCGGCAACATCCATTGCGCCATGTTTACTTCGGAGTGACCGACGGTCCTGCCCTGTAACTCCGCACCGGCATCCAGGGCATCGGCAAACTCGGCCAGTTGCACCCCGTGCTTTTTTTCTACCTTGCTCATTTTGCGAAAGAATGCTGCGATTTCGGTGAAGCCTTCCTTTTCCGCTATCTCTGCTGCTTCCGGATAATACTTTGTTGCCTCTGAATATTCAGCCGAAATAGCGGCCCGCAAATTTTCTTTCACGTCATCGACGCTGCCGATGAACGCCAGTTCTTGCTCAGCATGTTCCATTTCGTTTTTCGCGATCTGAAAAAAAATCTGGGCAATTTGCTCCATGCCTGCTTTACGGGCGGCATTACCAAAAGACAGATAATTAAAATACGCATGGAGTTCCCTGGAAAGCGCTTTTCGTAAAACATCTTCGGTTCTGCTCCCTTTAAGAATCATCAACCTTCTCCTTTTTGAACTAAACAGCGAGCGCATTCCCCGTTGCTTGCAGCGGGGAGCTTCAATATGCCTTGATACAGTTTTCGGCATAATCACCCGCTTAATTTTTACCTTTGCATTCTATGTTTTAAAATCAAGCATATCCTATTATTTATAAGAACTTGCCTCAGCTTTAAGGAAGTAAGGAAAAATGGATATTGTATGTCAAGGCGAGTTAACCGGAAGATGCTGCGCCGACATTGACCGGGAGCGCACCCTGCAAGCCCCGCCTTGTAGGCGGGGTCAAGGGGCGCAATATAATTAAATTATTCCTTTTGATGCGTATGGAAGACCTGAGTGTTCGAATACATAATGAGGCTATGCGGGATTTCTATATTAACTTTCTCTTGCCCACTTGTCTTACGTTATAAACTGAAAAAATGTGGAAATCAAGAAAAATTAGGTGGAGTTAGTTATATGGCAATTACAGCGCGTAGAGCTGTTTTTTCTTCAGTGGTGCCGGAGTACGCTAAAAAATTACAGGTCCCGGTAGACTACCCGGTCCGGTCGGCGGGGCGGAACCCTCGGGGTTTCGTCGGGATATCCCCTCGGTCCGGAAGGTGCCCATAGAGCAACCTCATAAAAAATAGAAAGATGTCCTGAGAAGCTTTTGAAGCTCCCCGCAGCAAGCTGCGGAGGATATCCGACTGTTTAGTAAGTTAGAAATTATTTTATACCAGAAAATAATTTTGTTAACGCACTTATCCCGTTTATCGGGGTAAGGAAAATTGTTGAATTTATGCGCTCGCTGTTCAGTTCAATAAGATTCGGCACGATACCTTTTTCAGAGAGCTTAAACTGCATCTTGATTTGACATTTTAATACGTCAAACATATAGTGCATATAAGAATTATTCGGGCAACGCGGCCCCAAGGATGTGACTCTAATGAAAGAAGAGAGGGTGTTTTTCAGAAGTGGAAAGTTGAGTATCCAGGGTCTTTATGCTTCTTCTGATGGGGGGAAGGGTGTGGTTATTACGCATCCCCATCCTCAGATGGGTGGAAGCATGAGAAACAACGTAGTGGATGCCCTTATCACGACCTTTTATCAAAACGGATTTTCAACCTTGAGATTCAATTTCAGGGGTGTGGGGCTAAGTGAGGGTGCCTACGATGATGGTATTGGTGAACGGGAAGATGTGAAAGGGGCGATTGATTTTCTTGCTGAGAAAGGCAAAAAAGATATATTTTTAGCAGGTTATTCCTTCGGGGCATGGGTCAATACAAGGTTGATTGCAAATCAGGATTTCCTCTCCGATGCAATCATGGTATCCCCACCGATAGATTTCGTAGAGTTTGATTTTTCCGGTCTGGAGGGGAAGGTAGGCCTTGTTATCTGTGGAGACAGGGATCAGTTTTGTCCGGTTACTCGTTTAAGGAGAATTACGGAAGAAATAGGATCGAGGCTTGAGATCGTTGATGGAGCCGATCATTTCTATTTTGGAAGAGAAGACAAGATAAGCGGCTATCTCAATGAGTATCTGGTGTGCTGTTTCATTCCCGGAGACGTATGAGCATGGCGGATGTATACAGGTTTCCGATGCGCGGGTATATCGGATTAGTGTTAATTGCCGTCGGCTGGCCCCTTGCCTGGGTGAGGCCTGATGGTGTCCGGTATCTGTGGGAAAATGCGTTCCTTTTCCTCTGGATAGGATATATCCTTGTCGTCGATGCTTATAACTGGAAACGTAGAGGCACATCGCTTTTCAGCCGGAGTCCGAAGGCCTTTGTCTGTATGTTTCTGCTTTCCATTCCGGGGTGGTGGCTCTTTGAGTTTTTGAATCTTTTTCTTCAGAACTGGCACTACCTGTACAATCGCCCCGTGGGTTCGCTCGAATATGCCGTTCGGTCTTCTATCCATTTCAGCATTGTTATTCCCGCCGTGCTCTCTACTGCGGAACTATGGGGATCATTTCACCGCCTTGCCGGTTCGGTACGGTGGCGGATGCTTACCGTCACTAACCGGAAGCTTGTCGTCTTTATTCTCGCCGGTATGGTGATGCTCGTTTCAGTTATCGCTTTTCCGCGCTACTGTTTCCCCCTTGTCTGGTTAAGTCTTTATCTTATTTTTGATTCACTGAACATGTTACTCGGAGCGCCCTCTCTGTTGCGGTACCTTGAAGCGGGAAACTGGCGTCCCGTCCTTTCACTCGCTTTAGGGGCGCTGACCTGCGGTTTCTTCTGGGAGATGTGGAATTTTTATTCCCTTCCCAAGTGGGTCTATACGATTCCTTTTGTAGATGTACTCCATATCTTTGAAATGCCCGTCCTCGGGTATCTCGGGTATCTGCCCTTCGGCCTCGAAGTCTACGCCCTTTACATTCTGTTAATTGATATATCCGGGTTAAAAAGAACTTCGTTTTGCGGTGGTGAAGGTTATGTTCAACTTTAGAGGGCTAGAGGGGATAGCTTTAATTTTTTCGACTCATCCTAAAATTCTTGCCATTAGACAGATTACAGAATACACTGCGGCGTGTAAAAATAACGGGCGAATGAGGTTCGTATGACAGCAAAGACGGGTTTTGACAACGAGAGATATATCGAAGAACAGACTAAGGCAATCCTGGAGAGGGTAGATAGGTTTGACAATAAACTCTACCTCGAATTTGGAGGAAAGCTCCTTTTTGATTATCACGCAGCACGAGTTTTGCCCGGCTACGATCCGAATGTAAAAATGAGACTTCTTCGCCAATTGAAAGGCAAGGCGGACATCCTGCTGTGCATTTATGCCGGTGATATTGAAAGAAAGAAAATAAGGGCAGACTTCGGCATCACCTATGATTCCGATGCCCTTAAGCTGATTGATGATCTACGGGAGTATGGAATCAATGTGCCGGGTGTCATTATAACACGCTTTGAGAACCAACCGTCTGCCGTATTGTTCAAGAATAAGCTGGAAAGGCGAAATGTCAAAGTCTATACGCATCGTTATACTAAAGGATACCCCACCGATGTGGATATGGTTGTGAGTGACGAGGGTTATGGTGCAAATGAGTATATTGAAACAGATAAACCACTTGTTGTTGTTACCGGTCCAGGTCCCGGCAGCGGAAAGTTAGCCACCTGCCTGTCGCAGCTATACCATGATTACAGAAGAGGCAATAAGTCCGGATATGCCAAGTTTGAAACTTTCCCTATCTGGAATTTACCCCTTAAACACCCGGTTAATGTAGCGTATGAAGCCGCGACGGCGGATATCAGGGATTTCAATCTCATTGATCCGTTTCATCTGGAATCATACGAGAAGATGGCTGTAAACTATAATCGTGACGTTGATACGTTTCCTGTTGTAAAGAGGATATTAGGAAAGATAACGGGAGGTGAAGCATTTTATAAATCGCCGACCGATATGGGGGTAAATCGCTGTGGTTTTGCCATAACAGATGATGAGATGACGAAAGAGGCAGCCAAGCAGGAGATAATCAGGCGGTATTTTCGGTATCGGTGTGAGTATGCTATGGGTTTTACCGATAAAGAGACTGTCCAGAGGGTAGAACTTTTTATCAAGGATTTTAATCTTGAACAGGAAGACAGAAATGTGGTTGGGCCGGCACGCCGGGCTGCCGTTGAAGCACAGGAGCAAAATAAAGGTAACGAAGGTATCTATTGTGGGGCTGCCATAGCGCTGAAGGATGGGTCTGTTGTTACGGGCAATAACTCCCCCCTTATGCATGCAGCATCAAGCCTTGTTCTGCATGCTATAAAACATCTGGCGGGAATACCTCCCAAGATAAAACTTCTGCCGCCCTACATTACAGATTCTATCCGTAATCTTAAAACGGAAATGTTGCACGAGAAAACGGTTAGTATGGACTTGGAAGAAGCGCTTATTGCTCTGAGTATCAGTGCAACGACCAATTCGGCAGCTCAATTGGCGATCGAAAAATTGAAGGAGCTTCACGGCTGTGAAGTCCATATGACACACATTCCCACACCGGGTGATGAAGCGGGACTGAGGCGTCTTGGCGTTAACCTGACAAGCGATCCCAATTTTCCCACAAAAAACCTTTTCATTGACTGAAAATGTAAAGTGACCGCATTTTCCTTGACCCCTTGGGACGGGGCATATTACTTTTTTTTGAGCATATGAGCCATTTCGAAGCTCATGACGAACTCTTTGCCTTTTTCGGGTAATACTTTGTTGACAGTGAATCGCATGGTTAAAATTCCCCTGTCTGAATGTGACATGGGATCTTTTTTCTCCAATATTTCAACATCGACGTGCATCGTATCCCCGATTCGCAGAGGTGCCTTGAATTTCATGTTTTCAATTCCAAGCAGAGCGACGATAGTCTTTTCGTAGAACCCTAATTTTAAAAACAGCCCTACTGCAAAGGAGACAATTAAAGGTCCTGGAAACACTTTTGATTTGTAGGGCATTTCCTCTGTGGCGTAAATATCATCGGAAAACATGCTCGAGTTGAACCATGCCAGATTGCAAAATGCCTCTAAATCATATTCCGTCAGGGTTCTTCGCGAGGTCGTGAATGTATCCCCGGCATTAAAATCGTCAAAAAAATTTCCTTGCAAGACTCCTCCATGTTAAATTTACTTTTTTTACTACCCTCCAAAGAGCGCCTTTATCCGCAGAAGGAGTAAAAGATTTCCCGAGACCTTAAATTTCTGCTCCATAAACATTTCCTGTCCATCGGCCTTTTTGGTCATGATATCCATCCAGAGATCGAACGGTGTCTCGATTGTGATGGACGGATTTTCTGCCTCTCCCTTGTGTGCGGAGATTCCCCCGTTTTCTATTCTGAAATGGCAGGCGCCTTCGACGTCGCCGGAGAAGCTGAACTGTATGACGGCTTCCATATCGTCTGCAGCTCCGGCATTGAACCCCATGGGCAGAATTATCATAAAGGTCTCGATGGAATCCGGACGAGGCATGAGACCTTTCTTGTCAAATTCCATGGGTGTTATTCCTTCGTCAATACAGGTTTTCCACATAAGATTTCCCATGGTGAAAAATGTTTCACTGTCGTCGACAATAGGCTGTGTAATGCGGACCATTGTTTCCGGTGTTACTCTGAGAGACTCGACGATCTCACGGCCGGCTTGAGCGGTGGCGTCGAGGATATCATCCCGTTTATCTTTGCAAAAGGGGAGCGTCAAAGCCTCCGCAAGAGGCCGGTAGATCTCAGCTACGAGGGTATCACTGTTCCCGAAAATAAACTGTACCCAGACTGAGAGCTGTTCGAAAACCTTTTTCTCCGGAAATCCTGCCACAGAGAGCATTACGACCTTTGGACCAGGGCTGCGCAGCGGATGAGTAGTTCTGCCATCGCATTCTACAAAGAAAGGTTGTACATGGGGGAGGGTACGCTCAATAAAGGCTTTCATTGAGGCGTTCACCGTAAAATGGTAAAGCGGCGAGGCATAGACGACCAAATCAGATTCTAACCATTCCGGATAGAGTTCGTTGGTCATATCGTCTTTATGAATACAGATGCCGGGTGTTTTTGTCCAGCAGGTGAAGCAGCCGATACAGTTTTGAATTTTCTTGGAGCGCAGATTTACAACATTCACTTCGGCACCGGCGTCGCGCATACCTTGAACAAGATGATCCAGCATCAGCGCCGTTTTGCTCTGACGCTCGCTTCGAGGGCTTGAATTAATAGCAAGTATTTTCATGGTATTCTCCTTAAGAGAGCCTTTATCATATTTACCAGAGAAAAGTCATTTCCAGTCTTTGCCCCCCGGGCAGAACAGACGCAGGCGTTGTCATTCCTATTCTAATGGGAACCGGGTTACCCTCTGCCGTCTCCTCGGCCGTAATTTCAAGATCCTCAGGAAGGGGCTGTCCGGTCTCTTGCCAGAACAACCTGAGCGCATCTTTGATGCTTGTACACAGGTCGGCGCTCATTTTTTCTTCATCCACGTTGTCCCGGTACCACCAGAGAAATGTCAAAATCCGTGATGTGAAAAATTGATATTTCAGAGATCCGCCGCCCAGGGTTGTTTCCCTCGGTGTAAATGCTATATCTTTTCCTGCGACGCCCTGTAGAGGCGTAATCCCGATTTCAATGAACTCCATAAGTCTATCTTCGGACAGGACCATTTCCGTAGGCGTGGGCAGGGTATTGCCGGAGTCGAGGATAGCTAAATCTTTCAGGCTGATACTCATATAGTCGGTAAAACGACATGGCCAGCCGAAAGTGGCTATACTTTGGGCCGTCAGGGCTCCCAATGCCCAGATCGGACTGATCCATAGAGGATCCTTTTCCTGAAAAAAAACGGTGCCGGGGTTATTGTTGGGGCCGTACGGGAAACGGGTCAGAAACCGGTTGCAGGTGAAGCTGAGCCAATCGGCGCCGGGCAGTTCTTTCAACTTTCTCCATTTTGCATAGGCTGCATCCTCAAGATAATGTTTGAGATAGGGCACTTTTTTGAGATCGCTCCAGTTATTCAGATGAAAAAACCGGGCGTCGATCCAGCACAGTGTCGGTACAAGCATGGTATCTGCAAATACGGCTACTTTTTTAAGAAGGTCTGTGCTTTTAGGGAAACTGTCGAACGGCAGGTCAATCAGTACAAGGTTGGGCAAATCGGCTATCAATTCATCGATTATTTTTTCCAGCACACTTTCAAGATTCTTCGGATTGACCGGCATTATTTTCAGCCGTACGCCTTCACTTTCTTTTACCTGGCCTTGTTTTAACAGGAGTTCAATGCCGCGCCATGCGGCTTCACAGGTTCTAAATTCTTCGTTGTTGAAGATGGATTCGAGAAGAGAAGCGAGCAGACTGTCAATCTGTGCCTTCCATTGACCTGGTCTGCCGGTATCCGTAGTTAATCGATCAGGACTGTCCGGTGTGGTCACCATGTTCAAAATATCATCAACCATACCCGTCTGTTTCACGATGGGCTTAGGGGGAGTGTCTGCATCTATATCAAAAGGCAAGAAGGGCCAGTCTGCTTTAAGCCTCTCAGCTATAGTCGGAGCAGAGAGTCCATCGGATACGGCCTGCTCGATGAAAGAGCCGGCCTCATAAACATTCTTAAGGTACCCGTTATTTTTGATCAGCGAATCCGGCTTGAAATCCTTGATGCTTTTGAGACGAATAGTCAGTGCACCCTCGGGACACAATTCTTGGGATACAGGGACGAAAAGACGTGGGTCAATGTTTTCCATAGCTTTATTGAGGGTAAACATATCCAGACTGGTCAGGCGCGATTTGTTGTAAATATCGGACACCGGACTGACGGGTGTCAGGGCCAGAATTGTAAAAGGGACAATTTGCATAGTCATTGTACCTCCTTTGTCTTCTCATGGTTCAGGTCTTGTGATACAATATTAAGTGGGTTTCAAACTCAATGTGACGCAACTACACTATTCGGGAATCCTTATATATAAAAAATTACCTTGAAATTTAGCAAATATTTCCCTATTCTCCAAGTATTAATTTGAACATTCAACTAATGTTTTGTGCGGAAGGAAGGAACATTGCCATGTATATAACTACGACGGAGGAAACGTATCAGGACGGACAGATCATTATTGAAGAGGGCAGTCACGGGGACTGGGTCTATGTCGTTGAGTCCGGATCGGTCGAGATCTTAAAAAAAGTCGGGGATAAAGAGGTGGTTATCGAGACGCTTAAGAAAGGAGAGGTTTTCGGGGAACTCGGTTATGTTGCGAAAGTACCGCGAATCGCTACGGTCAAGGCAGTAGGTGAAACAACCGTTGGGATCCTGGACAAAGGGTTTCTGGATGCGGAATTCAACAAGCTTTCGAGTGATTTTCAGACTATACTGAGGACTTTGTCTAGAAGACTTGAAAAAACGACCAGAATTGCAGCTGAAACAATATTACGCCGGCAGGAACAACGTGCATATAAATCTCTGGAGCTTCAATTTAAAAACAAAGAAGAGTTGGTCAAGGCATATTCTGAAAATGTCAGCTCAGAAGGAATCTTTATGGCTACGGAAGAACCCCTGTTACAAAGTGAACGTTTTATGTTAAATCTTTTCCTGCCGAATGATCCGGAACCGCTGGAAATTGAGTGCGAAGTTTCCTGGACCAGGAGAGTTACGGTAGATCCCAGGGAGCGGCCCCTTGGGATGGGAGTGAAGTTTGTTAAAATCAGCCATGACGATCTCCGTAAGTTGCAGGAAGAGTTGAAAACGAACGGTGAGACATAAAAATCAGAAGACCACTGAAAAGGTTTTTTAGGAAAGGTTTGTTGAAACAAAATCTTTTATATTGTCAACGTGTTCCAGAGACAGAACAACTTCTATTAACGAATCTGTTTTTTTGTCACCCAGAATAGGACCACACATATTCGAGAATTTACTTTTTATCCTGTCTTTTTTTTCTTCAAGTTCAGGTATTTCTCTAAAGACATTGGAAGACCGTGAATATATCGTTCCCGTGTCTGTCTCTATCTCGACCCTTGCTTCCATCGGTTCAAGGCTGTCGTCGGAAAATAGCGATATTTTCTCCATGAAGACTTTTATGTTTGGATCATTCACCTTTTCGTCCGTAAAGGATTGTAAGCCGGTATCACCTCTTAGAAGAGCGTTGGCCACACAGTAGGGAATGCTGAACTTGCCGTCCAATGCCGTCTTTGGTTCTGTTTTTCCAGCTGCATTCAGGGCCAACTGCGATGAATATATCTTAAGTGATTGTATGTCGTCCTGGGATAAGCGTTCTTCGTTAACAATAGCCATGAACGATTCAATGGCGGAATGTGTAAAGTGACAGGAGGCGTGATATTTCTGGGCCAGATTTTCGAGATCCCAGGTTTTGCCCAGCGTATTCAATTCCTTTTCGTTTATCTGTCCTTTGTAAACTTGAAAATAGCCATCGGGGCCTTCCAGAAGGTTTTCAGCACAGGTAAAGTCATCTTTGGCCAGTATGGCTGCCTTCAGGCCGGCTTGAGAAGCATTTCCGGCGTGAAATGCTTTTGTCATGGTGCCAAATACAATTTTTAAGCCGGATGACAGGGTTCCGGCGAGGCCCATGGCGTAAATGGCTTGCTGCTCACTCAGTTTCAACAATCGAGCACAACCTGCGGCAGAAGCCAGATGTCCGATAGTGGATGTTGTATGCCATCCCGTATTGTATTGTTTCATGCCGGTGCAGGCTCCAATAAGAGCAGCAACTTTGAAAGCGATTATATAGGCAGTCAGGAAATCGGCTCCGCTTTTTTCCTTCCATTCGGCAAGTGCCAGAAAGGCGGGAAACATGCCGACCGACGCATGTCTTATATCGACTGTTGTAGTATCGTCATAATCCAACACATGAGAGGCGGCCCCGTTGATGATTGCCGCCTGGATAACAGTTTTTTTCAAGTTATGACATAGAATAGTTGCGTGTTCGTTTCCGCCCATAACGTTTGCATATCGGATTAGTTTATCTACGAGAGGATCATTCGTCCCTGCTATGGTACAGCCAAGCCAGTCGAGAAATGCTATTTTGGAATGGGCGTAAATATCGGAGGGTATCTTTGTTGTTTTTGTTTCGACTATAAAGTTGGCAATGGTTTTTGTTAATTCAATAGATTTATTTTCTTTATCCGTCTGCCGAACCTCATGCGGTTCCAGATCAATGAATATCCCCTCCGTACCAGCAGGAGACACATCAACCCTCTCCTCACGCCTTTTGGGGTCATCGGTGTCGTATCCCTGCCAAGCAATCCTGAAATCCCCGTCCGGTTGTTTCACCTTTTGACTCATCGTTTTTTCTCGGGTCAGTTAAATTTGACGGCTTCGTAAAAAGTCTTTTTTTTGTCACCCTGCATTTATTTCAGGGTCTCTAACTTACTGAAATAATTAGATGCTGAAACAAGTTCAGCATGACAAATGGTGCAGTTCACGACTTTTTACGAGTTTGTTAAATTTATTTTTCAATAAGAACATAATTACAAGACCTGACGCCGCTTCCTAAAATACAATCTTAAATGACGTTCCTCCACCGCTTCTGTCAAGCTCAATGCCCGTTTTGCTATCTTTCTTAACCTGTCCTGTATCATGTGGAGAGAGTGCTCGATTGAAGTCTATTGTGTCATAAAAGAGATGGGTTACTCGCTACAGAAGCCAGGGCGAAATGAGTGGGTGATTTGCCGTATCAAATCAAGGCGAGAATCCATTTTGATCAAAGCTCTGAAGAAACCAGAAGGCCCCATGGTATAGTCTCAGTAGGCAGAATTTCAGATTCATCTTTGCCCTGTGGGCGGGGAGCTTCACTCAAAATAGTTAACCCCTTAAAATTCATGGTCGGGGCGGAAGGATTTGAACCTTCGGCCCTCTGAACCCCATTCAGATACGCTACCAGACTGCGCCACGCCCCGACATATTTATTTCTCCTTGTTATCATCGTAAAAATTTTATGTCAATCCTTATGTCTTTCCATTTACTGCGAGATACTTTTTAATTTTTCTAAACCTCTCATTATTCATGCCACGTATCTTTAAAAGGTCGTCGATACGAGAAATCCCTCCGGCCTTTTCCCTCAGGTCAACTATTGCCTGTGCGGTCTTCTTTCCTATTCCGGGAATAAGCGACAGGTCATATACCGTTGCGCTGTTGATAGCGATCGGTATATCGAGAGTAATCTTTTTGGCAGCATCAATCATCCCTATTTTTATCTGATCTGACTCTATGATAACCTTCTCACCGCCGCCGAGGATGACAGAAAGGGCTTTTTTATCAAATTTTTTTGTGTCTGCAACTTCTGCGATTCCTAAAAGATGGGAGACTGTTGTATTCGCGGGGACGAAATAAATTCCCTTATGATCTGTATCACCGGTTAGTGCAACAATAACGGTCCCTGTCTTCTTTTCAGCATATGGTGGAGACATTGTCTGAAAAGGTTGCAAGTCGTGAAGGAAAAACCTGCCGCAATAAAAAAAAGTCGCTATCAAAACGACAATAATCGCTCCACTGATCTGCCCTTTTGTTATGTGCATGGTCAATTATCAGAGTCTTTATTCACAACAACTACGTTTTTTGCGCAGATGTTGTTACCAGTTCAAGCAGCAAGATTTAGTTAAGAGTGTAAAGTGAACTAAAGTGAGCTAAAGTGCCTAAAGTTAAAAATGCGCTTTCAGCGCAGCCTGTTTCGAATTTGACCACGCCGAAGGCGTGTACACTAACTTTAGCTCACTTTAGGCACTTCAAACTTTAGGC
>CAYVXX010000020.1:17085-31520 GCA_964454305.1 uncultured Syntrophales bacterium | reverse complement strand
GGTAAAGATTAAAAACAATTATGTGGGGGAGGGCGTTTGGTCATCAAAAATAATACCGTGAAAAATGTTTTATTGATAATAGGCATCTTTTTCCTGACGGTATTTTGTCTTAGTTGCGGTAAAAAGGGGAACCCTGTTCCGCTTGAAGTCAAAATTCCGGAGGCGATTGCTGATCTCAGCGTCAAAATCGCCGACAAAGAAATTATTCTTGGCTGGAGTGTTCCGGAACGTAACACTGATGTTGCCGGATTTAAGATATACAGAAGTGCACTGGAAATAGAAGGTGACAGTTGTGTCGGTTGTCCGCGAGAATATTTACTTATTGCCGAGCTTTCCTCCGGGGATTCAAAACTGCTCAAGGAAGCAAAGAGGAAAATAAATTATCTTGATTCAAAGGTAAAGGCAGGATGGTTGTATTCTTATAAGATTGAGACATGTAATGCCGACGGGTATTGCAGTGGCGATTCCAATATTGCGGAAATCAAATATTGAGAATCATATTTTTAAAATTTTATACAGTTTTGAAAATATCGTATTGAGGACCAGTGATTTTTAATATCTTATGATGTAGCTATGAATTATTTCAATTATGTAGACAATACGCTATGGTGTGAAGAAGTGCCCCTCGATGATGTTGCCAGGAAGGTTGGGACACCTTTTTATTTATACAGCCACAGGGCCCTGACACGTCATTTTCGCGTCTTTGATACGGCCTTTGCTGATGTTCCCCATATCACCTGTTTTTCCGTCAAGTCGAATTCTAATATAGCCATACTGAAAATATTCGTAAATGAAGGCGGGGGAATGGACGTTGTTTCCGGGGGGGAGTTGTACCGTGCGCTCAAGGCAGGTACTGATCCGAATAAGGTAGTTTATTCCGGTGTCGGAAAGAGAGTGGATGAGATAGAGAGTGCCCTCAAAGCCGGAATACTGATGTTTAATGTTGAATCTTCCCAGGAACTTGAGTTGATAAATGACTGTGCGAGGAGGATGGGTAAAAAAGCCGGGATTGCCTTACGGATAAATCCGGATATTGATCCGATGACACATCCTCATATAGCAACCGGTCTTAAGGAGAGTAAATTTGGAATAGATGTTGAAAGATCTCTGGACGAATACCGTAAGGCAAAGAGATTAGAGCACGTTGATATTATAGGGGTGGATTGCCACATAGGTTCTCAGGTGACTGAAATTTCTCCTTTTTTAGGCGCCATTGACCGTTTAAAAAAATTGATATACCTTCTCAGGGAAGAAGATATTGATATAAAATATCTCGACCTCGGGGGCGGTCTCGGAATTAGATACGATAATGAAACTCCCCCTGATCCGGAGGAGTATGCACGGGCGGTTATCGATGCCTCGAAGGATATCGGATGCACTTTCATACTTGAGCCCGGACGGGTGATTGTCGGCAATGCCGGGATACTGGTTTCCAAAGTGCTTTACACGAAGAGTAATGTTGACAAAAATTTTGTTATCGTCGATGCAGGAATGAACGATTTGATACGCCCCAGTCTCTATGATTCATACCATCACATCCAACCTGTAATATTGAGCGATAGGGAGAGTTTTCTCGCAGATGTTGTTGGGCCGATCTGTGAGTCGGGGGATTTTCTTGCAAAGGGGAGGATGCTCCCTCGGTTCAACAAAGAGGAGCTTATTACGGTAATGAGCGCTGGTGCTTACGGTTTTACCATGGCATCAAATTATAATTCGAGACCCAAAATACCGGAGATTCTTGTTAAGGATGATCGGTATTATGTTATAAGAGAGAGAGAAGAATATTCTGATCTGATCAAGGGGGAGGAGATACCGGAATTTTTGAAAGGATAAAAGTTAACCCTCTCCCTTTAATGGAATTTTTACGAATAATGGAAAGAGCAGGATAGAAGGAGGAATTTATGTTTAAGGGCGCGATAGTGGCGATTGTCACACCTTTCAAGGATGGAAAGGTGGACGAGGAGTCATTCAGGGAACTTATCGAGTTCCAGATAAAGAATGGGACCGATGGCATAGTTCCCTGCGGGACGACTGGTGAATCTGCTACACTGTCATATGAGGAACATGACAGGGTTATTGAAATCACCGTGGAGGCGGTCAACAAGAGAGTGCCCGTTATTGCCGGTACAGGATCGAACAGCACCGAAGAAGCTGTACGGTTAACAAAGCATGCTTATGATGCAGGGGTGGACGGAGCGTTGATGATAACACCTTATTACAACAGGCCGACACAGGAAGGCCTGTACCAGCATTATAAAATGATAGCTGAAAAAGTTCCGATTCCGATCATCCCGTACAACGTTCCGAGCAGAACGGGAACCAATCTTTTACCGGAAACGGTTGGCAGATTATCCCGGATCGACAATATTGTCGGGATAAAAGAAGCAACCGGATCACTTCATCAGGTGAGTGAAGTCATCGGTTGTTGCGGCGATGACTTTACTGTTCTGTCCGGTGACGATTTTACCGTTCTTCCTCTCCTCGCCGTTGGAGGAAAGGGGGTCATTTCTGTAACGTCGAATGTGGCACCGGCTGATATGGCGGGCATGATTGATGCTTTTGAGGCGGGCGATTTACCGCGGGCGAGGGCATTGCATTACAAGATGTTTCCCCTGATGGACGCACTCTTTTTTGAGACTAATCCTGTTCCCGTAAAGGCGACGCTTGCCATGATGGGAAAGATTGAATATGAGCTGAGACTTCCCCTGTCGAAGATGTCCGATGCCAATTATGAAAAGCTGAAGAAGGTCGTGTCAGATTACGGATTGATTTAGAGGATATTTGCTATGGTCAGAGTGATCGTTACAGGCGCTGCCGGCAGGATGGGGAGCAGGATAATAAGCTTCATTTCCGAGACTGAAGGAATAGAGGTAGCCGGCGCCGTGGAGATGAAGGGTCACCCGTCTGTTGGTAAGGATGCCGGGGAGCGACTCGGTTTGGGTAAAACCGGTGTAATAATAGAGGATGATATTCAAAAATCTGTCCGGAATGGGGATGTCATCATAGATTTTACAAATCATGAGACATCTCTTGTTCATCTTGGGATTGCCGCTGAAAATAATAGAGCCATCGTGATTGGAAGTACGGGATTTACACCGGACGATATGGGGAAGGTGAAAAAATTAGCCGAAAAAACAAGATGCGTTCTTGCCCCCAATATGAGTATTGGTGTCAATGTGATGTTTAAAGTGCTGGAAGATGTGGCCGGTATCCTGGGAGATGACTTTGATGTAGAGATAGTGGAGGCACATCATAACTTAAAGAAAGATGCACCCAGCGGGACGGCAGTGAAGATGGCCCAGATTATCGCCGCCTCCCTCGACCGTGATCTGGATCAGGTGGGTGTCTATGGAAGAAAGGGCATGATTGGAGCGCGGACAAAGGGTGAAATAGGCGTTCAAACTGTGAGGGCCGGTGATATCGTTGGTGAACATACCGTTATTTTCGGCGGTACCGGTGAACGGCTGGAATTTATCCACAGGGCCCACAGCCGGGACAACTTTGCAAAGGGTGCGATCAGGGCGGCGATGTGGATTGTAAACCAGAAAAACGGGCTTTACGATATGCAGGACGTGCTGGGATTGAGGGATTAAGAGTTTCGAGTTCAAAGTTTAAAGTTTAAAGTATGTAGGTTGGGTTGCCGAAGATCCGCCTTTGGCGGGAGGAACGAAACCCAACAAAATAAGGTGGTAGAGAAGGTGCCTGGCATTGTCAGTTTTGTATGTATAGGTTCCAATCTGGGTAATCCCATTGGTAATTGCCTTCGGGCTGTTGAACTCATCTCGTCTCTCGATGATGTTGATGTCCTCCAGAGGTCGTCTTTGTACAGGACAGAGCCCGTAGGTTTTTCAGAACAAGATCCGTTCGTTAATTGTGTTATTGAAGCGAGAACAACTCTTTCTGCGCATTTTTTCTTGAAGAGCCTGCAGCAGATCGAAAATGACATGGGCAGGATAAGAGCAGAAAAATGGGGCCCGAGAACAATAGATCTGGACATTCTTCTTTATGGACAGAATACCATAGGTGATGAAACACTTTTGATACCTCACCCCGAGCTTCATAAAAGACGGTTTGTCCTCGTTCCGTTATGTGAGATTGCACCTGATTTTGTTCACCCCGCCTTTGGAGTTTCAGTCAAGGAACTGCTGGACGGTCTTGATGATAGAAGTGGAGTTGAAATAATTAACATGCAGTCGGCAAACAGCCATAAGCAAAATAAAGAAAAGTGGTTTTACATCTAATCTCTTTTTGCTAAAAGCTGAGAGCTGATAGTTGAGCGCTCATGAAAATAGGAGTAATATGTTTCTTCGTTTTATAGTTACGGCTGGAATCATTTATTTAGTATATCGGCTGGCCAGAGGTATTTTCCTTCCTTCGGCGAAACCGCCAGATGAGTTTCCTGAAAGAGTGGTGCCTATTGAAAAGGAGGATTTAGTGATGGATCCTTACTGCCATACTTATGTGCCGATAAGCGATGCTTACAGGGCATCTATAAATGGCAAGACGGTTTACTTCTGCAGTGAAGAATGTTTTAATAAATATAAGGCGGAGGGGAAAAGCTCCGATCAATGATATTGAGTAAGTATGAGGAGGTTGCATGAAATTCTTTATAGACACTGCAAATATTGATGAAATTAAAGAAGGCATTAGTATGGGAATGGTCGACGGCGTGACTACCAACCCGTCTCTGATAGCAAAGGAAAACAAAGAATTTGAGGCTGTCATAAAGGATATTTTGGCGGTAGTCGAAGGTCCTGTGAGTCTGGAGGCAATCAGTTTAGATGCGGATGGAATTGTTGCGGAGGGGAGTAAACTGGCAGAACTGGGTGATAATGTGGTTGTGAAGGTTCCGATGACTACTGAGGGATTGAAGGCAACCAGAAGGCTTTCCGATTCCGGGATTCGTGTCAATCAAACGCTTGTTTTTTCTCCTATTCAGGCCCTGATGGCGGCCAAGGCAGGCGCCGCTTATGTGAGCCCGTTTGTGGGAAGACTCGATGATATTTCCCATGACGGCATGGATCTTGTGGAACAGATAATGGTTATTTTCAGCAATTATGATTTTGAAACCGAGGTTATTGTTGCCAGTGTGAGACACCCGCTGCACGTGCTCGAAGCGGCGATGATGGGGGCCGATATTGCGACTATTCCTTTCAAGGTGATAGCACAGTTGTCAAAGCATCCGCTTACCGACATAGGAATAGAAAAGTTTCTGGCCGATTGGAAAAAGGTGCCGGGGAAAAAGGGATAGAGTGATAATCTATGATCGTCGATTTCTTAAAAAAGTCATTTGACAGACTCCCCATAAGGGCGGAGAAGAAAAAGATACTTAATCTTCCCAACACCATAACATTGTTGAGAATTGGTGTTATACCCGTGCTGTTTTTGATCCTCCTTTCCCCGGGCAGGACATTAAGCTTATGTATAGCAGTCCTTTTTATTCTTGCAGCGCTAACGGACCTGGTGGATGGCTATATAGCCAGAAGATACGGTATTGTAACCAAGATGGGGAAATTGCTGGATCCCGTGGCAGATAAGATTATTATAAACACGGCCATGGTATTGATGATTCCGATAGGCCATATCCCGGCATGGATCGTGGCTTTAATTATCATACGTGATATTATTGTTGACGGAACAAGAAATATTGCCTTATCAGATGGTATTGTTATTGCTGCCAGTAAGCTGGGGAAAAGAAAAACTCTATCTCAAAATATTGCCGTATCCTCTCTCATAATCCATTATCCGCTGTTTGGGTTGAATGCCCATCTCGTCGGCATGGTCATTCTCTACGTTGCCCTCATTTTGACAATCTGGTCAGGCGTAGACTATTTTGTAAAATTTTACAGGGGAGCAATTGAAGAGTAACATCCGAAAAAAAGCATTTAACATAAAAATTTTTATTGACAATATAGTGATTTTAACATAGTTTTTCGCCTACTATAAACATATGCGGGCGTAACTCAGTGGTAGAGTGCCACCTTGCCAAGGTGGACGTCGACGGTTCAAATCCGTTCGCCCGCTCCATACGAATAAAAAGTTAAGACGTTTGCAGGTTTTGCAAGCGTCTTAACTTTCAGAAGTTTCAAGGCGGCATAGCCAAGTGGCTAAGGCAGCGGTCTGCAAAACCGTTATTCACCGGTTCGAGTCCGGTTGCCGCCTCCAAATAATATCAAAGGGTTGCAAGTAATATCAATAACTTGTAACCCTTTTTCTGTTTCCACGATTTGTCCCCAATAAGACAGGAAAGGACACCAAAAGCCCCAAATCTCCCATCAAGTCCCATCAATTTTCACAACACTTTTTTGATCGAAAAATAGTTCTGATTTATCATATGAAATTTTAATAATTGTAAAATTGATAAAAATAACGTATCTCGATAAACGTACATGGATGGTATTTTATGTGTGAGGCAATTAGACAAGTAAAAGATAAACCTAGGGATAGGATGGCCGTCCGACAAGACCGCGTTCCCAAGCGGTTTTCCCTGGGGGATTAATTGGGGGGGGTACTATGGGAGGTACACAATGGAAAACATCTTTTTAACATATGCAAATAATTCCCTAAGAGACAATCCTGAAAATTTTTATGCAATCCTTAAAGAAATTGAACGTTTTGAATTCTTTGCCAACCCCAAACACATACAAGCAATTCTGAAAAGGATCCTGTGACCCTCTCAAAATATAATGATGACCCCGGAGTAGTTGATACTTTCGGTGAACTTGATGTTAATAAGAAGCTCCAGTAGGCACGGCTATTGTGAAAATAACTGTTTTTCAAGATCGGAAAGGAGTATGAAACATGAATTTATCACAGGAGAAAGCCCCCATGTCAGACAAAGTAATTGTCATTGGAGCTGGCCTAGCCGGGATGATCGCAGCCTATACCGCCCAGGCGGAAGGAGCAAAAGTCCTGTTGATTGACAGGAGCGGGATAGGGGTTGGGACTAATTCTGCCATGTCAAACGGGCGTTTTAGTGGACCCACCACATCGTATTCTGCAGATCAATATATCCGTGATACCCTTCACACAGGAAAGATGATTAACCATGGACCGCTAGTAAAACGCTTCGCCCATGAAGCTCTAGACGCCTTAGCATTTTTTTGCTCGACAGGGTTTGAATTTGAAGAATTTTATGACCATTACTTTCTGAAGTCATCCAGCCCCGATGTTATCCGAGGTGTCACAATGGTAAAAAGACTGGCAGATAACTTAAGGAGCCTTAAGCGGATAAGTGTCCTGAGTGGTTTTTATGTCACAGATATTTTAAAGCAAGGAGCGCAGGTGCTGGGCGTAAAGGGCATAGATAAAAGCGGAAAAGAGGTATCGATTGCTTCATCTTCAGTTATTCTGGCAACTGGAGGAGGAGGAGCGATTTATCTTAGAAATGACAACCAAAAGAGCATGATGGGGCATGGGTATTACCTGGCTGCAAAAGCCGGGCTTTCGCTTTGGGATATGGAATTCATCCAGTTTTATCCGATTGTTATCGCCCAGCCGCGGCTACCCTCCATTATGCTTTACCCGCCTTACCCGGGGGAAACAAGATTGATCAATACTTCCGGGGAAGACATCCTAAGAAAGTACGGTATCGATGATGTGAATGAGGCCATGCGTAAAAAGAGAGATTCTTTATCAGCAATGCTTTTCGAAGAAGGTCATGCTGGGCCGGTTTATATGGACTTTCGAAAAGTTCCTTCCTCGTCATGGGAGACATTTCCTTTGAGCCTTCTAAGAAAGATAAAGTTCGATTTTGAAAATAAGCCGGTGGAGATTTCACCGGGAGCCCATTTCTTTATGGGGGGTATCCGCACGGATGAATCAGGACAGACCGATTTATCCGGTTTATATGTCTGTGGAGAAGTAGCCTGGGGTTTTCATGGCGCCAACCGGTTGAGCGGAAATGCACTGACAGAGTGTTTGGTGTCCGGTAGAATAGCAGGACGTAGCGCTGCTCGTAATATTCATAGCCGACGATTGTCCGACGCGGACATACAGGATCTGCCAGAAAACCGGGGGTCAACGTCGGGTGCGCAGTTATTGTTCAAAAGTACCCGCCTAATCATCAGAGAGATTGCTTGGGAACATGCCGGGATTGTGAGGACGGATTCAGGTTTAAATGAAGGACTGACAAAGCTTAAAGTTCTTGAAAAAGAGTTGAAAGCAGGGGCTCCGAAGAATGTAACAGAAATGAAGAAAAAGGAAGATATGCTGAGTGCTGTTTTTGTGGTAAAGGCAATCCTTACGGCGAGCCTTGCCCGGAAGGAAAGCCGGGGAGCTTTTATTCGCAAAGAATTCCCCATAAAGGAGAATGACGAGAATATCAAGTGGCGGAAGAATTCTTGTTTAACCTTTGATCCGGAAAAAGACGAATTTTCTATCAGCCACCATCCGGTCATCGGCTTGGCACCTTAAGCTTTTGACTCTCCCATCCTGAAGGAGGAGGGTCTTACGGCGGAAAGTACAAATTCCATAAACCGGATTGCAGATGGGCAAAGAAGATTTCCACAGGTAACAGGGCATACTTTAAGTCCCGGATTGATTCGCTTATTAACAAACTTATGTTCAGTATCGGCAAGGGTTTCTTTCTTGTTCCAGTTGCCGATGCGAAACTCCTTCATTTAAGCACACCACTACATCCCGACCCTTCATTTTTTCCTGTAATCGTAGACCTGTCCGATCTTCATTTCTTCATTTTAGTTACAGTTCATATGTCCCCTATCTGATTCCCAGATATTATATCCCGTACTTTATAATTTAGGTCACTACCTTTAAAATCATCTGTTTACCACGGTCTATAAACTTTTCCGCTACCGAAACGAGAAACCATTTTTTTGGGGTAAGATCAATATCTCATTGAATTCTTTCTGCATAAATAAGGTTTATCACTATGAATGTCATTGTCTGTTTAAGGGGACCTGTGGTGGGAAACTGCCTGTTTCAAGAGAAAACCTGAACGAAGTTTTTTCTTGACATTCTATTTATCATATTGTAATAATGTTAACGATAATATAATACGGAGGTTGACATGATAATACAATCCATTGATCGTGCATCACAAATACTAGGCCTTTTTTCCTTAAATCGATCCATGATTGGAGTCACAGAAATAGCCCGTTCCTTAAACCTTAATAAAAGTACCGTTCAGGGATTGGTCCGCGCGCTTGTATATATTGGGTTTCTTCAAAAAAATCAGGACACACGTAAATATCAATTGGGACCGAGAATTTATGAACTGGGAACCATTCTCGCCGGCAGCTTGGAGATTAATCAAAAAGCATCACAACCCGCAGATCGGTTGGCTAAAAAAATTGAGCTTCTCGTTAGAATCGCTATTCTGGATGGCGATTCCGCATTAATAACTCTGGATGCATACCCTCGAAGTCAGCCTTTTATTTTCCGTCAATTTGGTTTACGTGCACCACTTTATTGTACTGCTGTAGGAAAAGCATTATTGGCATATTTAGACCGGGAGACAGTTAATGACTATGTCAAGCGGACTGAATTGTTTGCTTATACCCCCACTACATTAACTAATAAAGAAGACTTAATGAAAGAATTGGAGTTAACGAGGGAAAGGGGCTATTCGGTTAACCGGGAAGAACATTTTTTATCGAGGGTGGCCATTGGTGCACCGATATTTGGTCGAGAAGGGCGTTTAGCGGGTTCTATGTGTATATCAGGACCTCCTGCGCGTATCCTCGGAGACGACCACGAGAAACTGGTTCAAGAGGTTAAAGATACTTCACTGGAAATCACACGACACATGGGTCATTTTTCAGAGGTCTGATTATTGGACTATATACGAAAAAGAATTGTCACAGCCCTTTAATTTTTGTGATTCTTTAGAGGAATTTGGATTCACATGGAAAACATATCTCAGGAAAGACTTACTGATGTAGCTTACCATTTACTAGTCAATGCCGCTACACGATACCCCAGGAATTATTTTGAGAAGCTTTTACACTGCCTTGATCAGGAGAAAATCTTGGGGGCTCGAAGAATACTTATTTCTATAATAGAAAATATAATATCTGCTACTGAAGAATCACTTCCACTTTGCCAAGATACCGGCATACCTACATTTCATGTCTATTTAAACCCAGGTGTTTCAATTAAAGGGGACTTGAAAGCCGCATTTTATGAAGCGGTGATTAGAGCAACCAGCGATGTGCCTCTCAGAAAAAATGTACTCGAGCCTTTCAGCCTCTGTAATTCAGGTAACAATACCGGATGGGGGACTCCGTTCATATATTTTCATTACGATTCAATTCCAGGTCCTTTGAGAATAAGAGCCGAAATGAAGGGCTTTGGTGGTGAGATCAAAACGACCTCAGATTGGATTTTCACCAGTACTCGGGACATGGAGGATGCAGTTTTGGCGTATGCCCTGAATAATGTAGTACTGTCACGAGGAGAATCATGTATGCCGGGATTTTTGGGGATCGGGGTTGGAGGATATGCGTCTGAAGCAGCTTTTAATGCAAAGAATGCAGTTTTTCGAGGTTTATCCGAAAAATCGTCTGATACGGTCAATGATTCACTTTCCTCTATCGAAGATCGAATCCTTCGGTGCGTTAATAGTTTAGGTATCGGGCCAATGGGAGGTGGAGGAACAACAACCACGATGGGTGTTTACCTGGAAAGACGAGGAGCGCATACTGCTTCAACTCCTGTTGCTGTATCCCACCAATGTTGGGCATCTCGAGGTTCTGAAGCGTTAGTTTCAGAGGGTGGACAGGAATACATTACACCTCATCTGCGAAAAGAAGACACGGCGGTAATAAGAGAAAAAGTTTCTAGTGAAGAGTCGCAATGCAAAACAGGCAGAAATGTTCACTTTATCAATACTCCGATTCATATTGATGACATACGCAAACTCCGTGTTTCGGATGTGGTTTATCTGAACGGTGTAATATGCACTCTTCGTGACAGGGCACATAGTCGCATGGTCGAATTGATAAGGGATGGAAAACTTGGTGAAATCCCTCAAGAGCTTCTGGAAAATGGTGTCATTTTCCACAGTGGGCCAATAGCGGTTGCTGGATCTGGAGGGTTTCGTGTTTTTGCTGCGGGCCCCACGACCAGCTCCCGTTTTTCTGATGATGCTGCATTCCTTCTAGATCATGGGATTATGAAAGTCGTTATCGGGAAAGGCACAATGAATTCCAATGTTAAAAACAGCTTGAAAAATAAGGGAGTCTTTATGACTGCTGTAGGCGGATGCTCGGCCAAATATCAAAAAATGATAAGCCAGACAGATGTGAAATGGCTGGACCTTGGCTATCCCGAGGCATTGTGGATTTTTAAGGTGGAGAATTTTGGCCCTCTTATCGTTGAAATCGACTCTTCAGGGAATTCTCTCAACGAGTCCGTTATTGAGCATGTTTACGAAAATGCAAGAGAGATATATCGCCAGGAGGGGCTTGATCCTCACAAAAGATATATACAGTACCCCCAGACATTTGCGGGCCTTTCTCTCGAGGAAATTATTGAACGAGAAAAAACAGGTTAGGAGAAGAATATGGCCAGACTGTTAGAAAATATCGGCAAATCTATATTACGAGATAACGGTATTGTTACACCTGATTTTAAAATAGCAAAAAATCAAGAAGAAGCGGTGGTAGCGGCTGATGAGCTAGGTTATCCGGTTGTCATTAAAGCCCTGGTTGCCGTGGGAAAGCGGGGAAAAGCCGGAGCGGTGAAGTTTGCTCGGAATTCTGATGAGGTTCGAAAGATAGCAAAAGAAATCCTTTCTATGACGGTACATAATTTCCCGGTGGAACTTTTATTGATTGAAAGGAAAGTCGAGATTTCTCGTGAGCTTTACGTTTCGATTACTTTTGATCCGTTAAAAATGATGCCCGTCGTTATTTTGACCTGTGAAGGTGGCGTAGAAGTTGAAGGAATAGCCAAACTCGAACCTGAAAAGGTTAAAAAATATCACGTGAACATCCGTGAGGGATTGCACCTCTACAAGGCTAAAGAAATGTGGTCGGACCTGGGATTAACCGGTAAATCATTAATGGCAGCTGCGGGAATTCTGCATAAGGCGTACCTGATTTTTGAGAAATATGATGCGACTATTATCGAAATAAACCCGTTAGCTGTAGGCCCTCAAGGAGAGGTGGTGCCCGTGGCTATTCTTATGGGTATCGACGATGACGCTTTATTCAGACAACCAGTCCTCAGTAAGAAGGTTATAGAGGGAAGTGACAGGGCCTGGAGACCTCTCACCGCCCTGGAAAAGGAGATGATTGCCGTGGATAAGGCGGAATCTTACAGGGGAACGGCACGTTACACCGAAATGGAGGGAGGAAATATAGGATTCTTATGTGGAGGTGGAGGAGGCAGTCTTTTGATGTATGACGCATTATCCAGATTCGGAAGTAGACCCGCAAACTATACGGAATTCGGCGGAAATCCAACAGAGGATAAAGTCAGCGGGTTGGTTAAAGGCGTCCTTTCAAAGCCAGGAGTAAAAGGATTCTGTATGGTCACGAATATAACAAATAATACCCAGACCGATGTTGTCGCGAGGGGAATCATTAAAGCTTTTACGGATCTAAATGTTGATCGGGCGAACTTTCCAATAATTGTAAGGCTTGCTGGAGTGAATGATGTGAAAGCGAGTAAATTATTCTCAGAAGCGGGTATTGAATACCATGGTGATGATATTACTATGGAAGACGCGGCGCGACTGATGGTTGATAAGATGAAGAAAGCCTATCCGGAGGAGGAAAGTTAAATGGCAATATTTGCGGATAAGAACTCAAGAATCGTTATCCAGGGAATAACGGGTAGGGAAGCCTCGATGGTTACTGAACACTCGATCGCATATGGCACGAATATATTAGCAGGCGTTACACCGGGTCGGGAAGGACAAAGCATTTATGGTGTTCCGGTTTATGACACATTGAAACGTGCCTGCCAAGAAAAGAAGCTCGATACATCAATTATTTATGTCCCACCGGCTTTTGCCTATGATGCTGTGATGGAAGCCATTGACAATGGAATAAAGTTAATTGTCATCGTTACGGAACGTATTCCAAGACACGATGTGGCGAAGTTTCTGTCCGCTGCCGTGGAAGCCAATTCTGTAATCGTTGGACCAAACTCGGTTGGCATATTAAACCCCGAGGATAGAATTAAACTCGGCGCCATTGGAGGCGACCGGGCTGAGCGCTGCTTCACACCGGGTGAAGTGGGTGTCATATCGCGAAGCGGAGGAATGACGGCGGAGTGCTCCTGGATGGTTAAGAGAGCTGGGTTCGGTGTTACGACGAGTGTTAGTGTTGGTGGTGATCCTCTTATAGGCACTCCGCCCAAAAATATTTTAGGTATGTTCGAAAGGGATCCGAAAACGAAAGCTGTGGTGTACTGGGGGGAACCCGGAACTAATTTTGAGGAAGATATGGCCGATTTTGTAAGAGAAGGTGGTTTTACGAAACCGTTAATTGCTTACATAGCCGGAAGATTCGTCGAAGAAATGCCGGAAGGGACGGTTTTCGGACATGCTGCATCGATCATTCAAGGAGATACCGGAAAGCCATCAAAAAAGATTGCCCGACTGAGGAAGGCAGGCTGCAGTGTAGCTGAAAATTTCAATGATATCGGAGACATACTAAAGGAAGTTTTGGTAAGTTGATGCTTCAAAAAGTGAATAGAAGCGATTCAATTAACCGAGGTAAAAGAATTTGACGAACCCACTGAGAACAGTACTTTTCGTACCGGGAAATCGATCGGATCGGATAGAAAAGGCACTTGCCAGTTCTGTCGGTTTGAGCGCTGCTTCACACCGGGTGAAGTGGGTGTCATATCGCGAAACGAAGGAATGACGGCGGAGTGCTCTTGGATTGTTAATCGAGCTGGGTTCGGTTTTACGACGAGTGTTAGTGTTGGTGGTGATCCTCTTATACGCACTCCGCCCGAAAAAAATTTAGGTATGTTCGAAAGGGATCCGAAAACGGAAGATTCGTCGAAGAAATGCCGGAAGGGACGGTTTTCGGACATGCTGCATCGATCATTCAAGGAGATACCGGAAAGCCATCAAAAAAGATTGCCCGACTGAGGAAGGCAGGCTGCAGTGTAGCTGAAAATTTCAATGATATCGGAGACATACTAAAGGAAGTTTTGGTAAGTTGATGCTTCAAAAAGTGAATAGAAGCGATTCAATTAACCGAGGTAAAAGAATTTGACGAATCCACTGAGAACAGTACTTTTTGTACCGGGAAATCGACCGGATCGGATAGAAAAGGCACTTGCCAGTGCTGCCGATGCGGTGATTATCGATCTGGAGGATGCTGTCCCTATTGCTCAGAAAGAGAAGATACGGCTTCCTGTGAGGGAGATCTTGGACAAGAATCATTCTAAGAGAACTTATGTACGGGTGAACGGCCTGAGGACACCTTATTGCAAGGACGATATAGAGGCAG
>CAYVXX010000020.1:0-16985 GCA_964454305.1 uncultured Syntrophales bacterium | reverse complement strand
TATGTACGGGTGAACGGCCTGAGGACACCTTATTGCAAGGACGATATAGAGGCAGTTTTATCCCCTAACTTATCAGGAATTTTTCTTCCCAAAGTTGAATCACCGGCAGACAGTTTTGAAATAGACAGGCTTTTGAATGAATTAAAAGCCGGGGATATTGATCTTATAGCAATATGCGAAAGTGCTAAAGGTGTTGAAGAGATATATTCGACAGTGTCCGCAAAAACAACGTCTTATCGGTTTTCAACCGTAGCCTTTGGCGCAGCGGATTATACTTTGGACCTGGGAATTGAGCTGACAAAGAAGGGAAGGGCGCTAGATTATCCGCGAAGTCGGATACCCGTCGCGTGTCGAGCTGCCGGTATCGCGGCGCCCCTCGACACTCCCTGGATGATAGACATACAGGATATAAATGGTCTGATCGAAGACGCAAAAAAGGCCAAAGCTTTTGGCTTTCAAGGAAAGCTTATAATTCATCCAAATCATATTGATGTCTGTAATGAAATTTTTTCTCCAACAGAACAAGAAATCTCATTTGCCAGAGAAGTGATCGAGGCTTTTGAAGAAGCGGAAAGAGAGGGGAAGGCCGCCATCAGTTTATCTGACAAGTTTATTGATTACCCTATAGTCGAAAAAGCGAGAAGAGTCTTATCTATGATTGATTTGATAAAGAAAGAATAAAGACCAAAGGATAAAACGGTTCATGATCATTAGAGATAACCCACAATATGAACCTTAGAATATTTAGCCTTTATCAGAAAAGGAGGTGATAGGTTGGCTGATATGTTGTTTAAAGAGAGTAATGAGAGTGTTATTAAGTAAAATATAAAAGGAGATTAACCATGGGAAAAGTATCAAAAATTAAATTAGGAGTTGTGTTTGTTTTATCTTTCGCCATGGCCGTGAGTGTAAGTCAGCTGGGTTCTAAGTCTGCGTACGCTGCGAAAGTGCTTAAGATATCACATCAATGGGCGGGTGGAACGATTGACAAGGGAGATTACCGTGATCGATTTTGTCGAGTGTTCGCTAAAAAAGTTGAAGATAGAACTAACGGTGAATTGAAATTTAGGGTTTATCCCTCTGCCACGCTCTATAAAGCTAAAGAACAGTACGATGCATTGGTAAAGGGAGGACTGGATATAACTCTCTATCCGTTGGCATATAAAGCGGGAAAGATTCCGGAGCTTTCAATAACCCATATGCCATGTATTGTTAAAAATTATGAACAAGGTTTGCGCTGGAGAGATGCACCTATTGGAGAGGAGATTGCTCGACTATGTAAAGAAAACGGTGTGACGATTATCTCGTGGACGTATGCCAGAGGAGGAATCGGTAGCAAGTCGAAGCTGATAAAACTGCCCGACGATCTAAAGGGCGTGAAGATCAGAGCAGCTGACAAGATGTTCAACTCGATGTTGCTTACGGCAGGGGCCTCAATTGTCAGCATGCCTTCGTCTGAAGCTTATTTTGCGCTTCAAACAGGGGTTTTGGACGCTATGATGACTTCAAATTCGTCTTTTTTATCATACCACCTATACGAGCAAATCAAATATTACAATTCAACGCGGGAGCGTTCAATTTTCCATATGTTTGTACCATTGTTAATATCGAATACTACCTTTAAAAATTTGTCCCCAAAACAGCAGAAGATTGTAATGGAAGTAGGAAGAGAAATGCAAAAGTGGGCTATGGATGAAGGTGATAAGGAAGATGAATTGTCAATTAAAACCATGGAGCAGAAAGGTGTTAATGTTTACGATATGACAGTGAATGATTTTAATAAATGGCGTGATTTTTCCGAGAAAACTGCATGGGAAAAATTTATCAAGGAAGTTAAGGGAGGCAAGGAATTAGTCGATATGGCAACATCCGTCAAATAGAGTTTAAATGGGAACGGTTCAAGTTCTGACACCTTTGAATTATGGTGTCAGAACTTGTAACCTTGGGAACGGTCTTATTTATTAAATACTTAAAGTAGTCCATGAGCATTTAAGAAGGAGACTTATGGCTAAGCTGATGAAAATAGTCTTCAAAATTATAAACGCTATGAGTTCTGTTACAGGAATTATCGGGTCGATCTGTATATTTGCGGCCGCAATTATTGTTACAGAAGGTGTTGTAATGAGGAAACTTTTCGGAATTTCCACGTACTGGCAGATCGAAGCATCCACTTTCCTCCTTATCTTTGTGTGTTTCATGGGGGCACCTTATGCGCAGAAGCATGAACGTCATCTCAATGTGGATCTTGCTATCATTTATCTTCCACCCAGGGCACGAGAAATCCTTCTTATTTTTGTATCAATCGTTACCTTGCTAACCTGTGGGATTATAGCCTGTTATGCATGGCCTATGTGGTGGGAGGCGTTTGTCACGAATGAAAACACCGGAACGATTTGGGCTGCACCATTATGGATACCGTATCTTTTTCTTCCTCTCGGAATGACCCTGATGTTTTTCCAATATATTGTTAATATTACAAATAAGATTAATGCTTTGAGGGGAGGAGAGATAGATACTGAAATTTCCCGAATTGAATTGAAGGATATAGAAACACCCGTTGATGAATCGGTAAACGGTAGAAAAGAAGATGTTGTTCCTTAATGAAATTATTAAAAGAAATTGCAGAGGGCTTTAAATGGGTGAGCTTACCTTAAGTATATTTATCTTAGTTACCGTTTTGGTCGTATTATTGTCAGGGATTCCGATCTGGGCCGGATTAACCAGTGTGGCACTTTTCTTCATTGTCATTTTCTGCCCTGATGTATTGACAACTATGCCCTATACACTTTACGGAAGTGTTGATAACTTTGCCCTTTTAGCTCTTCCGCTTTTTATTTTTCTCAGTGTGCCGATTTCTGAATCCCAAGCCAGTAGAGATCTCTATGAGGCCATCCACCGATGGCTGTATAAGATACCGGGTGGATTGGGAATGACTACCATGATCGCCTGTGGCATATTTGCTGCCTTATGCGGCTCGAGTCCGGCCACTGCGGCTGCAATAGGCGGGATTGGGATTCCTGAAATGAGGCGAAGAGGGTATGCGCCGGGTCTTGCGACGGGGTTAGTTGCTCATGCCGGTACCTTTGGTATCTTAATACCGCCGAGCATCACGATGATTCTATACGGTATCGCCACTGAAACATCCATAGGAAAATGTTTTATTGCCGGAGTCATCCCGGGAATTATCATGGTATTTGTGAGCTGCTTATGGATAGGGGGGATCTTTTATTACCGTACTAAGGTCAGACCATTAGATAAGCCTTCTTTCTACTCAAATACTAAAACCGTTGATCATGTTAAGGAGGAATACTCGCTGAGGGAAAAGCTGGTCTATTTGCCAAAAGTTCTCCCCTTCATTTTGATCATAATTGGAATTATGGGAACCCTTTATGGCGGATGGGCTACCCCCAGTGAAGCTGCTGCTGTTGGTGTACTTCTGTCGTTTACCTTTGTCATAGTTATATATCGTGTTTATAAACTTGAGCAGTTGCAAAGGATGTTTCTCAAAGCACTCAACGAAAGCACAATGATATTGTTGATACTGGCCGGAGCGATACTTTTCAGCTTTGTCTGTACAAACCTCAATGTCACGCAAGCCGTCACCGATTTGTTCCTTGGCCTGTCAACAAAGAAGTGGACCATTATAATACTTATAAATATTCTACTTATCGTGTTCGGCTTTTTTATCCCGCCGGCAGCGATTATATTGATGATTATTCCCCTGCTCCTCCCGACGATAAAAACTCTCGGCTTTGACCCGGTATGGTTCGCTGTAATTGCAACGATAAATATGGAGATAGGTCTGGTAACTCCCCCTGTGGGACTAAACCTTTATATCGTCAAGGGAATAGCCCCGGACGTACCTCTTATGTCTGTTTTAAAAGGAGTATTGCCTTTCGTGATTATAGATCTACTTGTAATTATATTGGTATGCGTATTTCCTGAACTTGCCTTATGGCTACCTAATAAGATGATAGGCTAAAATTAGTAAAAGTACGGTGAACCTTTTCTGAATTGTGCTCGGGTAAGAGCAATGAATGGGTAAAAGGGTTAATAAGTTATGATAAATAGTGTTTTGACGATTGATTTTGGAAGCACTTATACAAAAGTGGTTGCCGTTAACCTTGATAACGGAGAAGTAATCGGGACTTCTCAGGCTGGTACAACCGTTGAAGATAACATTATGATAGGACTCGATAAAGCCCTGAAAGAATTGTACCGGCTAACCGGAAAGATCAAGTTTAATCGCAAGTTGGCGTGTAGCAGTGCAGCAGGTGGATTGAGAATGGTGGCTGTCGGTTTTGTAAAAGAACTGACATCTGAGGCGGCAAACAGGGCTGCCTTGGGAGCCGGGGCCAGGGTGGTTGATGTTTTTTCGTACGGGCTGGATGATCAGGAGTTAGAAGAGATCGTCGATATCGATCCTGATATAATACTTCTGGCCGGGGGAACAGACGGGGGAAATAAAGCTATCCTTATTCATAATGCTGAAAAGCTCAGTCAAAGTCCTCTGAAAAGCCCGATAATTCTGGCCGGGAACAAGAAGGCGGCGAAGCAGGCATCCGATATTCTTCGTGACAGAGACAAAGAAGTGATTGTGACTGAAAATGTTATGCCGCAGTTCAACGAGTTGAATGTGGGGCCGGCAAGGAAAGCAATAAGAGAAATTTTTATGAGAAGGATTGTTTTAGCCAAAGGTTTGGATAAGGCACATTCTTTTGTGGATAATATTCTTATGCCAACTCCTATGGCGATACTGAGTGCCGCAGAATTGCTCGCTAAGGGTACTGAAGACGAAGAAGGAATGGGAGAACTGCTTGTTGTCGACGTGGGTGGGGCAACGATAGATGTACATTCTGTAGCAGAGGGCAATCCGACAGGAAATAGCGTTTTTAAGGGTCTCCCTGAACCTTATTTAAAACGGACAGTGGAGGGAGATTTGGGTATTCGTTACAATTCTCTTAATATTCTTGATAGAGTTGGTGAAAAAGGAATACTTGATAAGGCTGGTCTTTCACCAGACCACTCGAGCGATTTAAAATCTTATTTAGAGCGTGCGACGAAGATGACCAATACTCTTCCTGCAGATGGTTTAGAGGCAAAGTTTGACTTAGGGATGTCCCTTGCCGCTGTTAAGATAGCAACTGAACGGCATGCAGGAACTATAGAAATGCTTTACACTCCGGACGGGCCAGTTAATATTCAGGTGGGGAAGGATCTAACAGAGGTAAAAACGGTAATTGGAACAGGAGGAATTTTTGCATTTGGTACTTATGGAGATATGATTTTAAAGGGTGTTCTTTATGATTCGCAAGAGCCGTTCTGTTTGAAGCCTAAGGCACCGAAATTATACCTTGATAGAAGGTATATATTATTTACAGTCGGTCTTTTGTCGGAGTTTTTCCCCGATCAGTCTCTTAAAATTGCCAAACGGTATATAATAGAGCGAAATCTCTAAGATCTGATTATCACTATGACAGGAGAGGGGTGTACAGAAGAAATCTGTTTCTGATAAGGTAAATAGAAATTATATCCTATCCATGATGAGGGGGTTGTATGGGAAAAAAGAAGCTCATAACGGGAATTTTGCTAGACATTCATAATTTGGGTTTACGAGTATTGGAAGCTGTTTTGACGAATGCGGGATTTGATGTAATTTATATCGGTGCCCGACTTTTCCAGGAGGATTTCATTCGAGCTGCCCAAGAGACCGATGCCGATGCGATACTCGTTTCATCTTCTAACGGACATGCAGGGATTGACGCTGAAGGAATGCGTGAGAAATGCCAAGAGGCAGGCCTTGAGAATATCTTAATGTACATTGGAGGTAACCTTGTAATTTCTCAACAATGTCGCGATTGGTCGGAAATTGAGGATGTGTTTAAAAATATGGGTTTTAACCGCGTTTACCCTACATCCGTAAAACCTCAAGATATTGTTAATGACCTTAAGAAAGATTTAGAAGTAGTTAGTGATTAAGTCCTCAGGAAGTTGAGGGGAACTTTTTGAGAGTTCTTAGTATAGAGCGTGAAAGGGATGTGGAGATGGAATTTAGCATAAATAAATGGGAGGAAGATAAATTTACCGGGGTCTTACGAGAGACGCTTTCTCAATATAAAACAGGTATGGAAATCGATTTGGAGGAAGTAGTCGACTACCACCATTCTATACCAAAACGCAAGAATGTGCCCGAAATGTTGGCAAAGGCAAGGGATGAAGGAAAAACATTGTTAAATCCAAGGGCAGGGGTGGCTGGTCTCGATGAGATGATCGCTACCCTGCTCGCATTGCAAGAAGCCGGAGCTGATCTCCTTCCCATTAACCCTGATGCTTATACTCGAACCGAACAGTTTGAGAAAGCAGAGAAGGGTTTGGATGAGAGCTTAAAGGCCGGACTTTCGTTACTCAATGGATTTCCTGCCGTGGCGCATGGGGTCAGCGGGTGCCGTAGGCTTTTCGAAGCCGTTGACCGGCCTATCGTAACACGGAGTGTGACGCCGAGATCAAGGCTTTTGTGCGCGATGGTTATTGCAGGAGGGGTTACGGAGGTGTGCAGTGGTGTGCTTTCTGAACTGCTTTGCATGGAATATGACCTGCCTGTAGAGAAATCTGTGCTTTCCGCTCAATTTATCGGACGTCTGGCGGGCTGGCTTTATGAACGTGGAGTAAAGATTGCGTTAGATAGTGTTTCGACGGCTGCAGCGGGGACAATCAGTACCCCTTCGCTTGCTGTTGTGACAGGAATAGTTGATTCGTTAGTTTCTGCTTCTCAGGGTGCTAAATATGTCAGTGTTGGATTTGCGGCTATGCACAATCTTGTCCAGGATATCGCGGGTCTTAGAAGCCAGCGCCGCATAACAAGAAAATATCTTGATCAATTTGGTTATGGGGACGTTTCTTTAAGCCAGAATTTACATCAATGGAACGGACCGTTTCCGCCCTGCAAACACTCTTCCATCGGGATGATTGCTCTGATCACGGCAATCGCAGCATTGTATGGTAAGGCAGAACAGATGATGGTAAAAACCGGTGAAGAGGGTTTTGGAGTTCCAAGCAAAGAAGCGAATGCCGAAAGCATAATTGTATGCCGTCAAGTCATGAATATGTTGAGGGGACAAGAGTTTCCAAATTCAAAGGAGGTTGAAGAGGAAACCAGAATGATTGAGATAGAGGCTGAGGCTATACTCAATAAGATGCTGGAATTGGGTGACGGAGACATTTTGGTGGGTGCGTTTAACGCTCTGAAAATGGGAGTTTACGAGTATCCATACAGTGTGAGCAAGCATAATTTAGGTAAAGTAATGTTAGTTCGTGATGCGAGCGGAGCTGTTCGCTATCATACAACCGGGAATCTTCCCTTTCCGCGTGAGACAATAGAGTATCATAAGGAAAAAATAGCCGAGAGAAAAGCCCTTGAAAATCGTGATGAATACCTCATGATAATCGATGATCTTCGCGAAGTGAGAGCCCCCTTAAATCCTCAAGACCAATAGGTAGTGTGCTGATTATTCAAAAGTAAAGGGTAGACATAGAAAAATGAAGAGAGGTGAAAAAATGAATAATTCAGAAATGGCGGTTACACTATTTAAAGAAGGATTTTCCTGTTCCCAGGCGATTTTTTCATCTTTTAGCGAAGAACTAAATCTTGACAAAAATACAGCCTTGAAAATAGCCGATAGTTTTAGCGGCGGTATGGGACGAATGGCTTTCACCTGTGGTACAGTTACAGGGGCGTTCATGGTAATTGGATTAAAATATGGCAGGACATCGGCTTCTGATGAAAAGGCAAAACAAAAAACAACAGAACTTGTACGGAAGTTTGCTGAAAAATTCAAAGAACGCAATAAATTTCTGAACTGCAAAGAGCTGCTAAATTGCGATATCAGCACAGCTAAAGGGTCCGAGTATGTTAAAAAACATAATCTTACAAGAAAGATATGCCCTAAGTTTGTTGCCGATTCCGCTGAGATCCTCGGGGAAATTTTATAAAGAGACGTTAAGCCATAAAACTGAGGATTTCGGGTTTGATTGAGAAGTTGGGTGACAACAACATCCCTACTATGTATGCAGTAGACAAGGAGCAGGTTTAAAAAAAGTTATGTTGGCGATACCTATAATGTTTTCTGAGATTTAATTTCCAGAGAAGAACATCCAGCAAAGGTGGATGTTTCCCTATTAATTTTGTTTTTAAAAAGAAAAAGAGTAAAATTTATTATTTCATGGAATTCACCCTATTTTTCAGGTCTTTTCCAACCTTTAAAAAAGGGAATTTCCTGGCTGCAACCTTAATTCTTTCTCTAGTTTTCGGGTTACGACCGTTATAAGAACCATAATTTTTGATGATAAAGCTGACAAATCCTCTTATCTCTATCCTACCGTCATTTTTAAGTGTTTCTGTAAATCTATTAAAAATCAGGTTCACAATCCTTTCTACTTCTTTCACCCGCAGGTTTTCTCTCTTTGACAATGCCTCTATTAATTCAGATTGGTTCGTGCTTACCCCCTGCAATATTGTTACAAATTATAAATAGTTATTGTTGGCAAAATGTGGTCTGCAAAACCGTTATTCACCGGTTCGAGTCCGGTTGCCGCCTCCAAATATGAAAAGGGGTTAACCAATTGCGGTTAACCCCTTTTTGTTTCAATAACTGAAATTAATCCCTACCATCCCATAAATACGTGTTTTCAGACCTTACAACATCATTTTTGGCATTAAAATTGATATTCTAAGGCTAATATCAGGCGTTTTTCGCTATATTATTCTATTTATTTCAATTAGTTGGCTCGGTCCGACCCCCTTTTCCTTTTCATTTTCCCCTCCAATTATTTCCTATATAATAAATTCGGCTGTCATGACCGTATGGTCGGATGGTTTTTCGGCGCGCCTCGGCCCTAAATCGATGGAACACCGGACAGATTGATCGGCAAGCGGAGCGGTTGCAAGGATATGGTCTACTCTCCAGCCGAGCCCCCTTTCTACTGATCTGGGGACACGATAATCAAAAAAGGCGTACTGTCCTGCCTCTCCGGGGTGATGCTTTCTGAAAATATCGACAAGCCCCCATGATTTTAACAGATCAAAGGCATCCCATACCTCCGGGGTGAAATCGACGTGGCCGCGGAGTCTTTTCGGATCATGGACGTCGATCTCCTCCCGGGCAACATTGAGATCACCGCAGCAGAGCATTAAATCTTTGGGTGAGAAGTGTCCTGTAAGGTAAGTTCTTAGGCGCTTGAACCATTCGAGCTTATATTCGAACTGAAGATGTTTTTTATCGCGTCCCTGCGGAACATAGAGGTTTACCACGGATATCCCCGAGTATGTGCCCCATATGAGACGGTCGCCGTCAGCGGGGCCGTCATCCTCCAGACCGAATGAGATATTCTCAGCTTTTGCAAGGGATGCTATGGCGACACCGTTATATCTCTTTTCCCCCTTGAAGATTACCTGGTAGCCGGTCTCCGCAAATTCTCTCACGGGAAACTTCGCGTCCTCGACTTTGGTTTCCTGCATGCAGAGAACGTCCGGCCGATTTTCCCTAAGCCATGGTATGACAAGGTGAAGTCGAGACCGTATGGAATTGACATTATACGTTGCAACCTTGAAAGTCGCCATCTACCCCCTCCGTAACTTCAATGAACGCATGATTAAGATACCATGATATTCTTTTATGCTCAAAGGTTTTTCAAAATGGAAGCGGTATTGTAAATAAAGGGCAAGGGGAGACAAAATATCCCCTTGCCCGGCAAGAGCATTCAGTCTGTCCGGACGAATCGTTCACATACTTTTCTCATAGACGCGGAAGAAATATTTTTTGCGCGCCACGTTAAAACGACCCGTTCACCTTAAAACCTGAACAGACTGTTTTGTGTTTCATAATATTCCTTGAAAAAATCGAACTGTTGCCTTAAGGCGTCGTAATGTTCTTCTTCCCACTCGGAAAGATACAGAAAGAGATCTTTGAGCGTTTGATTGTCGGTGTTATCTGCCATCTCTTTGTATTTTTTCGATGATTCGAGCTCCAGTTTCATCCCGATAGACAGAGCAGACATTTCGAAGTGTTTATCTTTGAGGAAATCTTTAAAATCTTCAGTAAAAATGGGGCTTTTTGCGTCTTCGAACTTTGCGAGTTTTGATAGTTTTGGTTCCGGTACCGGCTTTCCTTCAAAATAGGATTTGGCCACTTTCTCCAATTCCTTATAATGTGAGTATTCTTCTTGTGAAAGATGCTCAAATATTTGTTTTGCTTTCTTGTCAGTCACTTTTTCAGCAGCCATCGCGTATAATGCCCTTCCTTCAAGCTCACCTCTCATTGCTTCTTTAAAAGCCTCTTTTAAGTTCATTTCTTCCACCTCCTCATTTTTTATAAAAATTTTTCAGTTAAATACTACTACCGTTTCACTGCCATTGTTACGAAACAGTTTTCAACAAACGGAAAATTTGAGCTGAACAAGACTTTAAAAAACTGAACAATTCGCGTTCAGATGATACTGAATCGTAAGTACGGAAAGAGCGTGATGAAGTAATTGATGCCGGGAGAGAGGAGCTTGCCTATAAAAGTGAAATCGCATGACATGGAATGGGAACATTAAGCAGTGAAACAGGAAACGAAAAGAAGACTAACTCTTTCTGGTGTGAGCGCGAGTCAAGCCAACTACACGAAAAAGAATGTAACATATCGATATTTTATAATGCAACAAAAAATTGTAAATCTCCCCACCCACAGGGCCGGGGCTTCCCGGTGCTGAAAACCGCTACAATGGTGGGAGCCAGTGCCGATAGAATTGATCCCCCGATTGCCTGAATTACGCGAAAGGCGATTAGTTGGTGTATGCTATTGGCGGGTCCACATGAAAAAGAGCCTGTAATAAATACGGCGAACCCTGTAACGAAGACCTTTTTAAAACCCCAGATGTCACCCAGTTTGCCGAATCCAAGAAGAAAACTGCTCAGGATCAGGAAGTAAACCAGAACCACACGCGATACAGTACCAATACTTACGTTGAAATGTTTTGAAATAACCGGCAGGAAGATGTTGACGATACTGATATCAAGGGTTGACATAAATGCGGCAAAGGCGACACTGACTAATATCCATCGCTGCTTAGAAACATCTGTTACAATAAATTCTGACATTCGCTTTCTGATGGGCTGGGTTTTTTGTCGGGTTTTTATACCATTTACGTTATGTTTTGACCAGAGCTCTTTCCTTTAGGAGGTGGCGATCCTCTGTTTTTAATAAACAGAGGATTTGTTATAAAATACTTTATTGAAACATTCTTGACTTTTTGTTATTAAGGTGTGGTACAAAAGAGGTAAGGAAATCTCTGATTAGTTGTTAACAATTTAAAAAGATGGATAACCCAGTAAATATCAGTCCATTGTGAGAGTTTGAGCGAGACTGTAAAAGGAGGAGCTATGAAGACGAAGCATATTGTAATAATCAGTCTGATAATTGGTATGGTTTTTTTATTTGCCCCGGCGGGTTTTTGTCAGGATCAGGTGAAAGCGGCAAAATGGACACAGCTCGTCGAGCAGATAGGTGTTAATGGAAACGTCAATTGGACCACGGGGATTGTTGAGGCTGTTGGCATAGGGGCACCTCCTGAGAAGTACTACGGGAAACCTCAGGCACGTCCTATGGCACTTAGGGCTGCGCAATTAGATGCCTACCGGAATTTACTTGAAGTAGTAAAAGGAGTACGTGTAACTTCTGTAAGTTATATGGGAGATTTTGTAACAAAGAGTGATGAAGTAAGGACAGAAGTTTCAGGATTGGTTAGGGGTGCCCAGATAGTCAAAAAAGAATACCTTTCTGATGGTACGGTTGAATTGACCATGAGAATGTCACTGAGTGGCGGCCTCATGCAGGTAATCCTTCCCAGGGTTATCGAGGTCGAGAAGGCTGAAAAACCGGCTGTCGTGACACCGCCGGAACATCCGGTGCAAGCAACTCCCCAAAAAGAGGAAGTTACTGTTCCTCCCGCGCCGAAAGCCCCGGCAGGGGTAGTTTACACGGGTCTGGTGATAGATGCCCGCGGTATCCAGGCACGGCCGGCCATGTCACCTAAGATTGTTGATGAAAATGGTCAGGAAGTCTATGGTTCCATGCAGGTGGATCGTGAATTTGCGGTTCAGCAGGGCATGAGCGGTTATGCCAGAGACCTGACGGCGGCTCAGAGCAATCCACGGGTTACTAATGATCCGATTACCGTTAAAGGATTGCGTACCGTTGGTGCTGGTCGGTCCAATGTTGTAATCAGTAATGCGGATGCCCAGATGATCAAATCTGCTGCTGAAAATCTTGTTTTCTTAAAGAAATGCCGTGTTATGGTTGTTCTGGATTGATTTGAGGATCGTAAATGGTGGCATGGACAAACCATGTGCCGGACCTTGATCCCGGTATTGTTTGTCCGTGTAAAAATAGTAATGATGGTAGTATGCTGATTTGTGAAATGTGAACTGATTCCGATAAGACCGCAACTTCCGGACATGAGGTAGTTGCGGTCTTCTATATTTGATGCCACCCTGCAATCTGAAAGGACAGATAGATGAATCCTGACAAAGGGAAGATTGTAGTTTTACCTGAGGATTTGACTAATAAAATAGCGGCTGGAGAGGTGGTGGAGCGGCCTTCGTCGGTTGTTAAGGAGCTTCTGGAGAATTCTCTTGATGCTGGTGCGACGGATATCATCATTGAACTTGTAAAGGGTGGAAGGGAATTTATAAGGGTCATTGACAATGGAGAGGGAATAGGCCGTGAGTACGCTGTCCTTGCCTTTGAAAGATATGCCACGAGTAAGATATATAGTTTCGATGATATATATAAGGTTAAATCTTTTGGTTTCAGAGGGGAAGCTCTTCCCAGCATCGCATCGATTTCCAGAGTCGAACTGATAACAAAAAGGAAGGAATCTCTGTCCGGAACCAGTGTGATGGTCGAGGGTGGAGAGGTTAAAGAGGTTAGAGAGACGGGGTGCCCGGTTGGCACATCTGTTTCTGTCAGCGATATATTTTATTCTGTTCCCGTTCGGAAGAAGTTTCTAAAAAAGGATTCTACTGAACAGGGGCATTGTGTTGATGTTATAACGAAGCTGGTTCTGCCGCATCCCGGTGTGAGGGTAAAGGTTGTGGCAGATGGAAGGACAATTTTAAATATTCCCAGGACTAAAGACTTGTCTGAGAGAATTCCTCTGGTTTTAGGAAGGGATTTGAGCGAAAATATCTTATATGTGGAAGGTGAAAGAGAGAATATCCGGCTGAGCGGATTTGTTTCCAGCCCACGTTTTACCAGGTCTAATACAAAGAGGATGCTTTATTATGTAAATAAAAGATTCATAAAAGACAGTTTTTTAAACCATGCCGTTATGACCTCTTACAGGAACCTCATTGAAACGAGAAGATATCCGACGGCAGTACTATTGCTTGATCTTTCTCCTGATGATGTGGACGTAAACGTTCATCCGACAAAGATGGAAGTCCGTTTTAGAAATCCGAGAGAAATCTACGAAGCTATAGTTGAAAACCTTGTGAAGGTGTTGGCCGGCATCTCACCGGCATTGGAAACGTCACAGAGAGATGTGAGCGGCCTTCATCAATACAGGGGAAGGGTCAGAGAGGCGCTAAAAAGGTACACGATTTCATCGGATATGAAAAAACCGTTTCTACCCCCGTTTAGAAAAGAAGAAAAGCTGCCTTTATCTCCAGTTATTGGAGAGATTTCAGATGAAAGCGCCACTGGAGACCGTGCAGCGATATGGGAATTTTCTGAAGAGGGTAAGATACCATTCTCCTCTCTGGAGTATATGGGACAGGTAACTGCCGCTTACCTTGTCTTTTCTGCCCCTGACGGGATTGTCCTGGTAGACCAGCATGCCGCTCATGAACGGGTACTCTTTGAAAGGCTGAGAAAGGCATCTGCAGGCGAGAAGACTGTAAGTCAGAGCTTATTAATTCCGGAGCTTGTAAGTCTTCCTAACCATGATTTTGCCTCGCTTATGGAATTATCAGGAGTGCTGGAAGATATTGGCATAGACGTCGAGCCGTACGGGGGAAATACTGTTGTAGTAAAATCTATTCCTCAAGCTTTACCCGGAGGCATTGAACCCAAGGCGCTGCTTCTTGACATTGTCGAGGAAGTTTCAAAGACAGGCAAATCCCAGAGCATGAAAGAGGTAAAGGATGAAATCTTCAAAGTCCTCTCTTGTCGAGGGGCTGTAAAGGCAAACCACAAACTGACTGAATCGGAGGTAGAAGATCTCTGTAAAGATCTCGATTCAACACCATTTGCCTCGACCTGTCCGCATGGAAGACCAACATATATACAGCTCAATACCAGAGATCTGGAAAAGATGTTCAAGCGAAGATAAAGCGACACCATGAATTCTACCGGTCACAAACCCCGCATTGTTATTATTCTCGGCCCTACAGGTGTCGGCAAGACTGAAGTTGCCATTAAGCTTGCCGGCGAATATGGTGGCGAGATTATCAGTGCAGATTCCATGCAAGTCTACCGGTATATGAATATCGGTACCGCAAAACCAACCTCCGAAGAACAATCTCTTGTAAGACACCATCTCATAGATGTGGTAGACCCGGACGAGAAATTTGATGCGGCAATGTTTATGAGTCAGGCAGGGGAAGTAATTGACAGGCTAAATGGTGAAGATAAAAGCATATTTGTCGTAGGGGGCACGGGGCTTTATATTGAGGCTCTGATTGGAGGGCTCTTCAATGGCCCGGGAGCCAACAGGAGTTTGAGAAGAGCCTATAGAAAAGAGCTTGAAGAGTATGGAAGTGGATACCTCTATGAGAAGCTGAATAAGATGGACGAGGGTGCTGCGGCGAAAATCCATCCCAATGATGTCTTTAGAACTATCAGGGCGCTTGAGGTTTTGGAGCTCAGCGGCGAGTCGATTATCAAAAAGCGCAGTGATCACCACTTCGGTGACAAACGTTATGATTTTATCAAGATAGGATTTATGATCGACAGAGCTCTGCTGTATGAAAAGATTAACAGGAGAGTCGAAAAAATGATGGCCGATGGGCTTGTGGAAGAAGTCGAGAAACTTCTAAAAATGGGTTATGATGAAACCCTGAAACCTATGCAGGCTTTCGGATATAGACATGTTGTTAATTGTATAAAGGGAATACATGATATTGAAGAGGCAGTAAAAATGATAAAAAGCAACACAAGACATTATGCAAAAAGACAGCTTACCTGGTTCAGAGCTGATGAGAATGTCGAGTGGGTTGATCCTTCAAATATAGCTGTGGTAAAGGCAAAAATAGGCAACTTCTTAAAGTAATACTTTAGCTGCTCTTAATGTGTCAGTTCACTAAATTTAAAAGCGGGGCCTTTTCTAAAAGGCCTCGCTTTTAATAAATGTTTCCACGACTTTCCCCGAAAAAATAACATCTGCCTCCGGTGGTCTTCAAAGGAGTACTTCACGGGTAAGAGCGGTTCGTTTTGCTAATCATTTCAAGAGGCAAAAGGTGACTCTTTAATGGTATCTTTTATCGCCTGCAGAGAATTGAGAAGTTGGGTATACCTCATAGCGAGACCGATATTCTCGGCAAAGAGCAGCAGAGAGTCAACGTCCCGATCTGAAATATCCCATGCCTCACGGTGATACAGCCGTAAGGCACCAATTGGTTCACCATAAAAATTGATAGGAATGGAAATAATGCTTCCTATTCCCTCCTCTTTAGCATCTTCCGGGTACTGAAGGGCTTTTGTCTTTGTAATATCACTTACTATAACAGGTTCCCCTTTAAGTGTATCGCCGAGGCTTTTATCCATAAAAACGGGGCCTTTATTTATATAGTTGATACTCAAACCGCAGCTGGCCAGAGCTTCAAGCTCTTTTGTCTGAGAATTCAGGACAAATATCGTGCAACCCTTAATATCCAAGGCTCCTACTAATAGTTGAATCATGCGGTTAGCCATGATTTCCAGATCATCAGATTCTGCTATGGCCCTGATGACTACCTTAAATATATCTATATCTATTTTTTCTTGGATACTCATGAAATCCCTCCTCGCTTGTTCTATTGGATTAATAATCACTATGTTAAATTTTATTATTCACGTTCAATGGCACCCCTCTTTTAACTTGAGAGTTCTGAACCACGAAGTATAGTTTTCCTAAAGTGGCAGTTATGAAACAATGCAGACCGTTGTGTCTTTTAAGGCAGCCACAACTTTGCCGTGAACACTTCCGGTAAAAAATTGTGTAATTCCACCTGGTTTATGATTCATGACAACTAAATCAAAGCGTTCTTTGGTCGCAAACTTAATAATTTCGCTGGCAACATCTTTCAATCTGGGTTTAAATATACAGTGAACCTGTTGTTCTGAAAAACCGTTTTGCAGCAGTTTATTCTTTGCCTGCTCTAAAGCAGCTTCTTGTTCTTTAACCTGCTGAGAAAGGTAAATCAGATTACCCCTCATTCTTTCCATAACCGGAGATTCTTGCATCTCAATCGCCGGCACGGATATGTGGGCATTAAATAGTGTGATTTCGGTATCCTTTAGATGGGCAAAAGTACGAATGACAAAATCTAAAGCCTTCTCATCATATTTGGTAAAGTTATAAGGTAATAATATTTTTTGACTGGCCATATCGTCCCCCTTTCTCCTTTTTAGTTTCAATAATTAAACACCATAATCAAACCACATAGAAATAGAGAAGTGAAATCTGCTTTCTTTGGGTAGTAGGTGTAATGAAACTATCATATTTTAGGGCGGACTGTCAATAAAAAGTTAGCTTAAACAGGTAAATAATCTAAAATATATGATAAGTTATACTTGTTTTATCGCTGGAAAGCTGGCAGACTTGTCAGAGTTTTTATCAACATGTGGATCATCTCAAGAATTTATTTCAGGATTATTCAGTGATGTTTGCTAAGCCGTCAAAAGTTAAAATTCCTGTTAGCTAAATTTTAAAAGTGAACTGTTTAAAGATTAAAAGTGAACACCCTT
>CAYVXX010000019.1:0-33625 GCA_964454305.1 uncultured Syntrophales bacterium | reverse complement strand
CCCATTCGTTTTGTTCTGACCCCTTTGTTCTTCTAAACTGTGATCATGTCAGGAAACAGGTATGGTTGTTTTCGGGTTTTTCATTTAGGCATTGTCCACAAGGGGAGGCCGGTCTCTTCGTCAAAACCCCTCTCGAAGATCGGGCCTTCAAAGGCTTCCAGCATGAATTCACATGCGAAAACTACCGTTCCCGTTGCCAGATGTCCGCCATAGGCTTTTCCTGTCTTGTCCGCCAGCGTTATGTGCGCATGGACCATCGGGTTTCCATCCTTGAGTGAAACATTTCCCACAAGTTTAGTAATTTCAAGTGATTGATCTATTGTGAAAAATTGGTACTCACGCGTTTGCTGGTTGTAAAACCCGAGACGGGCCTTCGAAACGGCACCTATCGCCTCGATCCGTCCCAGGTGAATATTTTTCTTTCGGCACATATCAGTGATTTCCTCTAACAGGTCACCGCCGTGACGCAGTTTACCCATGTACAGTTCTTTTGATTTAACCTTTTTCATAATTGTCATGCTTAGCTCACTTTCTATACCTTATACTGCTTGTATGCCGTATTATATTACAACACCGTAAACTCGATATTGAAAACATGGGGCAAATAAGATATGTTTGTGAAGCTCCCCGCCCACAAGGCGGGGGCTTCCCGGTAAGGAATAATTTAATTATATTGCGCCCCTTACCCCGCCTACAAGACGGGGCTTGCGGGTGCGCTCCCGGTCAGGAATTGAGAAACTCTGTCCAAAGTATATGGAAGAGAAAGAAGCTTTGCAATGTCTTTCTCTTCTTGGTTTTTTGGGAATTTGACGCGGGGCGCTTATTGTGATGAATAAACAGGACAATTCTATTTGTTGACAACAACCCCGATTTGTACCTATATTGCACGGGAGTACTTTATTATAATATGTGAGGGGATAATTTGGATTTAAGTAAAATAGCGATAATTGGGCCTGGAAGGCTTGGGACTGCTCTGGCCTACAAGTTTGGAAGGGACGATAAGAGGGTTACGATCTATTATCATGATGCTGAATTGTGTCATGCAATAAACAGAGAACACCTTAATCCAAAACACCTGACGGATGATCTTGCAAAAATATTAGGTGGCAAACAAAATGTTCCGAGATTATCTTCTAATGTTTCTGCAACAAACGATCTGGAAAGAATTGTTGAAGATAATGAATTCATCTTTCTTGCAGTTACGATGAACAAACTTTCGGAAATATTGAATTACTTGAAGCCGCTCATCGGAAAGAAAAAAGGAAATACCTGCTTCATATCTCCCATCAAAGGTCTGGCTTCATATGAAAAAACAAAGGAACTGATAACGCCGTCACGGATGATAAACAGCAGTCTGTTTGGGTTAAGTCATAAGTATAAAATTGTGTGTATCGGAGGCCCCTTTTTTGATGTTGATATAGCGCTTGGGAGACCTGTATGTTTAACTATTGCCGGAAGCAAAAAAATGTCAAAAATTGTAAGGTCTGAGATAATAAGGTGCGACAGGAGCGAATTATCATCATATTATAATTTTGATGTTATCGGGGTCGAAGCATGCGGAGCGCTTAAGAATATTGTGGCAAATATAAAGGGTGTTGCCGATTGCTTAAACCTTGGAAATTCTATCCCCGGGACGATATTTGCCAGATCCGGTGTCGAGATAAGATCGCTGTCGAAACTGCTGGGTGGAAGTTTCCAGGCGTTTCACAGCCAGGCAGGGGTAGGTGATCTATATGTTACCGTTTCTTCAGAGGCAAGCAAGAATTATAGATATGGTAAACTTTTCTACGAATTATTTAACGAGAATCCTATATCTACGAATATTAATGTGCTGAGGAAAATTGATGGAACTCCCGAAGGTCCCAACACAATCAGAAATGTATATAGATATCTTGAGAAGAAAAACATGTATAGCCCTCTGTTTAATTGTGCCTATAAAATATTCAATGAAGGCGGCACAAGGGAGGAGATTAAAGAGAAAATAATACAGGCCTGCCAGTTCGACAGGAGAGATAAGGAATATATCGGATTGACATCAAGGATTATCTATAAATTATTTCCTAACCTGTGGTACAGGAGGCATGAAGGGTTTTTGTCAAGGCATTAAGTTCTTTTTGATGGCGTTTAGCTTTTTAAGATACTCGGTTTTGCGGTTCAAGTTTTTCTGATTCTGTATGTCCTCCAGGAGAAGGGTTAAATGGGGGCGGATATCTACCCCGTGACGATTCAAATTTTCTTCGTTTGCTTTATTTAGTATAAGAATAGAATAGTAGGTTACAAATATTCTTGTTCTGGAATCCCTTCTCGATAAGTATGCCTTTCCTCCCATGGTTTTTAGGAAAAAAGCAGCATATTCATAAAGATCCCTGGTTGTGATTTTGATTTCTTTTTTCTTATTTCCTGTCTCTTTTGTAATCCACTCATAAAGCAGTTCCATAGTTTGTTCAGTTATTTTCTTTTCATTCGAGAGGATATCTTTTATCAGCGAGATATCCTTTTCCCCGATTACCCTGTAGAAATGAGCTATGTTGTGTGTCAGTATGTAAATGTCCTGCATTTCTCCGGATACGGTCGGCGGATTGGCGGACAATTTTTCAATGAGTTTGAGGAAATGTTTGTACGTTCCTTCCTTCAGTCTGTAGGCTTTGATGTAATCTTTCTGATCGAGGTAATGGAAAAAATTTATAACTTCCCGACGTGTCTCATTATAACCCCTTTCGACCGTAACTGCTCTCGGCGCAACTGCAGGCGCTATTTCCCCCTTAATTTCATAGACCTTTGTCTTCTCCGTTTCTCTTATGGTAGGGGGTTTTTTCTCAGCCTTATGGACAGGTCCTGGCTTTCCCACATCCTTCTGAATCAACTTTTCCCAGTTAGATACGAGCATAACTGCTGCCAGAATAATACATGCGGTGGTCAGGATTATTGCTGCGGTTTTTTTCATGGCGATACCTTGTATTTATAATATCAAACTAAGGCCTCGATTTCAAGCTCAAGAGACAGGGTTTCGTTCGCCTTGCTCAGGCGTTCGGCCGCCGCATACACCGCAACCGACGACGATTCCACCGCGGGTGCTAAAAAACGATCAGCCGCTTCGATGAGAGTTTTTGTCGACGTTTCAAAGACGCGGTTGCGGAAACTCTGACGATCCTGGTCAGTAAGGCCGGCAAAGTTGCGGATCATAGCTGTATATCCCCTGCCCGATGGGTCCATCGGCCTGTCTAGCATTCCTATGGTGCCGATAATTGCTTTTTCAAGTTCTTCTTCTTTAATTATGTTTCCTGATATAAAGGAGGCGGCGCCGTCATAGACCTTCAGTGTATCGACGAGGTGGGGATCTCTGTATGAGAGGAAAGAAAAGTTGCCGCACATCGGATCGTAGAGTGACATCCCGCCGTATGCTCCACCCTGGACTCTGATATGCTTATAGAGATAACTGCTTGAGAGTTGTCGTGCCAGGACCATCAGGGTTGGCGAGAGTGGATCTGAATATGTTGGTGCCGGAAAGACCTTTGCCACATAACAGACCTGTGCGGGTATGGCAACACCGTAGCATTTCGAGTGCAATTCAGGAATAGATGGAACCCCTTGACTTCCGCCGCCGGTCAGCCGCCCCGCCAGACCTTTTATACTCTCAGTAATGAGATCAATTCCTTCGGAATCTCCCGTCAGGTTCAGAGTGAGCCGCTCCTTCCGGAAGATCATCTTTTGCAGGCGGGAGAGCTTTTTAAAAAGCTCTCCTTTCCGGTTTCCGAACCCGTCGGAGATCATTTTCAGGAATTTAAGCTGTGTCCTTCCGTTCCACTGTTCATCACGATATGCCGGTGTGGAAAGCGCAGCAGCGGCGGTCATCTGTGCGAAGAGATGACCGGAGGGGATCACGGCAGAATGTAAATTGTTTTTTGCCTCGAGGATCAGGTTCCGCATGCGTTCCTCATCTAAGAGGTCTCCTTCCGTCAATATATCTGAAACGATACTTACGGCATCGGGCACGTTTCGGTGGAGCGCCTTTGTCCTGAAAATTAACTTCTGCCAGTTGTTTTTTCCATCTGTGGTCATGCCTGCTGTGATATTGTGCCAGAGCCCCCCTGTGCTTAAAGTGATCCGCCGTGCCATTTCCTCATAGTCAAGACCCGCCGCGCCCATGCCGGCGGTAATCTTTCCCAAAAGGGGGAGATATGAGTGCAGATCTTCAGGAATATCGGAGATATCAAAGGCAATATCGAGATAAGCGATACCATTTGCAAAGATTTCATGTTGTAGTGCGGTAATTCCTGCAATTGTAGTTTCTTCAGTTGGGATCTTCTCAATGGAGCGAGGTATATCTTCTAAATTCAGTCTTGGTAGTGCAGACAGTGCCTCGGGCGTGTCCGGCTCCATCTGCATCTTTCTGAGCGAAAGAGATTTGCTTCTAATATCTTCCAGTTTCTCTGGCAAAAACGAAGCCTTGAATCCAGACATCCTTTTCCGGAATGCGGCTTCTCTTTCCTCGGCATAGGTCTGGCTCGGTTCCATGACTGAGAGAAGTCGATGAGGGTTGTCGATAAACCATTTTTGAACAACTTTCTGAAAAAGCCGGGGTTCTTCTTCCCATTTTTTTCTGATTTTCTCTATTGTCTGGGGAAATTTCAGGCCGACCATAGGGTCACCGTCGTAAAGCCAGGTATGGTAAGCCCTTCCCATAAGCGTAATGCCGTACGGCATCCGGCTGCGAACGATCTCTTTGCCGCCAAATTCCACCCGGTGTAGCACACCTTCAATCACCTCCCGTTCAAAACCGGTTTCTGCCACCTTCCGCAAGGTTTCAAGGATCAGTTTTTCAATACGTTCCGACTTGTCGGGATCAGTTCCCCGAAGCCCCACAGCGAATGCAACCTGTTTCAGATCCTGCTCAAGGCCGGTTACGGGAGAAAGGTCTTCGCCAAGGTTTGAATCAATCAGTGCCTTGCGAAGCGGCCCCGCCGCACTGCCGATCAGTGCTCCGGACACAATCTTAAGAAGAAGCACGGTTTCATGATCGGTATTTTCTGCCATCATCCACGCCATATTTACTGTGGTCTTTCCTTCAAGGCTCTCTTCCTTCCCGATGGGATATAGGCCATGCTTTCGGTATGGTTTTTCCCACCGCCTTTGAGTTTCAATGTGGGAATCGACCGGTACGTGATCGAATCCGGAGAGCATCTCTTTTAAAAAAACCAGGTGATCCTCTGTGGAAATATCGCCGTAAAGGAAAAAACGGGCATTTGTCGGTGAATAGTAGGAATGGTGAAATTTCTTTAACTGTTCATAGGTAAGAGATGGAATCACATCAGGGTCTCCTCCGGAATCAAAGGCATACGTGACGTCCGGATAGAGGTTTTCCTGGATTGCCTTGTACATGAGGGAATCAGGCGAAGAATACGACCCCTTCATTTCATTGTATACAATTCCTGAGATTTTGAGGTTACTCTCAATCTTTTCGGGATCTTCAAATTCCAGATGGTGGCCCTCCTGATTGAAGGTTGCTCTTAAAAGAAGTGGTTTCAATACGAGGTCAGTGTAAACTCGTGCCAGATTAAAGAAATCGGCCCGGACCTGACTTGCAACAGGATAAATTGTCTTGTCCGGATAGGTGAAAGCATTGATGAAAGTCTGGAGCGTCCCCCTGGCCAGTTCGTTGAATACATCTTTCAACGGAAACTTTTCAGAACCGGCGAGGACGCTGTGTTCCAGAATATGCGCAATACCTGTGGAATCCTCAGGTGGGGTTCGGAACCCGATCGAGAAGAGGTTCTCTTTGTCGTCACCATGGAGGTGGAGAACCCTGGCCCCGGTCTTAATATGTTCTATCTCGTATGCCGTAACCCTTATATCGGGTATCTGTTCAATCCTCAGTACGTGGAAGCCATGTAGTTTTTCACCGGTTTTAAGTGTTGGTTCGGGACAGTATTTAAACTTATTCATTTTTCACCTTTTTTGTCGATTTTGACCGGGAGCGCACCCGCAAGCCCTGCCTTGTAGGCAGGGAGATTGACTTTAAGGTTGCGTTGGCAGAACCCTGTTGATTATCATTAAAAATTGTCGACATTGTCAATAATAATTCACAGTCTTTATTGAGAAAAACATAATTTGTGCGGGAAAAGCAGAAATAAAATGTAAATATGTAGTGTTGTAAGAAATTGAGTGGCTTTTGTCGATCTGTTAATTGAGCCTGTTCAATACTTAATATTGTTAATCCAAAAAATCAAAATTTGCTGTCCTTTGAAATTAAGGAATATTTATAAAACTCCTTTATATTCAAGATATTATGTCCATATAGTTTCTGAAAATAATCCCAAACTGGTCTTTCATGACACCTTCCAGTCTCCTGGCATCTGCAAGTACAGAAGTAGGATTTATCCGGGGTTTGGTAAGGGATGATAGCCAATCTCGGTCCTCTTCCAACCATTTCCCGACATCTTCATAATTGGCAGACTGATTGTCGAACTGAAGTCCTACGATATGAGGTCGGTCCTTAACTGAAATGGCTTCTACTTCACAGTCTGCTGAAATCACCAGAACTTTCATCTGTTTTGGCAGAGGTTGCAAAACAGCCTGGGAGTGCCACTTAAACAGAGGAAAAGTTTGGGGGATATCACAGAACAAGGGATGATCACGACCGCTTTTAGTTAGATGTCCCTCGATAAAACCGTTACTATGCCGGAAGTTAGGTCCCACCCTAGCACCCAGAGCATCAGCTAAAAGCTGGTGCCCCAGGCAAAATCCAAGGTAAGGCATATCCAGTTCGACAGCCCGGCGAATAGCCTCTTTTTCAGCCTTGAGAAAAGGATACCTTTCTTTCTGATCTACGTTGGGACTGCCACCAAGGACTATCAGCCCATCATAGAAACTGATGTCAGGAATCGTTTGATGCCAAACTTCTACGATGTGCAGGTTAACGTCAAATTTTCCCGCCGAACGTGTCAGATGTTGCCCCGGTCCTTCCCAGGGCATATGTTGAAAGACAAGAAATTGTTTTGACATAGTTTAAAAGGCCATGCTCAAGGTCAAGCCGCCATAGACAAACACATTGTCATCACCCTTCTTGCTGCGGTATTTCATTTCATCACCTGCATCATCTGAAAGAGGAAAGGCACACGATACTACAGGAGTTACAGAGATGTATTTCGTCAAGGATATGGGCAAACTCGCAGAGATCACGCCATCGTGGAAGTTCTCAAATTTATTGCCTGTACTCGCCCCGCTGCTGTTGATTTCCGGGTAATCATCCGAATCCTCGCTCTTTAGATAGCTCGCTGAGGCTGAAAGTTCCAGTGAGACTTTCTCCGTAATTTCGAAAGAATGGGAGATGCCCAGGAGGAAATACCAGTGCGGGTAAGTACCAACGTCCCTGTAAGCTGTCAGTGAGGGCGACAGTAAGGTATCAAGACCCAGTTTCAAAAAGACTTCCTGGGAGTCCTTAACACCGTCCAGGCCATAGTAAATATAGCCTCCCTCCGCATTTAAAGTGCCGAAACTTTTGGCATATGAAAGCGTTAAATCTGTCTCGTTCCACCTGGAAGGGTCGTCTTGTCCGGCTGTGGTTGAATAGGGATTTGTATCCAGGTTTCCCCAGATATTGGCTGAAAAGCCCTTGTAACCCACCGTCATGGAAGGCTCTACGACGGCACTGTCCTTGCTTAATTCCTGCCCGCGCCAGATGTAGGCGCTCAAGACTGAGACTGAAAGATCGGCGGTAGGTTTCTCATCTTCCGCCACGGCGGGGATAATGCTGAAAAAGATTAAAATTAAAGCTATCAAAACTGCCATAAATTGCCTTGTGTGTTTACGTTCTTTCCTCATTATTTTTCTCCTTTCATCCGTAATCCTGAGCGGAAAGCGGATATTTGAATTGTCGTACCTTGACCTTCCGAAATGTAGTTAAGCCCTGGTACTTCAAATTACGTGCCAGGATTCACTTTTATATAACTATTTGAATTTTTGACATATATCTAAAGGGGAGTAGAAACAGCTCAACGATATAAATGACATTTTTGTAGAAAAGGTGAAAACGGTCTACAGTTGTGTGGTTTTTTGTTTGGCCTCTTTCAATTGCTCTCCGTTCAGGTAAATCTTCTTATCTAAGCCGCTACGCTTATTGTCTCCTCAGATTATTAATTCAAGGCCAAAAAAGGTATTTTTTCTTACACATATCGGTAGGTCTTCATTGTTAATTCTACAAATATGTAGTTTATCTGATAGGAGTACGTTGCGGTCCTGTGGTTCTGTGTCTAAGTATACCTAATAATATCATCACGATATGCTGCTTTTAATTTTTTTAACGTGATGGCATTATAATTGCGTACTATTATAGGGGTTGCTCTGCGTGGCATACAACGACCACTAAAACATATAATTCCGAGGATCTGTTTTGGAGGATAAAACTATAAGTATTCACGAGAAAGAAAACGTTAGTCTTGGGGTTACAAAGATGTCATATTGTGGTATCTCAGTTATCGCTATCGGTAACTTCTAGGGAAAATGGATAATGATCGGCTTGAGTCGGCACTGAAACGTCTAAAAATCATAAGGATGGGTTGAAATTAGTGAAGCTGAAAAGATTGTTACAAGGAAAAAATACTTCCGGAAACGTTCATGATCGTCCACGAGAATTTTGCGGAGTCTTCGGGATTTTCGGTGATCCAAAGGCTGCTGAAAAAACATATCTGGGGCTCTATGCGCTTCAGCACAGGGGTCAGGAAAGTGCCGGTATTGCCGCTTCAAATGGACAGCAGATTGTGCTTCATAAAGGTATGGGACTGGTATGGTCAGTGTTTTCCGATCCTGATGTCATGCTAAAATTGGCCGGAACATCCGCCATCGGTCATAACAGGTATTCGACAACAGGTTCATCGGGCATCATAAATGCTCAACCGTTACTGATGCAATTTAAAGGTGGACAGATTGCAGCGGCACATAACGGAAATATGGTCAATGCGATTGATCTTCGCAAATGTATGGAGGAGAAGGGGTCAATATTTCAGACAACATCGGACAGTGAGATTGTACTTCATCTCATTGCACGATCACAAAAAGATTCAATCGAGGGAAAGATAGTTGATTCATTAATACAGCTTGACGGAGCATACTGCTTTGTCTTTCTCACTCCCTCAAAATTGATTGCTGCTCGGGATCCCTATGGTTTCAGGCCGCTTTGTCTTGGGAAAGCTGGTGATGCGGTCGTTGTAGCATCTGAATCGTGTGCCTTAGACATTATCGGGGCGGATTATATCAGGAGCATCGAGCCAGGAGAAGTCGTCATTATTGATGAAAAAGGTGTGGTGTCCAGGAAATTACCACCTGCATTAAACAGTGCCTTCTGTATATTTGAATATATATATTTTTCACGACCCGACAGCATCATATTCGGTGAAAAAGTTGATAAGGTAAGGAGGCAACTGGGTAAAAAACTTGCTGAGGAAGCTCCTGCCGATGCAGACATTGTTATAGCTATTCCCGATTCGGCAAATACTGCTGCTCTCGGTTATGCGCAGGTTGCCGGACTGCGCTTCGAGATCGGACTCATTCGGAATCATTACGTGGGACGTAGTTTTATTGCCCCGGACCAGCAAGAAAGAGACCTTGATGTAAAGATAAAGTTCAACCCCGTTACCGGTGTATTGAAGGGGAAGCGAGTTGTTGTTGTAGAAGATTCAATCGTTCGCGGTACAACGTTAAAAAAACTGGTTCACCTCATTCGGCATGCCGGTGCTGCCGAGGTTCATGTCAGAGTGAGTTCTCCTCCCGTTGTTTCTCCGTGTTTTTATGGAATCGATATATCGAACCAGGGAGAACTTATTGCGGCATCCGAGAGTGTCGAAGAGATCCGAAAGCACATAGGAGCGGATTCTCTGGCTTATTTGTCGGTGGAAGGGATGCTCGCTGCTGTCCAGGAAGGCAATCTTCACTGCACGGCGTGTTTTACAGGAAATTATCCAACAGCAATTCCCGTCAACTTTCAAAAAGAACAATTTTCAGGACAGGTGAAAAGTTCATGACATATACGGATCGGTCGCAGTTGGGGGAAACTGGGTTGATCGATCCGGGAGGGGAAAAATGGGTTCAGGGCAAGAAGGTTGTGTAACCGCTCCGGCAGGATAAACAGGTAAGATATGGGACAAAAAGCAATACTTGCATTGGAAGACGGAAGAATATTTAAAGGCACGTCCTTCGGTGTGCCGGGAGAGCATTACGGTGAAGTAGTATTCAATACCGGAATGACCGGTTACCAGGAAGTGCTGACCGATCCGTCGTATAAAGGCCAGATTGTTGTTATGACATATCCTCTGATTGGCAATTACGGCGTTAATGAGAAAGACTCGGAGTCACGTTCCATCTGGCTTGAGGGTTTTGTGGTAAATGAGTTGTGCCGGAAGCCCAGCAACTGGAGATCGGAAAAAGATCTCGAATCTTTTTTAAAAGAACATAACATCATGGGAATCGAGGGGATCGATACCCGGGCCCTTACCAGACATATACGGGAAGCAGGTGCCATGAGGGCCGTCATCTCGGCGGTTGACCATGACACGCAATCTCTCATTGAAAAAGTCAAAGCTTCTCCCGATCTGATCGGCAGGGACCTGGTCAGGGAGGTGACCTGCGAACAACCATATGTCATGGCTGAAAATGAGGGCCTTCATGTAATTGTGTTAGACTATGGTTTAAAATACAGTATACTTGAGCAACTTGTCGATGTAGGATGCCGCATCACCGTTGTACCGGCGGATACAACCGCCGATGAAATAATGAAGTTACATCCTGACGGTGTCCTTCTGTCGAATGGACCCGGTGATCCCGCCGCCGTAACATACGCGGTTGATACAATACGTGAGTTGCTGGACATTGGAACACTTCCCATATTCGGTATCTGTCTGGGGCATCAACTGATTGGTCTTGCACTGGGTGGCGACACATATAAGCTCAAATTCGGTCACCACGGAGAAAATCATCCGGTAAAAGACCTGATAACGGGAAAGATTGAAATTACCGTTCAGAACCACGGGTTCTGTGTTGATATAGACTCACTGGATAAGGAGACAATAGAGATTACCCATATGAATCTCAACGACAATACATTGGAGGGGATGAGACACCGGAAATTGCCGTTATTCTCAGTCCAATTCCATCCCGAAGCGGGGCCGGGCCCCCATGATGCCCGACATCTTTTCAGCCGTTTTGTAGAACTGATGAAAAAAGAAATGAACAGGGGTTGACGAATGAAAGAATTGGTCGCCGTTTTTGATTTCGGCTCACAGTACGCTCAACTTATCGCGCGAAGAATACGAGAACTCGGTGTATATTCCGAAATCGTTCATCATACAATTACAAAGGATGAGCTGATAACACTGAATCCAAAAGCATTGATACTGTCCGGCGGGCCGGCTTCTGTCCTCGATCCTGAACATCCTTCCATGGATAAAGATATCCTGGAACTCAATATTCCCATATTCGGCATATGCTATGGATTGCAACTGCTGGCACAGGCATTGGGTGGTACGGTGGAGAAGGGGAGTGGCGGCGAATACGGACCGGCGCAACTCGATGTTGCCGATGCTACATCAATCTTCAACGGATTGGATCATCAGCTCGACGTCTGGATGAGTCATGGCGATCATGTGACGGTCGTACCCGATGGCTTTAATATTCTGGCACAAACATCTACCTGTTCTATTGCTTCGATGGGTAACGATGCCAGAAAGATATACGGAGTCCAGTTCCATCCCGAAGTAGTTCACACGCTTCAGGGAATGGATATGCTTCGGAATTTTCTTTACCATGTCGCAGGCTGCCGGGGTGGCTGGACAATGAGCAAATTTGTTGAAGAATCCGTCGAAAGGATACGATCTCAGGTTGCCGATTCAAGCGTTATTTGTGCCCTCTCCGGCGGGGTTGACTCCTCTGTTGTGGCGGCACTTATCGACCGTGCCATTGGCGACCGGATGAAAGCGGTTTTTGTGGATAACGGATTGCTCAGGGCACGTGAGGTCGATGAAATTGATTCCATGTTTACAGATGATTATCCCCTGAATATTACTATTGTCGATGCGAAGAAGGAATTTCTGGATGCTTTGGAAGGGATAACTGACCCGGAAGAGAAGAGAAAAATAATCGGGGAAACGTTTATCGGAATTTTCCAGGCAGAGACAAAGGGTATCAAAGATGCCGACTTTCTGGCACAGGGCACGCTTTACCCGGACGTTATCGAAAGCCGCTCCGCCCACGGAGGACCATCGGCAACGATCAAGAGTCATCATAATGTGGGCGGGCTTCCTGAAGAACTCGGATTTGAATTGATCGAGCCGCTGAAAGAGCTCTTTAAAGATGAAGTGCGGATTTTAGGCAAAGAGTTAGGACTTCCGGACAAGCTTTTGAAACGAAAACCGTTCCCCGGTCCGGGCCTGGCTGTACGGATTATCGGTGAGGTTACTGAGGAAAGTCTGGCGGTGCTCCGTCATGCCGACAGCATCGTCAAGGAAGAAATACTCAATTACGAAGGTTACGAAGATGTGTGGCAGGCTTTTGCCGTACTGTTACCGGTCAAGACTGTTGGAGTCATGGGAGACGAACGAACGTATGCAAATGTGATCGCCCTCAGGATAGTATCAAGTCTTGATGGTATGACGGCGGATTGGGTGAGGCTCCCCCATGATGTCCTGTCAAGAATGTCTTCGCGGATTATTAATGAAGTAAAAGGTGTGAATCGAGTGGTATATGATATCAGCTCGAAACCGCCAAGCACGATAGAATGGGAATAAAATTAGATATATGCCCAAGCGTACAGATCTCAAGAAAATACTCATTATCGGATCAGGTCCGATCGTTATAGGCCAGGCATGCGAATTCGATTACTCAGGCACCCAGGCCTGCAAGGCCTTGAGGGAAGAAGGCTACGAGGTTGTTCTTCTGAATTCAAATCCTGCCACCATCATGACGGATCCTGAAACGGCGGATCATATCTATATCGAACCGATAACGGCTGACGTCGTTGAAAAAATCGTCGTAAAGGAACGTCCCCATGCGGTCCTGGCCACCCTTGGCGGTCAGACCGCCTTAAATATAGCGGTACAGGTTGCCGAGCGGGGAGTGTTTGAACGGTTCGGTGTTGAGATGATCGGCGCAGATCTGGCTGCCATCAAGAAGGCGGAAGACCGGGACGAATTTAAAACGGCAATGGCCGAAATCAACCTGGAAGTGCCGATAAGCGGAATAGCCCATACGATGGAGGAAGCTCGAAATATCATCAAGGATATCGGCTTTCCCGTGGTTATTCGACCGAGTTTTACCCTCGGTGGTACCGGTGGGTCCCTTGTCTACAATATAGAAGAGTTCGAAGAATCAGCGTCAATCGGACTTGAAAAGAGTATGATCAGCGAGATACTCATCGAAGAATCGGTCCTCGGATGGAAAGAATTTGAGCTTGAGGTCATGAGGGATAACAGGGACAATGTTGTTATTGTCTGTTCCATCGAAAATGTCGATCCCATGGGGATTCATACGGGTGATTCTGTTACTGTTGCGCCTGCCCAGACCCTTACGGATAGAGAATACCAGAAACTTCGTAATGCCGCCGTGGCCGTGATTCGTAAGATCGGTGTCGAAACAGGTGGATCTAATATTCAATTTGCAGTACACCCCGAGTCGGGACGCATCGTTGTTATAGAAATGAACCCCCGTGTTTCACGATCCTCTGCTCTCGCCTCAAAGGCAACGGGCTTCCCTATTGCCAAGATAGCGGCCAAACTTGCCGTCGGGTACAGTCTTGATGAGATACAAAATGATATTACCCGGAAGACGCCCGCATCGTTCGAGCCGGTCATCGATTATTGTGTCGTTAAAATCCCCCGTTTTGCCTTCGAAAAATTCCCCGGGGTAGACGATACCCTTACCATATCTATGAAATCCGTTGGGGAGACAATGGCCATAGGGCGAACGTTCAAGGAGGCACTTCAGAAGGGATTCAGGGGACTGGAAATCGGTATCCATGGATATGAATGCATATTCAAGCAGAGACCGGATCTCGAGAGGCTTGAAGCGATGCTCATTCGACCGACACCGGAGCGACTCTTTTATGTAAAATATGCCATGCAAGCGGGTCTCTCTGTCGAACATATTGCCAGGCTTACCCATATCGATCCGTGGTTCCTGCACAATATTGAAGAGATCGTCAATATGGAAAAAAAGATCGAGGTTTATAGAGGAAACACTGATATACCCCGGGAGACCCTCCTTGCAGCCAAACGGTTCGGTTTCTCCGATATTCAATTAAGCGACATCATCGGCATAAGTGAATCCGAGGTACGGGCCCTCAGAAAAGAAAAGGGGATAAAACCAGTGTATAAACTTGTTGATACCTGTGCTGCCGAATTCGAGGCATATACACCCTACTATCACTCCACGTATGCAGAAGAGGATGAAAGCAGGGCCGGGGATAAGAGAAAAATAATGATAATTGGCGGCGGACCTAACAGGATCGGCCAGGGAATCGAGTTCGATTATTGCTGCGTCCACGCGTCGATGGCCCTGAGAGAACTGGGGTACGAGACGATCATGGTGAATTCCAACCCGGAAACGGTCTCAACAGACTATGATATCTCCGATAAGCTCTACTTTGAACCTTTGACCCTGGAAGATGTCCTCAATATCGTAGAAGTGGAAAAACCGGAAGGTGTGATTGTCCAGCTTGGAGGACAGACACCATTAAATCTCTCACTTGCCCTTGCTCGAAACGGCGTGAACATTCTCGGCACGTCACCCGAGGCCATTGACCGTGCGGAAGACAGAAAACTCTTTAAGGAACTGGCAGACACAACCGGCATTAAACAACCGAAAAGCGACACGGCACTTTCTTTTGAAGAGGCGGAAAGGATCGTTGAGCGAATAGGATATCCCGTACTGATCAGACCTTCATATGTCCTTGGTGGCCGCGCCATGGCAGTAGTCTGGAACCCGGCCGATCTGAGAGGATTCCTGCAGGAAGCCTTTGAAGCCTCGGGCAATCATCCTGTTCTTATCGACGAATTTCTTGAAGATGCCATTGAAGTTGACGTGGATGCCGTATCGGACGGACATGATGTTATTATCGGCGGAGTCATGGAACATATAGAGCAGGCCGGAATCCACTCGGGGGACAGCGCCATGGTTCTTCCTGCCTATTCACTCAGCACCGAAACGGTAACCGCGATAAAGGAGAAGACACGGCGCATAGCCAGAGAGCTTGGCGTCAAAGGGCTTATCAATATTCAATATGCCGTTCGAGAAAATGAAGTTTATATTCTGGAGGTAAACCCGAGGGCTTCACGAACTGTACCGTTTGTCTCGAAAGCGACCGGTTTGCCGTTTGCGAAGATTGCGACACGAGTCATGGCAGGTATATCCCTGAAGGAACAGGGCATCACGAGCGATCCGATGCCCACCTATTTTTCGGTTAAAGAATCGGTTCTTCCGTTTGTGAGATTTACCGGAGTTGATACCTTACTGGGGCCGGAAATGAAATCTACCGGCGAGGTCATGGGAATTGACCATAACATAGGGCTGGCTTTTGCGAAGAGCCAGATTGCGGCAGGTCAGATGGTGCCCGAAACAGGAAAAGTGTTCCTGAGTGTCAGGGATTCTGATAAGCCGTCAATCATCGCACTGGGTAAGAAGTTTGAGGAAATGGGATTTGAAATATTATCGACACCGGGAACGGCGCGGGTGCTGGTGGATCGGGGAATCAAGGTTTCCTGCCTCCCGAAGCTTACCGAGGGTCGACCAAATATTCTCGATTACATAAAAAACAGAAACGTTAATCTTCTGATTAACACACCGAGCGGCCATCTCCCTCGTCGCGATGAAGTAACAATTCGGAGCATAGCGGTAGCTTACGGTATACCGCTGGTGACGACAATTGCGGGAGCTACAGCCATGGTAAACGCAATCACATCCTTGAGGGAAGGAAGCTGTAATATACGGTCTCTTCAGGAATTTTATGCTTCTTAGCAGGAGGACAGTTTTAGATGAAATTATTGAAACGGGTTAGTACCGGTTTTAAAGGACTGGATAATATTATCGATAGTTTACGGATCGGTGATAATGTGGTTTGGCGGGTTGGCGATATTGAAGAATATGCATATTTTGTCGAGAGCTATGTGAACAAGGCCGTCGAAGATAATCGAAGGGTTGTCTATATGCGATTCGCCGACCACAAACCGCTGGTTAAACCACATCCCGGTGTTATGATTTATAATCTGGATGCAGAAGGGGGGTTCGAGTCCTTTTCGACAGAAGTCCATAATATCGTGACAAAAGAGGGCAAGGGGGTTTTCTATGTTTTTGATTGCCTCTCAGATCTCTTATCAACATGGTCAACCGATCTCATGATCGGAAACTTCTTTATAATTACCTGTCCTTATCTTTTCGAGCTGGATACGGTAGCTTACTTTGCAATTATCAGAGACAGACATTCTTATCAAACTATTGCCCGTATTCGAGAAACTACACAACTTCTCATTGATGCGTACAGAGATGATGGTTTTTTTCATGTTCATCCTTTAAAGGTTTGGCAGCGATATTCTCCAACTATGTTCCTGCCCCACCTGCAGGAAGGGGACCAGTTTGTTCCTATCGTAAACAGTATTGACGCAGCGCGGCTGTTTTCTCACATATCACGACAAACACTGGAACGGGCCAAACGGAAACTCGACAACTGGGATCGCTTATTCCTGCGGGCTCAGGAACTTCTGGATCAGCCTTGGGAATCCGAAGAGAAACAGGACATGATAGACAAAATATGCCGGATAATGATTACCAGAGAACCGCGGATGTCGATACTTGTCGAAGATAAATTTTCTCTCGAAGATCTGTTGAGAATAAGAGAGAGACTGATCGGTACAGGCTTTATCGGAGGGAAAGCGGTGGGGATGCTTCTTGCGAGAAAAATCCTGTCGGAAGACACGTCTTTCAACTGGAATGAGGTTTTAGAACCCCATGACTCTTTTTATATCGGTTCTGATGTCTTTTACACCTATATCGTTCATAACGGCTGGTGGAAATTACGCATGAAGCAAAAAACAAAGGATGGGTACTTTGAAGCAGGGAAAACCCTCCGGGAGAATATGATCAATGGATCTTTCCTGGAAGAAATTAAGGAACAATTCCTTGAGATTGTAGAATATTTCGGTCAATCACCGTATATTGTCCGTTCCAGCAGTTTGCTTGAGGATGCGTTCGGTAATGCATTCGCCGGTAAATATGAAAGCGTTTTTTGCGTCAATCAAGGGAGCCCTGAGGAACGTTACAAACAGTTTGAAGATGCTGTTCGACAAATCTATGCGAGTACCTTGAACGAAGATGCCCTTATGTATCGGGTACAGAGAGGGCTTGAAGATGAAGATGAGCAGATGGCATTATTGGTTCAGCGAGTATCGGGATCATACCGGAAACAATACGCGTTTCCCGATGTGGGAGGAGTCGGCATTTCTTATAATACCTTTGTCTGGAAGTCCGGTATGGACCCGAGGGCCGGGATGCTTCGCCTGGTCTTTGGCCTGGGAACGCGAGCAGTAAATCGCGTCGAAGGTGATTACCCTCGAATTGTTGCATTGGATGCCCCCCTGGTGAAGGCCCATGGGGGAATGGAAGATACAAGAAAATTTTCACAGCATGATGTTGATGTATTGAATCTGAATGACAATGAATTGCAGACGATTTCTCTTTTAAATCTCATGGGACAGAAACCTGACTTAGACATGGAAAAAATAGCGGTCAGAGATCATGAAACGGCGAAAAAATTAAAAGAGATGGGGATTAAGGATCAGGAAGCATGGATTATTACCTTTGACGAACTTCTATCCAATACGTCTTTTACTAAAATAATGCAGAGTATGCTCCGTAAGCTGGAAACGATCTATCAATACCCGGTGGATATTGAATTTACTGTAAATTTCAGGAAGAATGGGATGTTTCAGATTAATGTGGTGCAGTGCAGACCATTACAGACCATGGGAGTGGAAACGAGGATTGAGTTTCCCGAAAACGTAGATGAAGACAATATAATCTTTCGTTCGGAAGGGAAGTTTATGGGGGGATCCATTTTTCAGAAGATTCGAAGAATCATTTACATTGATCCCAGACGATACAATGAGCTCGCATTGAGCGGCAAATATGAGGTTGCTCGTTTGGTAGGAAGATTAAACAGGAAAATTGTGAGTCGAGAGAATATGCCTACCATGCTGCTGGGACCCGGTAGATGGGGATCGTCTACACCCTCTCTGGGGGTTCCTGTCCGTTTTTCCGAAATAAACAATGTAAATGTACTGGGGGAAATCGCATACGTGGATGCCAATCTGATTCCCGAACTTTCGTATGGTACGCACTTCTTCCAGGATCTTGTGGAAACCAAAATCTTTTATGTTGCTCTATTCCCGGGCGATGATAATGTGATATTTAATGAAACATATATAAAAGGATTACCCAATCAGTTAGAAAAAATTCTCCCTGATGCCCTTGATTATCGTGATGTTGTCAAGGTATACGATGCAGAAGGAGAAAACATACACATAGTCGCCGATGTGGTATCTCAAAAGGTTATGTGTTTTTATTGAGTCGTCACTTTTTACTGTCTTTTCCCTTTTGAGGGGGAAGAGAGGATATAGATTTTAATAAAGGAGTGAATTTATGGAAAAAACAGCAAAATTGATTGTTGATGGAAAAACATATGAGTTGCCTATAGTTGAATCTACTGAGGGGAATAATGCGATCGATATTTCCAGCCTTAGTAAAGCGACGGGGTTGATAACTCTTGACCCGGGTTATGGAAACACCGGCAGTTGTAGTAGCAGTATCACGTACCTGAATGGGGAAGAGGGGATTTTAAGGTACCGGGGCATCCCCATAGAGCAACTGGCAGAACAGTCCAGTTTCGTTGAAACGGCGTATCTTTTAATCAATGGTGATCTACCGACGAATGATGAGCTTAACAACTTTTCAATTATGCTGAATAATCATTCACTCGTCCATGAGGATATGAGACATTTCTTCGAACGTTACCCCGGGGGTGCACATCCGATGGGTATCCTCGCGTCGATGGTGAATGCTTTACGCGCATTTTATCCTGAGATTCCCGAGACATCGGAAGAGGATGAAATCGAAAAAACGTTTGCACGTCTCTTATCCAAGCTGAGGACTCTGGCAGCTATGTCCTACAGAATTTCCATGGGTCTTCCGGTAGTGTATCCATCGTGCTACCTCAGTTATTGTGCAAATTTTTTAAACATGATGTTTGATACATCCGTCCGCCCCTATGCCATCAATGATGATATGGTCCGTGCCCTTAATGTGTTCTGGATTCTCCATGCCGACCATGAACAGAATTGCTCCACATCCGCCGTACGGATGGTAGGGAGTGCTCGCGTCAATTTGTACGCGGCTATTTCCACGGGGATCAGCGCTTTGTGGGGACCACTGCACGGAGGAGCTAATCAGGCTGTTATAGAAATGCTTCAAGAAATTCATGACGCCGGTGGAGACCCTGCGCCGTTCATAGCCAGAGCAAAAGATAAAAACGACCCGTTTCTTTTAATGGGATTCGGCCACAGGGTTTATAAAAATTATGACCCACGGGCTCGAATCATGAAAGAGATGGCAGACAAAGTTCTGGATAAGATTGAACGGAATGATCCTCTCCTTGATGTAGCTAAGAGACTGGAAGAAGCTGCCTTGAAGGACCCGTACTTGATTGATAACAGGCTCTACCCCAACGTGGATTTCTATAGTGGAATTGTCCTGAGCGCTCTGGAAATACCAATCAATATGTTTGCGGTAATGTTTGCGATAGGACGTCTTCCCGGGTGGATCAGTCAGTGGAAGGAAGGCCGTGAGGATCCCGTAACCAGGCTTCATCGTCCCCGTCAGGTATATGTTGGGCCTAAAGAGAGAAATTATGTGCCATTAAACGAAAGAGGCTAAAGAGATGCTCTCCACTTTTCACATGTTAGTGTGATATTGTTTACCCCTAATGTCCGCTTTTGATTTTTACATTAGCCCAGACACTATCAAAAACTCGGATGTTGATAGATAGCAGCTGTATACACCGTAAGAATTGGCGAGGAAGTTACAATATTAGATCCCTGTATGTAATTTATGGGGATGAATGAAGATGAGTCAAGAATAGGCTTGCCCCCCCTAAATTTTTAATAATCCTTTTTGGAACAAATAATAACCGTTTCCAGCAGTAGAGTATGCTAATAGCACAAATTTCTTCATCGTATTATCAATATCACCTTTTTTTATTATATTCTCTTTCAACTCTCTTAGTAAGTTCTCTAACGATTTCATATGTTCAGCAGTCAGACAAATTACAACATTACCCTTCTTATTTTCTGTGAGTCTTCGCGCAAAAGCACTGTGAGTCTCGCTAAGAATGTAGGAAATATAAACGAGATCTTCATCGAAATTTAAATTGAATATTCTATTTATAGTTCCATGCACCGCACTAAAATAAAAAAGTTTTTTCTCTAATGCATCCTCTTTACTCATCTTTTCTAAAACATATTCGATTTCATTAGTTAAAACTTCTCGAAATTTTCCGGTTAAAACCATTTGGTAATACCTCCGTTTGTTATGCTAAGTTTTGCTGCGCATTGATAATATATGCTTGGGGTATCGCACCCGCCTCTGTATGATTAGCGTAAGCAGATTCTATTCTTTCATTTGAGGCCGTTGTCAATTCCATGGTAGTTAAAACGGGTGAATCTGTGCTTTGTACATTATCTCGTATTTGAACCGTTAATTCTGAATCAAGCGCATCAGATAAGGATAATAAGGTACGAAGGGTAAAATTTGAATTACCATTTAAAATTTTTGTTACTGCGGCGGGCGATACATTTAAAATTCCTGCAAGTCGTGAACGGTTTATGTCTTTTTCTTTCATTTTTTTGCATATTTGTTCAGTAATATTTAGAATCGTTGTTTCCAGGCGAAACTCAAAATCACCCTCGAAGGATTCTAATAAATCTTTAAACCATTTTTCTGTACTCATTATGTACACCTTTTTATAACTTATTCGGCAAATTTACCTTATTCTTGAAGTAATCTTTACGCCATTCAATAGCTTTACTTATTTCAACCCTTAATACTTTCGACTTGGGCTTAGGAAAACCATGTGTAAGTAATAATGATTTTTCCCCATCAAAAAAACATAATACCCTGATTCCTCGACGTGTCTTTATTTGAAAAACATCATCTACAAGCTTTTTAAATTTTTCTTCATTGTGTGGAGGTCCATTGTCAGCAATATATTTCAACTGAGCAACCAATTGGTTTTGATCTTTCTCTGGGAGACTTGAAATGAATGTTTCTACTAAACATTCATTATTTACACGTAATGCCGAAAGCGTAAAACAACTTCCTTTGAGTAAGATGGCTTTTGACATTATTTAACCTGTAGGTTAAAGATAATAAAGTTTTCTCAAGAAAGTCAAGAAAAATATTTATTAAAACTGAAAATGTTCTCCCGCGAAAAGCAAGAAAAACAAAACATCTTTGGTGTAATTCAAGGGACACTATACTAAATTATTTCACATATACCCGTACGATTTTATCTTTTTTTCGGTTAGTTCCATTAGTAAAAAAAGGGGGGGGGTATAAACTTGAAATCGTTGATCTTTTTCAGAAGAGCGTTCGGAATGCGTGCGTGAGAAGATTAGCTACTTTATTTACGTGAAGAAGTCCCCCCCCCTTTTTTTTGTGATTACCGACAATATAGCAGGCAAAATCGAAAAATCAAGGATAATCCGACACATAAAATCGGAATAGCGCTATTTGTTTAATAGTATTACCGATGAGGAGAAATCAAAAATTACAGACAGCTTGCCTTATGTTGCGAGTGGCCTTAACTCCTTGAGAACATAGGCTTAATCGCCATGGCCCGTGGAAACGTGATATCGTTTGTAAAAACAGTAGGATAGCATTGTTTGTCATCATAGGTTCAACGAAACTGTCAACATAATAAATAGTCCTGTGGCATACCTCTCCGTGTCCGACTCGGGTTTGCACTTCCGATTTAGAGACTATCCAGCCAAGTCAGGGTTTCTTCCTTATTTTCCCAATCGACAAGTTCGTCTATCTTCGTGTCATGTTTCAGAACGGATTGGGTATATTCGATAAACTTTTGCTGCACGTGTCGCCTGCGTGTTAAATCCATTTGCAAATAAGCCATGGTAGACTGGATATTTTCATGACCCAGGCGGTTTTTGATATCCGATATTGGATCTCCGGAAGAAAGCATCCTTACCGCACACGAATGCCGAAAACTATGGACAGGATTGATATTTTTGAGACGTTTCGAGCTTAAGGCCTTGAAGAGATATTTTTTACAGATCCGATAAAGGCCATGTCTTGTAAGTTCTTCTCCACGTTGATTAATGAACAGCCGATGTTGATACAACGGCTTCGGGGTTGTACGGTATTTCGTAATGTAGCGTTTTATGAGCTCCGTGGTTCTTGGCCACAGTTCTATTTGGTGGTATCGATTTCCCTTGCCTGAGATAGCGAGCGTTTTATTTTCCGGATCGAAGTATTCAAGGTTGAGCGTTGCTATCTCACTGGCCCTGGCGCCCGAGTCATAGAGAAGATGCAGTATGGTATAGTCACGCAAGCCTTCTCTTTTTGTAAGGTCAACGGATTCAAAAACTTTAAGGATCTCTTCCGGATACAAAAAGCCGATGAGTTGTTTCTGTGTGCGTTTTTGAGGGATATTCAGTATTCTTTCTGCAATGTCTCGTTTTTCCGGATACATGAACCGGATCATTTTTGCTAAGGATTTAATGGTAGCCAGGCGCAGGTTTCTGGTTTTTGCGCTATTATTGCGATCTGATTCGAGGTAATCCAGAAAGTCCAAGATTAACTCAGATGTTGAGCCTGTCGAAAAACTCTAAACCTGCGGTTTTAAGGTTCGTAAGCAGTTGATTTTATTACACGCTAAATGGACAAATTAGCCATTTTTCTACTTTTTCGACAGTCTCGTTAGGTGGTCAACCGCAAGAGACGCGATTTTTATGGAATGATACTCAGCGGCAAAGGGGAGAAAGAGCGCATAGGTGCTCCGGTATGCTTTGACGGTTTGAGTACTACTCCCTTTTATGCGTGGAAGGTACTGATCAAAAAATTGATGGATACTTATTGAAAGTTTCATTATTTTCCTTGATGGAAGATGGCAATATCAACCAGCCCCTGCCGCTGCGGGGCATCGATTACTTTGAGGTACTTGATGGTATGCTTGTATTCGCTATGGCCCATGTAGACGGCCAGAACAGGAAGTGCGTTTTGGGCAGAGTTCCCCCGTTCTTTTATCCGTTTTAACGTGTTGACGGCGAAAGAATGCCGTAGGCTGTGGGGAGTAGGTGAACTGAAGTTGATATTGCCCATAACCTGTCTTTGTTGATTGAGACCGATGTCCCTGACCGCCTTGTGAAAGACCGAACGTATTTGGTCATCCCGGACGGCCTTTTGTTTTCGTCCGGCCAGGAGGGACGGATTTTGATCATCGAGGCGTAAGGATTTTCGCACCGCCAGGTAATTTTCGATTTCTGTCTGTACGTCCTTTGGAACCGGAATCAACCGGTCTTTTTTGAACTTGGTCTTTTCTATATAGATGGTGCCATCATCAGGTCGATAGTGACTGGAGAGTAGCCTCAACGGCTCAGAGATTCTCATCCCGCACCGGGCCAAAAGTAAGATAGCCACGTATATTGCCATGTCTGTCAAAAAATGTTTCCAATCTTTCCGTATCCTTTTGCAAACAGCAGGCAGTAATTGCTCGACTTGTTCGGGAGAAAAAACAAACGGAACAATGGCATTTTCCGGCAGTGGTGGAACATCCTGCAGGGGATTTTCAACGTAATATCCCCTGCGGATGAGATATTGGAAGAAGACGCGAATCGAGGAAAGTACCCTGTTAACGGTTCGCGCTTCCACAACGAGGTTTGATCTGAGCTCAAGAAAGAACAATGGCTGCAATATCTGCTGATCAATGTTCCGTGATTTCAGGTACCGGTCAAGTATTTTAAGATGCGATATTAAAGGGCTCTTCGCATAACCAAGGCTTTGGCGGTAAGTAATATATTCTTCAAATTGCGGGGCCAGAAAACTCTCAAAGGGTTTCATCAAAGAGTGCCTCCCGCATAAGTTGAGTGTGTATATGGAGATATTTTCGTGTGGATTCGATCGTGTCGTGCCCCAGCATCTCCTTGATCTCATATATTGTTACGCCTGTCTCCAGAAGGTTCTGTGCATAGGTATGTCTAAGCCAGTAGGCCGATCCGAGAAGCCCCGCCTCTTTCATGCATCTTCCAATGTAACCGACAACGGTTCCCGAACATAAGGGCCCATACGGTTTATGAAAGCTCAAAAAAAGAGCACGGTGTTTGCTTACGGACCTGACACCGATTATGTAGACGGCTATGGCCTTGATCGTCTGCTCTGGCAAAGGAAGCGTCATCGGATTATCGTTTTTTCTGTTCCTGACAGTCAACTCACCCCTGCTGAAGGAGATATCATCAAGGGTGATCCTGCTTATTTCCACGGGCCTGAGCCCCATAGTATACGCCAGATGTACCATGGCACATGTTCTGATCTCTCTGGGTGAAGAGAGCTGTAGGCTTGAAAATAATTTTTGTACTTCCTTTGGTCGTAAAAACCTTGGTGGTTTCGACCGGGCATATACGTATCCTCCCACCACCAGAGAAGCAAGGTCTCTGCGTATAATTCTGCGTTCATGATACAGATATCTCAAAAAACCTCGGATCATAGAACGGTAAGATTTCTGAGTCGCCGGCGCAAGGTTCTCAAAAAACTCTGCCAGAAAGGCATCGATCTGTTCAATTTCAAGTGAAGGAAGATCGATTTTATGTTTCCCCAGATAATAATGAAAAGAAACAAGTACACCCCTGGTAGCTTTGATAAGCCGGTATGGTATCTGTCTGCTCTTTTCATAATAGTCCAGATATTCATCATAGATCTCCGGCAGCTCGATCTGGTATTTCGGTTTTCGTAAGGGTTCCCGAATGACCTCATCCATCATGTTCGATCCCCGTGAGGATTGAGTATCCTTTTTCGTATCATGGCCAACTCCTTCTTTCTTTATATGTGCGGGTATACACAAAAGCCCCGTTCAAAGTCGATCACATCTTAAAACCTCCATGGTGGGTAGTTGCTCTGATTGTCTTGCATTTACAACAAGTTGCCCTCTTAACGCCTCTTGAAAACGCCTGAAGAGTAGTTGCGCCAAATACTCAGTAATTATAAGGTGTTGAATGCCGATCACCTCTTTAACATACTGAAGGGGTAGTCCTGACTTTAAACGGCTTTTTGGTAACACGGAAGGGGTACTTCTAGGCTGGCAGGCTTTTGAATCTTTCTCACTTTGATCCCCAGCATCGAGTTTCTTCTGCAGGTAGTTGGCTCTGAAATAATCGGGATTGTTTTTGTTCCATTCTGCACATTTCCTCCTGTGCCACTCCCTTTTGCATTTATCATAGCCACAGGTCATCTGACGATCTTTGAGCCTTGCATTGGGCATAAACCAGCGACGACAAACTCGGCATGGACGCTTCCTGTAGATCGGCGCCTTTTGCATCGTTTTCTCTCCTTTGACTCGTGATGAGAAAACGACTCTAAAGCAATCTTAGCTTGGAAAATAGATCAAAGGAGGGAAAAGAACGAAAGGAACTATATGGATTTCTTAAACCATGGATTGAAAGGAATTATATCTGGTAACATAACTATACTGACAACATAACTTGCCAATCGTTATGATTCATGAAGCATAAAAAGTGACGTTATCTGCTATCTCCATTCAATCTGTTACGATTGATGACAGTATGATAGGACATCGAAAAAACGAAGCTCGCAAATTTTAAGATATTCGTTTCCCGCTTGCAAAATTTGTTGCTCGTCTTTGCTTCAGTGCAGGTGGCAACTGTCGCGCAATGTGTCAATGAAAATGAGACACATCCATCAAAATAAAGATAATTACCCGATCTGTAATGACCTATCCATTTCGTTCTGCTTCTATTTTTTCTTTAATAGAATTTACCAAAGGTCCTTCTGTACGCCATGTCCAACAGGTGTTCACAAGCATGTTGATCATATCCGATATGATTTTAGGGGATTTCTGCTGTTTGTAAGCGGCGTATCCCTGAACGGCTGAGGAACCCATTGATGTTAAGAGATTTGCTAAATGTTGGCACCCTTTACCATTGCCAACCAACGCCTTTATCCTTGACCTAAATCCACTGGCAATTTTTAATCCCTTTACAGGCTCCATGCTGTTGATCGTCTCCAAGCATTCCTCATTTGGAACATCAGGCATTTCAACATGCAGATCCTCGATCTCAAGATTTGTTTTGTTGACAAGCAAATGGATGATCATCTGATGCAATATACCTGGTGATCTTTTTTCACCTTTAGTCAAATGAAATTCCTGCAATCGATGATCTGTCAGACATCCCTCTACGACCAATCTCCGGTCGTCGTATTCGTATGTATTCACCTCTATGGTTCTCGTGTGATATTTTTTTCCTTTCGGTTTTCCAAACAAGCCCATCCTGCTCTGTCTCCTATACCTTTGATTTTAAATGACATTGATGGAAAAAAGTATAGGAATAACGCTCTTGTATGTCAAGGAAATATTGCCCCTCATATCTGGAGTGCGGCGCCGATGATTGAAGACGGACATTTTCGGCGGCAGGCAGAGAAAGGAGCTATCCCGACGAGCCCCTGCCCTCCATCAGTACCTATGACAAACCTAACTTTTTGTCTCCTCCCCCGTTCCGTTCTTCGATGGTCTTAACAATATCCAGACCTGTCAAAGTCTTCATCTGCTCGAAAAATGCATTTACAAGTAAATTAGGGACACTTCCCTATTTTTATAGGCGGGCGACATCCACGGGACGCCCAATGGGGAGTGTGGACTTTGTGAAAGGTCTGGAGAAGTTATTTTTCCGAAAGTTATTGACTGGAAAGGTAGGACGGCCAAAAAAGAAATAGGGAAGTGTCACTAATTATCTGGATTACTTTTCTGATTTTGTCGGCATGAGTATACCGTTTCCCCAGATTTCCCAAAATCCGAAACGAAACGAGCCTCGCCGATATTGCCGCAGGAATCTGAGAAGACAGGAGGATTATTTCCCCTCAGTCTACGGTGCCACCAGGGTGGTGTTGATAAAATTTGTCAGGGTAGTGCTGCCTGTGCCGGGGCCCATTAATGTTACGTCATGCGTCCCCGGATTACCGCCCTGACCCTCTTGTGTGCCTCCGGTCGTGTTAAGGCTGCCCGCCAATACGGCGGTGCCGTTCGACGTGTTCAGGGTGCACATCAATACGGAATTCACAGCCTCCATAGCTGTCATGGAGCTACCGCCAATGGTGAGAACCCCGTTTACAAATCCTATGGCATAGTTGCCGGAGGTCAGACCCGAGGGATCGATGTTGTACGTCCCCGCATTGATAGCCCCCTGGCTGGTGCCGCCGTACTGGAGCGTGCCGCCCAGCACTGCTGAGGTCTCGCCGCCAACAAACCCGGCATAAGTAACACCGTTTCCGCCGGAATAGGGAACACCGCTGTAGATCTTATTGTCGTCGTTGGCTGTAATTGAAAGGGGCGCTTTGGTGATATCCGCGGTGGTTGTTGCGGTCGTCCCTGTCAGGGCATAGTTGCCTGCATCCGTCCCGCTGATCGCGATCCCCGATACGTTGACCGTCTTCCCTGCCCCCACGTTCTTATCAATGAAACCCGCCGTCTGGGAGAAGGTGACCGTATCTCCTGCGATGATATCTGCCGATGAGCCGGTGACGGTGGCTGTGGTTGTGGTGTCATAGACCTTGTTGGTCCCCGTGTAGGCAGCGGTAAGACCTTTGGCGGTGATGTCCGCGGTGGCGGCAGCCTGGTCGGTGATGGCGTAGTTGCCCGTATCTGCGCCGGTGTAGCTGCTGGTCAGAGTAACGGTCTTGCCCGTGTCCACGTTCTTGGTGTCGAAGAGGCCGGTGGCGGAGACGGTGACGGCGTCCCCGGCGATGATGCCCGTGTAGACAGCGGAGCCGGTGTTCACCGTCGCCGCGGTCGTCGCGTCATAGACCTTGTTGCTGGCGATGATGCCCGAGAGGGTCATGGCCTTGGCGGTGATATCAACCGTTCCGCTGGTTGTGATGATGTCGTATCCGTCCTGTAAAAAGTACAGGCCGCTCAGGGAAAGGGTGCGGTTACCGACATCCTTGCTGCTCGCTGTGTATGCCGCGGCGCCGTAGATCTTGCTTGTGTCGACGGCTATGTCCCATGTATACGAGCCGCCGGCGACCGTTGTTGACCTATTATAGACCATCGATGTGTTTTCCGCCGTAGCGGTTGCGGTGGTAAGAAAATTCCGCAGTAGCGGGTAGGTATTTCCATCGTAGATACGCCAGATCTTTCCTGTGCCCCCTGCGTTGTCGATGTCCCAGGCGCTGAAGGTTGCAAGCTGCTTCATCTCAGCGGTGGTCTTACCCGTGCCGCCGTCCGATGTTGGTTGTCCTGATGTTTCGGTGTCCCAGAAACTGTCAGTAACAGTGCCGGTGCCGCCGTCGTCTCCCACCAGGCCACCTTCATAAGCTATACCCAGCACCTCGCCGGTTGCATAGCTGTTGGTGATGGTACCGTAGTTCCTCCCCACCAGACCGCCGACATATTTCCTGCCTGTCACCTTGCCGGTTGCATAGCTGTTGGTGATGGTACCGTAGTTCCTCCCCACCAGACCGCCGACATATTCACCGGCCACAGACACATCGCTTATCGCCTCGCCGGTTGCATAGCTGTTGGTGATGGTACCGACGTTGTACCCCACCAGGCCGCCGATATAGTCGAAGCTCCACACCTCGCCGGTTGCATAGCTGTTGGTGATGGCGCCGGTGTTGTACCCCACCAGGCCACCGATATAAAAGCCACTGCTATCCACCTCGCCGGTTGCATAGCTGTTGGTGATGGTACCGTAGTTCCTCCCCACCAGACCGCCGACATCGCCGCTGCCTGTCACCGCGCCGGTTGAGTAGCTATTGGTGATAGTGCCGGAGTTGTACCCCACCAGGCCACCGATATAAAAGCCGCTCGCCGACACCGCGCCGCCTACCATCCCCACATTGCTCACGCTGCCGGAGCTGTCAATATAGCCGAAAAGACCGACATAACTGGTTGACGGCCTGTTGATGTTGAGATCCGTGATGGTGTGGCTCAGGCCGTCGAAGGCGCCGGTGAACTTCGTTGCAGAAGTGCCCACGGGGACAAAACCTTTCGTTGTGTTCCACAGGCCCGATGCCTGGCTGAGCTCAGCCATATCGATATCGGCAGCGAGGGTGTAACTCGCTGCTAAGGTAGTCGTGTTCATGCCTATCAACTGCAACTGGTGTGCGTTGGTGATGGTTGTGCTGTATTCCATGCGCAAAAATGGCCGGGTATTGCCCTCGCTCATCCACCATGTATCTGTAAAATCCCAGCCGCTGAAATTAGCCTGCTGCATCATCTTGGCTGTTGTAAGCCCCGTGCCGCCGTCCGATGTTGATCGTCCTGATGTTTGGGTGTCCCAGTAGCTGTTGGTGATGGTGCCGCCGGAGTTGTACCCCACCAAGCCGCCGACATTGCTACTGCCTGTCACCTCGCCCGTTGCATAGCTGTTGGTGATGGTGCCGCCTAAGTTGTACCCCACCAGGCCGCCGATAAAGCTTTCACCTATCACCTTGCCGGTTGCATAGCTGTTGGTGATGGTGCCGTAGTTCAACCCCACCAGGCCGCCGACATTGCTACTGCCTGTCACCTTGCCGGTTGAGTAGCTGTTGGTGATGGTGCCGGTGTTGTACCCCACCAAGCCGCCGACATATTTGGCGCCTGTCACGCTGCCCGTTGCATAGCTGTTGGTGATGGTGCCGCCGGAGTTGTACCCCACCAAGCCGCCAACATAAAATTTCATGAGGTCGGTGCCTCCTGTCACCTTGCCGGTTGCATAGCTGTTGGTGATGGTGCCGTAGTTCCTCCCCACCAGGCCGCCGACATGTTCGCTGCCTGTCACCTTGCCGGTTGCATAGCTGTTGGTAATGGTACCGCTGTTCCACCCCACCAGGCCACCGACATAGCTGTGGCCTGTCACCTCGCCGCCCACCATCCCCACATTGCTCACACTGCGGGTGGTATAGCCGAAAAGACCGACATAATCGGTTGGTGGTCTGTTGATGGTGAGATCCGTGATGGTGTGGCCCAGGCCGTCGAAGGCGCCGGTAAACTTTGTAGTATTATTGCCAACGGGGGCAAAACCCGCGCCTGCACTCCATGTGCTGGTGGCAGAGGCGTCGATGTTGTCGCCCAGGGCGTAGTAGCCTGCGAGATCACCTGTCATGCCCTGGAGGTCGGTACCGGTGGTGCTGCCTTCAAGCCCCAGGGAGGTAATAACGGTGTAGGTCCTTAGTGTGCCGTCAGAGCCAAGAGTGGTAAAAAAGTTGTTTCCCGCGGGCAGGTTGACCGGGGCCCTTATCGTGTAGGTGGCGGTATTCCCTGCCGCAACGGCGCCCTGACCGTAGAGCAGGGACAGCTGCGCGGTTCCCGAGCCGTTGAGCTCCCTGTTGATCTCGATATTGCGGTAAGCGTTCAAGGTGAGTGTGTTGGCGGACCAGGTGATGTTGTCGTTCACGAAGATGTCGCCGTTCGTGCCGGTGGCGCCGGAGCTGCTTTGGATTGTGACGCTGGTGGTTCCAAGGTTCGAAGATATCGTGGCTCCCGTCATGTCCCCGCCTGATGCCGCTATGGTAAAATCCGTTGGATCAATGAGCCACGTACCGGTTGTGCCATCGGGGGCAGAGGTGGTGACATGGAGGCCGTCCGCTATCGTCACCTTCTTCCCCGAGGTCTCGATGAAGCCGCCGTCCCCGCCATTCGGGGCAGAGGCGTCGAGCGTGCCGCCAGCGATTGTCTCACCTGCCTCCATATCGGAGAGAAGGAGGATGCGGCCTGATCTGTTCTCAAGGGTCCTTGCCTCTATGACCCCTGAGTTGTTCACCACGGCGTTGGTAAGGGTGTCTGCGGCCTTTGCCGTGAGGATCACCGCGCCCCCGTCTGCACGGATGAGCCCTTTGTTCTCAATGAGGGCGTCAATAGCACCCTGATCCACGGTGAAGTTCACCAGGCTATCGCCGGTGAAGTCGAGGCTGACCCTGTCGCCTGATGCCATGGCGATAGTGCCGTCATGTGCCGTGATCGTCCCTTCATTGGAGATGGCAGGTGAGAGGAAGGCGATATAGCCGCCACCTGCTGCCCGGATGTTCCCCTGATTGAGGATGGCGCCTGCGCTGCCTGTATTCTCAAAGATGTTCCTTCCGGCAAGGAAGTCTTTGTTTGTGATGTTCAGCGATGAGGCAACAAGACCCCCCACATCCACCTGGGCGGTGGGACCGAAATATACCCCTGCCGCGTTGAGGAGAAATACCTGGCCGTTGGCGGTTAAGCTGCCGTAGATCTGGGTGGGGTTCTGGTCGAGGATGCGGTTTAAGGCCACGCTGGATGCCCCCGGCTGTTGGAATGCAACAGAGGCGTTCTGACCGATGTTGAAGGTGTTCCAGTTGGCGATCATCCTGTCGGTCGCCTGGTTCACGGTCATGGCATTGCCGGACTGGGAGACGCTGCCTGTACCTGAGGTAATCTGCCCGCCCGTGGGGAGCGTGTTGGGGTCAAGGGCAAATGCAGATAGGGCATGGAAAAGGACTAATGTCAAGATTATCAATAATGTAAAGGTAAAGAATCTATCAGGACGGGTTATCTTTGTTATGTGATATCTATTCATGATTATCCCCCTATAGCCAGATCACAAGCTGGAGCCAGAAGCGTCCGTTATCGCTTAGATTGTCGGCGTCGTTCCCGGATACGCTCCGTCCCTCGTTAGGGCCGACCTTGTGGGCGTAGGATGCCCGTATGCTGTAGAGGCCGGGTTTGCCTGTATTGATCCCCACGCCGCCTCCGGAGAGCAGGTACTCGTTTTCGCCGCTGGCGCTGGTGACGGACCCCGGCCAGGGGCTCCGGTGGAGCTTCACCCAGCCCGTGTCAAAGAAGCCTATCAATTGAGTGGCCGCCCAGGAGGGCATAAAGGGCAGGTCGAACCGGGCCTCCAGGGTGAGGGCATGGCCTTCATCGCCCGGCGCCTCGCCTACGGGATAGGCGCGTATTCCCGTGGGGCCGCCGAGGATGAACTTCTGGGAGGAGTCGAGATTGTCTGAGGCGAACTGTCCCCTGGCAGACCCGAAGAGGGCGATCTGCCGGGTCAGGCGCTGGAGGCGCGCAAGGGAATAGGTCGCCCGGATGAAATTGCCCTGTGTTCTTGGTCCGGCATCATCGTTATCTTTATTGGCGGTATGCCCCGAGAGATCTACGTCGCCCCCGGTCAGAACAATGGAGGAGCTTGTGAGTCCCCCGCCGCAGAAGGTATCGAAGAAGGTGCCTGAGACGGAAACCGTGCCGAGAGGCAACTCCCTGTCGCGGGTCTTCTCCCCGTTGGCCTCGTCTATGAGCATCAGGTATTCGAATCCCACACCGGTCCAGATGCTTGCGTTCCTGGAACGGACCAGGGGATAGCTGATGCCTGTAAATATGCTGTCCGCCCAGCCTTTTGCCTTGAGGTCCTCAAGATCCTTTCCCAGTTCATAGTCAAGGCCCGTATAGGCGGCATTCCAGGTAAAACCCGTAGACCCCAGGGGAAGGGCATAGGAGGCCCGCCACTGGGTCAGGCGCTCCGCCCATGTGAAGGAAAGATTTAGCTGATCCCCGAAACCGAAGGGATCATAGGTGGAAACCTGACCGGTGCCGCGATACGCGCCGGTGTAGCGGTCGCCGAAGTTATCGCCGGAGAAAAGGCCGTGGAAGATGGCCCCCTCGGCGGCGTTGATGACGATCCGGGTGGTTCCCGGTTGTGTGCCCGGTTCAAGGGATGCCCTGGCGTTGATGCCGGGAAGGTCGTTCATGAGGAGTACGGCCCGCTCTATCCGCTCCATCCTGGCAGGGCTGTCGGCAGGGACGGCGCGGTCGGCTATACCTGCCAGTAAAGAGGGGTTGATCCTTTTCGGCTCATTGATGTTGATCCTCACCTTCCCGTCAATGCGTCCTGAGATGATGGCGATCACGATGGTGCCCTCGGTGATATCCTGTTTGGGCAGGTATGCCCTTGCCAGGAGATAGCCCTTTTTCTCACGGAGGTAGGCGGTAACCAAAGAGGCCACCTGCTGGAGTTCGGGGAAGCCGAGTTCCTTACCGATGCTGTCCCGGACCAGTTCCTGGAGTTCGGCGTCTGTTGCGATACCATCGCCGCCGGTGAAACGAAAGCCCTTCACAAGAACCCTGACTCCGGAATCGGTCATGGGAGGACTCGTAATCTCCTTTTCACGGTCTGAGGGAAGACGGTCCGGCAGAGGAGCACCGGGTTGCCGCTGTTCCTGGAGGAGGATGCCCGAGTCCGGCGGGGTTTGCGCCATGACTGTGCTGCCTGTTAAAAAAATAATGCATATACAACAAACGATTTTAACGAGATATTTCATAAAGTCTCCTCAGGAGAATTCCGGGGACATGATACTT